>CAIYCW010000093.1 GCA_903924855.1 uncultured Rhodospirillales bacterium | reverse complement strand
GCAAAGCGGTTCAGTCAGATCGGACGTTGCTCTAAGGGAAGCAGCGACGTTCTTTTTTGAAAAAAAGAACCAAAAAACTTTTATCCATTTGGTCCGGGCCAATGCAGACAGGCGCGCGGTTTACATTCGGGCCAGCTTTGCGGCCACGGCCAGCAGATCCAGATCGCAGCCGCGGCCGGCAATGATGGAGAGCCCAACCGGAGCACCGCCCACCAAACCCCCCGGAATACTCACCTGCGGCACGCCGGTGAGGCCGCCATGGCTGGTCAGGCAGCTGATCCGCTCGCGCAGCGGCGCCAGCACGCTGATCGGCAGATCCTTCAACGGCGCCGGGAACGGCGTGGTGGGCAGGCACAATATCGTGCCCTTCGGCAGCAGATAGGCAAGCCTCGCGCGTGCCTCGATGCGCATCAGGCTGGCAGCACTGCGCTCCGCCTCGCTGATCATCGACCCGATTGTGAGGTTGCGCGCGACACTGTAGGCCATTCTTGGGTTGCAGGCATCCAGCCAGGGCGCGAAGGTCTTCGCACTCTCGCTGCTCTGCAACACGCGCTGCGCGCGCTGCCACACCGAAAGCCCGGGCGTGGCCATCACCACCTCCTCGGTGTGGCCGATCAGGCTGGACAGACGATGGCGTAGCTTCAGCAGTGCATCCTGCACCTCCGGATCGGCAAAGCCCCAGGCATCGGTTGCGATCAGCAATCGGGTGGGCAGCGTTGTCGGCAACTTGCCCTGCAGCAGCACCTCACCCACCCGGGCAAACATCTCCGCATCGCGCGCGAACCAGCCACACGTGTCCGCCGAGGGGGATTGCACGGTGATGCCGCTGAAATCGATGCGCCCATGCGTGGGGCGGATGCCATACAGGCCGCAGAAACTCGCCGGCACCCGCACCGAGCCGCCACTGTCGGTGCCGAGGGCGAAGTCGCACAATCCCTGCGCCACCGCCGAGGCCGAGCCGCTGGAGGAACCGCCCGGCACCCGGTCCGGCGCCGCAGGGTTCAGCGGGGTGCCGTCAAACACGTTCTCGCCCAGAATGCCGAGCGAGACCTCATCGGTGATGGTCTTGCCCACCACCGAGGCGCCGGCTTCCAGCAATGTCTGCACCACCCAGGCATGTTGGGAGGGAATCCCGGCATAGCGCGACCAGTCCGGATTGCCGCCATGGGTGGGCACGCCCGCAATGTCGATCAGGTCCTTCACCGCAAAGCCCAGCCCGGCAAGCGGGCCGGTCGGGCTGCCGGCGATGGTGGTGCGCGGACCCGCGACGAAGGCTTCGGTTGCGCTCATGATGCCATTGTCTCCTGCGTCAATCTGTCCTGCCAATGCGCCCCCGGCACGGCTGCGAACAGCGCCTTCGTATAGGGGTGCTGCGGATTGCCATAGATCGCGGAGGTTGGCGCCACCTCCACCACCTCCCCCTTCTGCATCACCGCGATCCTGTCGCACACCTGCAACGCCACGCGCAGATCATGCGTCACGAACAGCATCGAAAGCTGCAGCCGTGTCTTGATGTCGGCCAGCAGCGCCAGCACCTGCGCCTGCACCGACACGTCAAGCGCTGACACCGGCTCATCCGCCACCAGCAATTCCGGCCGCAGCGCCAAAGCGCGGGCGATGCCGATGCGCTGGCGCTGGCCGCCGCTGAATTCATGCGCGAAACGCTGTGCTGCCGACGGATCCAGCCCCACCAGCGCCAGCAGCTCGCACGCCTCCTTGCGCGCAGCTTGGGGATCGGTGCCGTGGATGATCGGCCCCTCGGCGATGATGTCCACCACGCGCTGGCGCGGGTCCAGCGAGCCGTACGGATCCTGGAACACCATCTGCACCCGCTTGCGCATCGGCCGCAGCTGGCTGCGCGTCATGCGGGCGATGTCGCGCCCGGAGATCAGGATTTCCCCGTCATTGACCGTCATCAGCCGGGTCACCGCCCGCGCCAGCGTGCTCTTGCCGGAGCCGCTCTCCCCCACCAGCCCCAGCGTCTCGCCGCGGCGCAGCTCGATGCAAACACGGTTGAGCGCCTTGGTGGCGTTGCCGCCGAACAGGCCGCGCGCGCCATAGGTCTTCTCCACATCGCGCGCCTGCAGGATGAACGGCGCGGTGCTGGGCGGTTGCGCCGCCGGTGCCGCCAGTTTCGGCACGGCCGCGATCAGCGCCTGTGTGTAGGCGTGAACGGGCCGGCCCAGCACCTGCGCCGCACTGCCCTGTTCCACCAGATCGCCCTTCTGCAGCACCGCCACGCTGTCCGCGATATCGGCCACCACGCCGAAATCATGGGTGATGAACAGCACCGCCGTGCCGTGCTCGCGCTGCAGATCGCGGATCAGCTGCAGGATCTGCGCCTGCGTTGTCACGTCCAGCGCCGTGGTCGGCTCATCGGCGATCAGCAGGCGAGGCTTCAACGCCAGCGCCATGGCGATCATCGCGCGCTGGCGCTGGCCGCCGGAGAGCTGATGCGGGAAGGAGCGCAGCATGCGGGCCGGCTCCGGCAGATTGACGCTCTCCAGCAACTCCACCACCCGCGCCAGGCGCTGGGCGCGCGGCAAGCTGGTGTGGATGCGCAGCACCTCGTCGATCTGCCGGCCGATCGTGTGCAGCGGGTTCAGCGCCGTCATCGGCTCCTGAAAGATCATCGCAATCCGCGCCCCGCGAATGGCGCGCATCTCGGCCGGTTTTGCGCGGGCCAGATCGGCGCCCTCGAACAGGATGCGCCCGTCCGCCACCCGCACATGCGGCGCCGGCAACAGACCCAGAATGGCCCGCGCCACCAGCGATTTGCCGGAGCCGCTTTCACCGATCAGGCACGTCACCTTGCCGGCATGCAGCTCCAGATTGACGCCCGCAACCGCAAGCGGCCGATCCGCCCCCTTGGGCAGGGCGATCGCCAGGTTCTCGATGGTCAGCACAGCATCGCTCATCGGTTGCGCAACCTTGGGTTCAGCACCTCACCCAGCCCATCCCCCACCAGGTTGACGCCGAGCACGGTGAGCAGGATGGCGATGCCGGGGAAGGTCGCGATCCACCAGGCCTGGCGCAGCACCGCGCGGCCGGCGCTGATGATCAGCCCCCAGCTCATCACGTTGGGATCGCCCAGGCCCAGAAACGCAAGCCCGGCCTCGATCAGAATGGCGGTGCCGATCAGCAGCGAGCCCACCGCGATGATCGGCGGGAGGCAGTTGGGCAGCAGATGGCGGAAGATGATGCGCAAATCACTCGCCCCCAGCCCCGCGCAGGCCAGCACGAATTCACGCCCGCCCAGCGCCACGAACTCGCCGCGCACCAGCCGCGCGATGCCAGGCCAGGACACCGCGGCGATGGCGATGATCTCACTGGGCACCGAGGGCGACAGCACCGCCACGATCAGAATGGCCAGCACAAAGGCGGGGATGGTCTGGAAGAACTCCGTCACCCGCATCAGCACCAGCTCGACCCGGCCGCGGTAATAGCCGGCGATGCCGCCCACCAGAATGCCGATGCCGATCGCGGCCAGCGTGGCGGACAGCCCGATCAGCATCGAGGTGCGCGAGCCATAGGCGATGCCGGCCGCCACGTCGCGGCCCAGCGTGTCGGTGCCGAGCAGAAACGCCCCGCCGGGCGGCTGCAACGGCTTGCCCACCAGCTGGAACGGGTTGTTCGGATAGGCAAGCGGCGCGCTCACCACCAGAACCAGCACCAGCAGGAGCACCACCGCGCCGAACAGCGCCAGCCTGTTGCGGGCGAAACGGGCAAAACCTGCGCGCATCTCAGATCTCGATCCGCGGGTCGAGCGTCACATAGACCAGATCGACAATCAGGTTCACCACCACCACCAGACAGGCCGAGACAAAGAAAATACCCAGCAGCAGGTTCAGATCGCGCGATTGCAGCGCGTTGAAGGCGAGGGTGCCGATACCCGGCCAGCCAAACACCGTCTCCACCACGATCGAGCCGCCGATCAGATTGCCGGCCTGCACGCCCGCCATCGTCACCACCGTCAGCAGCGCGTTGCGCAGCACATGGCCGAAGATGATCCGCCGCTCGGTCTGCCCCTTGGCGCGCGCGGTGGTGACGTAATCCATCCCGGTCTGCTCCAGCATGGAGGCGCGCATCACCCGGGCGTACAGCGCCAGATAGAACAGTGACAACGCGGTGGCCGGCATCACCAGATGCCGCGCGATGTCGATCACCTCATCCCAGCCCTCATTGTCAGCCCCCACCGTGTCCAGCCCGCTGGTCGGCAGCCAGGCGAGGTTGATGGCGAACACCACGATCATCATCAACCCAAGCCAGAAGCCGGGTGTTGCATAGGCCACCAGGCTTGCCAGCGAGATCAGATTGTCGCGCCAGCCATTGCGCCCGCTGGCCGCCAGCACGCCCAGCAGCGAGCCCAGCAGCACCGCCACCACAAACGCCGTCAGCATCAGCAGCAGCGTGGGGCCCAGCCGGTCCAGGATCAGCTCCAGCACCGGGCTGTCATTGCGAAACGAATAGCCCAGGTCCAGATGCGCCATGTTCAGCAGATACACCGCGAACTGCGTGCTGAGCGGCTGATCAAGGCCGAATTTGTGGCGCAGCAGCGCCATGTATTCGGGTGTCGCCGCCCCGCTCTCCCCCGCCAGCACCGAGGCGGCATCGCCCGGTGCCGCGTGGATCAGGAAGAAGTTCAGCACGATGATGCCCAGGATCACCGGCACCGCCAGCAGCAGCCGGTATCCCAGATAGCGCGCCAGCCGCACCGCCTATTTCTCCAGCCAGGCGGTCTCGAAGGCCTGATAGGTGCCAAGCGGGCCGGTGGTGTGGTTGTGCAGCTTGCGGTTGAAGATCGACACGTATTGCACATCCACCAGCCAGATCAGCGGGCTGTCCTCGGTCAGGATCTGCTGCACCTTGTGGTAGATCTCGGTCCGCTTTGCCGGATCGATCTCGGTGCGGCCCTCGCCCAGCAGCCGGTCGATCTTCGGATTGGCATAGAAGCTGTTGTTGACGAAGGTGACACCTTTGCGGATCTGGCTCGACAGATATTGCCGGTTCAGCCCCACCACCGGGTCGATGCCCTGGCTCAGGAACGGCTCGCTGATATCGTAGTCGTAATCGGTGTAGGCGCGGCGCAGCCAGGTCGCGGTGTCCTCGGAGCGCAGGATGACGGTGATGCCGATCTGCGCCAGCGCCTGTTTGAGGTATTCCGCCTGGCGCAGCCATTGCTCGCCAAACGAGTTCACCTCCAGATGCAGCTCAAACCGGCTGCCATCGGCCCCGCGCGGCAGGCCCGAATCATCAAGCAGCTTGTTGGCGATCTCAAGCCGGTTCGGCACGTCGTAGCGGCGCACCTGATCGGTGTAGAGCCCCACGAATTTGCGGCTCAGCGGCCCGGTGGCCGGCTCGCCATAGCCGAACATCACGTTGTCACGGATGAAGGTGCGGTCGATCGCATAGGCGATCGCCTGGCGCACCTCCTTCTTGTCCAGATGCGGATGATGGCTGTTCAGCTCCAGCACCGACAGAGCGGGCGTCATCTCATAGCCCTTGGTGGTGGTGTCCAGGATCGGGTTCTGCTTCATCCGCGCCACATCGGCGTAGTTCACCGCGGAGTAGCCGGCGAAATGCGCCTCCCCGGTCTCCATCGCAGCCGAGCGCGTGCCGGCATCGGGGATGAAGCGGGCGACGATGCGGTTCAGATAGGGCAGGCCGGGCTTCCAGTATTTCTCGTTGCGATCCAGCCGCAGCGACTGGCCGCGCTCCCAGGAGACGAATTTGAACGGCCCGGTGCCGATCGGCTTGTTGGCGGTCGGGTTGGAGAGCGGATCGGTGCCCTCGAACACCGATTTGCAAACGATCGGCAGATCGCGCGCCGCCATCGCCTTCATCATGTAGGGTGCGGGGTTGGCGAGGCGGAAAACCGCCGTCTCGGCATCCGGCGTGTCCACCGCGATCAGCTCGGCCAGCACCACGGGGGCGGTGGGGTGCACCTTTTTCAGCACCTCCATGAAGGAATACTGCACATCAGCACTGGTGAACGGGGCGCCGTTGTGAAACGTCACACCCGTCTGCAGCTTGAAGGTGATGGTCTTGCCGTCGGGCGACACCTCCCAGGATTTGGCCAGGTTGGGCTGCGGCTTCTGGTCCCAGTCATAGGTCAGCAGACCCTCATAGACCTGGGTTGCGATCATCGGGATGTTGCCGGCGGAGACCGCGTAATGCGCAAGCGTGGAGGGCTCCGGATTGACGATCATCACCATCGTCCCGCCGCGCACCGGCTCCGGCTCCGCTGCGGCCTGGCGCGGGGCGGCGGACAGGCCGGCCAGACCCAGCGGCAGGGCAAGGGCGGTGCGGCGCGAAATGCTGGTGCTTGAATGAAGGCGGTCGATCATCGATCAGGTCTCCGAATTGTATGACAATCACAAGGCTGAATTGGACAAAGCAAACCCCATGCCGATCACCCTGGGGCGGCCGGCATGGGGTGCGCGGTGCAAGCCGGGTCAGGCGGCCTTCAGCTGCTCCCGCTTCAGGCGCGAGATCAGGAATTCGGTGTCCATCACGTCACCGAAGGTGAGGTAGAACGCGGTGAGCGAGGCGGTGTGCTCTTCCATGTTGGCCGCCGCATTGGCGTCGCTGACCATGATCACTTTGAAATTGCTCATCATCGCATCGCGCGCCGAGCTCTCGCAGCACACATTGGTGACCGTTCCGGTGATGATCACCGTGTCGTAGCCCTGCGCGCGCAACAGCTGCGGCAGTTCGGACGAGCCCTGGATGAAGGCGCTGAAGCGGTATTTCTTCACCTGCTGATCCTCCGGCCGCACATCCAGCAGCGGCCAGAGCTTGTGGCCCTCGGTGCCCTCCGACATCGAGGCGGCGCGGCGCTTGCGGCCTTCGGGCGTGGACATCTCCTGCATCACCGACCATTCGGTCAGGCACGCCTCGTCATGCGTGTTGCGGATCCAGAACACCGCACCGCCCGTCTCACGCACGGCGGCTGCGATCAGATTGACGTTGGGCACGATGTCGCGCGCCATCGGGCACACCGCATGGCCCACGCGCTCATCCATGAAGCCGTTCTGCAGATCGACCACCACCAAGGCCGTGCGCTTGGGGTCGAGATTTTCGAACGGGTGCAACGTGCCGCGGCGGGCCTGCACGCGGGCGGCGATATGGGCGGGGACGTCGTACCAGTTCATTCTGGGGCTCCTTGTGGTAGAAAAGCTGAAAGCGATTCTTCTTTTTTTGAAAAAAAAGAAGCAAAAAAACTTTTTCTCTTTGGCTGGCGGCACGTGTCGTGTTGATCCGGCGAGGTTTGGCTTGGCGTTGCAGGGCAATGAACAAAAGTTTTTGCTTCTTTTTTCAAAAAGAAGCTTTTGCTTCCTCCCCCTCCCGGAAACACCGCACCATCCGGTCCGCGGATGGGTGCGAGATCGGCGGAAACGCCTCCCGGCAGCGCGGCTGCGAGGTCGGGCATCTCGGCCCGAAGCTGCAGCCGGCCGGCATGCGGCGCAGATCGGGGGGGCTGCCGGGGATGGCCTGAATATCGGCGTCGCGGTGCTGGCCATGCACGGTGGAGGCCATCAGCCCCTGCGTGTACGGATGGCGTGGATTGGCCAGGATGTCGGCAACCGGCCCCTCCTCCACGATCCGGCCGGCATACATCACCGCGATCCGGTCCGCGATCTCGCTGGCAACGCCCAGATCATGGGTGACGAAGATGGTGCCCATGCCCAGCTCGCGCTGCAGCCGGCGCAGCAGGATCAGCACCTGGATCTGCACCGTGGCGTCCAGCGCCGTGGTCGGCTCATCGGCCAGCAGCAGCCGCGGCCCGCAGGACAGCGCCATGGCGATCATCGCGCGCTGGCGCAGACCGCCGGAGAGTTCATGCGGATAGCTGTCCAGCCGGCGTTCAGGGGAGGGGATCTTCACCAGCTCGAACAGATCCAGCGCCCGTGCCCTGGCCCCCTCGCGCGACATGTTGCGGTGCTTGCGCAGGGTTTCGATGATCTGCTCGCCCACGGTGTAGACCGGATCAAGCGCCGTCATCGGCTCCTGAAAGATCATCGACACCAGGCCGCCGCGCAGGGCGCGAAGATCACGCGCATTCAGGCCGAGCACGTCCTGGCCGGCAATGGTGATGCGCCCGGTGATGGTGGTGCGCTTCTCCGGCAGCAGCCGCATCATCGCGCGCAGCGTGACCGACTTGCCGGAGCCGGATTCACCCAGGATGCACAGCACCTCCCCGGGTTTGACGCTGAAAGACACGCCGTTTACCGCGGAGACCGTGGCTTCCCGGCTGGTGAAGCGCACGGTGAGATCCTCGATCTCCACCAGCGGGGCGATGTCCGCCTGCGGCATCAGGGTTCCATCCATCTCAGGCATTCCCCACGGCAAGTGTGTGACCCGAGCCGGGCTCGTGCATGTGGCAGGCGGCGACATGGCTGTCCCGGTTCAGCCACTGGCCAAGGCGCGGCATGGTGAGCTCGCACACCGCCTCGGCATGCGGGCAGCGCGTGCGGAAGCGGCAGCCGGAGGGGGGATCGATCGGGCTTGGCGGATCGCCGGTGATGGGCGGCTCCTCGATGCGGTTGGCCGGGTCCATCGAGGAGCGAGAGCCGAGCAGGGCGCGGGTGTAGGGGTGCAGCGGGCGGGAGAAGATGTCGTCCACCGGGCCGAGTTCCACCACCTGGCCCAGATACATCACCAGCACGCGGTCCGAGATGTATTGCACCACGTTGAGGTCGTGGCTGATGAACAGATAGGTGAGGTTGAAGCTGCGCCGCAGCTCGCGCAGCAGGTTGAGCACCTGGGCTTCCACCGATTTGTCGAGCGCTGAGACCGCCTCGTCCAGGATCACCATGCGCGGGCTGATGGCGAGGGCGCGGGCAATGTTGACCCGCTGCTTCTGCCCGCCGGACAGCTCATGCGGATAGCGCGGGCCGAACAGATCGGGGTTGAGGCCGACGCGGCCCAGCATCTCGCGCGCGATGCGCCGCGATTCCTCCTTGGATTTGCCGTGCACATAGGGGCCGAACGCCACCGAATCGCGGATCGGCATGCGCGGGTTCAGCGAGGAGGCACTGTCCTGAAACACCATCTGCACCTGGCGGCGCAGATCATCGACACTGACACCATCCGGCGCACCCACACCCTCACCGTCGAAGATCAGTTCGCCCGAGCCGAGCTGGATCAGATGCATCACGAGGCGTGCCAGCGTGGATTTGCCGCAGCCTGATTCGCCCACCACGCCCAAGGTTTCGCCTTTGAACAGGCTGAACGAGACGCCATCCACCGCGCGCACCGCGGCCTCCTCGCCCAGGCCCACGCCCTTCACCTTGAAATGCCGCACCAGATCGCGCGCGATCAGCAGCGGCTGGGCGGCGCCGCCGCGATCCTCCAGCGGCGCCATCGCGGCACTTTGGAACACGCCGCTCATTGCCGCACATCCATGGCGGAGCGGATGCCGTCACTGACCAGGTTGAAGCAGATCGAGGTGACGAAGATGGCAGCGCCCGGCATGGCGCAGATGATCGGGTTCACATAGAGCGACTGGCGCAGCGTGGAGAGCATCAACCCCCAATCCGGCTCCGGCGGCTTCACACCCAGCCCCAGAAAGGACAGGCCGGAGGCGAGCAGGATCGAGACCGACACCAGGCTTGAGGCGTAGATGAACACCGGCCCCAGCACATTGCCCAGCACGTGATGGCGAATGATGGTGAGCGGCCGCGCGCCGGTGGCCCGCGCCGCCTCGATGAAATCCAGGCTGCGCACCTGCGCCGTCGCGGTCTCGGCGATGCGGCACAGGGCGGGGGTGAACACCATGCTGAGTGCGATCATGCCGTTCATCATGCCGCCGCCCATGGCGCCCGAGATCGCCACCGCCAGCAGCACGGAAGGAAACGCGTAGAACACGTCCATCGTGCGCATGATGGCGGTGTTGACGCGCTTGCCGGCAAATCCGCCGATCACGCCCAGCGTGCCGCCCACCAGCGTTGCCACCAGCACCGGCACCATGCCCATCAGCAGGGAGGAGCGCGCGCCATAGATCAGCCGGCTCAGCATGTCCCGGCCCAGCTCGTCCGTGCCGAGCGGATGGCCGCGCCAGCCGAACGGCTTGAGGCGGCCGATGATGCTCTCCTTGTATGGATCGAACGGGGCGATCAGCGGCGCGAAGATGGCCAGCAGCACGATGGCCAGCACAACGGTTCCGAAGATCAGCGTCGCCTTGTCGCGGAAGATGCGGATGAGAACGGACTGCCAGTAGGTCCGCGTCTTGGCGGCGGGCGCCGGATCGGCTTCCCAGCTGGTGTCGATGGAGGTGGCAACGGCCTGGGTCATACCAACATCTCCCTCAAGCTCTGCGGATGCGCGGGTCGATCGCCGCCTGCAGCAGGTCGACGACCAGGTTGGTGGCAACGAAGATCATCGCCAGCATCAGGATCGAGCCCTGCAGCACCGGGATGTCGCGGTTGATGATCGCCTTGCTGAGCACAAACCCGCTGCCGGGCCAGGTGAACACGGTCTCCACCAGAATGGAGCCGCCCATCAGATAGCCGAATTGCAGGCCCATCACGGCCAGCACCGGCGGCATCGCGTTCTTTAGCATGTGGCGCACGATGGCCCCCTCACCGAGCCCCTTGGCGCGCAGCGTGGTGACGAAATCCTGGTTGCGGATCTCGGCAAGCGACGCACGGGTGCTGCGCGCCAGAATGCCCACCGGCACCAACGCCAGCGTGATGGCGGGCAGGATCAGGTATTGCAGATCCGCCCAGCGGAACAGGCTGAACGCGGTGGAGCCGTTGGGGCCCATGCCGGTGGCGGGCAGGGCCATCATCTCCACCGAGAAGATGATCACCAGCACGATGCCAACCCAGTAATTCGGCAGCGACACGCCCATCACCGCCGAGCCGGTGACGAGCTTGTCGAGCCAGCCGCCCGGGAAGCAGCCGGCGATGACACCCAGGCTGTAGCCGATCAGAAACGCCAGCGGCACTGCGATGGTGGCCAGCACTGCGGTGTTGGACAGCGAGCCCAGCACCTCGTCCACCACCGGCCGGCGCGTTGCGATCGACATGCCGAAATCGCCCTGCAGCACCCGGGTCAGCCAGAAGAAGAACTGCACCGGGATCGGCCGGTCGAAGCCGTATTCATGCTTGATGAAGGCGATCGTGTCGGCCGAGGCATCCGCCGGCAGGATGGTCTGCAGCGGATCGCCCGGCGCCAGATAGACCAGCGAGAAACACACCACCGAGACGCCGAGCGCGATCGGGATCGCGTAGATCAGGCGGCGCAGGATGATGGCGAACATCGTGCTCTCCTATGGTGAGACAGTGATCGGTGTGAGGTCCTGAAACCAGCTCTGCGCCTGCACGAAGCCGTGCAGCTTGGGCGACAGCGTGCGCGGGTTCACGTCATGCGCCACCCAGATCATCACCGCCTGGTCGTTCATCCGCTCGTTGAGCTTCTTGAGCAGTTCCAGGCGCTTGGTGTCGTCGAACTCGTTGCTGACGGCGCTGATCAGGCTCTCGGTCTCGGCGTCCTCGTAATGGCCCCAATTGCCGCCGGCCGGCGCCCATTGCGAACGGCCGACATGGCGGATCAGCGCGTAGAACGGGTCCGGTGCGGCACGGCTGATATTGATGCCGTCGATCTTGGGGAATTTGTCGATCCCCTGGCGGCCGACATCGAGCAGCGCGTTCCAGTCCATCACGTTGAGATCGACCTTGAATCCCACCGCCTCAAGCTGGGATTTCACCAGCTCGTTCATCGGCAGGGGCTGCATCTGGCCGGAGCCGGAGGTGGAGATGGCGAGCGTGATGGCGCAGGGGTAGCAGCCGGCCTCCTTCAGCAGGGCGGTGGCCTTGTCGGCGTCGTATTTGTAGAGCACCGGATTGCCGAAATACGGTGTCGCCGGCGGCACGGTGGAGTAGCCCTCCTCCATCAGCCCGCCCAACATGTCCTTCATGTCGGCGCGGTTGAGCGCGTAGTTGGCAGCCCGGCGCACCCGCACATCCTTGAACGGGCCATTCACGAAATTGAGCTGATAGGCCCAGTTGTGCGGGTAGGAGTTGGTGATCGTCATCATGCCGGCCGATTTCAGCCGCGGCAGGCTGTCCGGCGGTGGGGCTTCGATGAAGTTGACCTGACCGGAAATCAGCGCCGCCACACGGGTGGAGGCCTCCGGCATCGGGATCAGCACCAGGCGGTCCTGCTTGGGCCTGCGCGCCGCGTCCCAGTACTCCTTGTTCGGCTCCAGCTCCATCCGCTCGCGCGGCACCGAGGCCACGAAGCGATACGGGCCGGTGCCGGAGGGGTGGGTGGCATAGGCGTTCCAGTCGAACTTCAATGACGCCGCCCGGCAGCGGCTGATCAGGTTGATCAGGCTGAGCGGGTAGGGGAACAGGCTGTCCGGCGTTTTGGTCTCGATGGCAACCGTGTGGTCATCGATCTTGGAGACGCCAGCGAAGCTGGTGAGGTAGGCGCGGGCGAGGGCGAACTGGAAGGTGTCGAAGCCTTCGGCGTCCTTGTTGGTGTAGCGGTTGAGGTTCCACACCACGTCATCGGCGGTGAAGTCGCAGCCATCGTGGAATTTCACGCCCTGGCGCAGATGGAAGATCCAACGCTTGTTGTTGGCCGGATCGATCTCCCAGGAGGTGGCGAGCATCGGCTTCAACACGGCGGCGCGGTCGCTGTGGGTCAGATCCCAGCCGGTCAGCGCGTCATACAGCGACAGCCCCACGAAGCGGTTGCCCTCGAAACCCTGATCGGGCACGCCGGTGGTGATCGGCAGGTCGCCCGCGGTCATCGCGACCGTCACCGTGCCCTGGGCCTGGGCCGGGGAGGGAAGGGCGGTGGCGGCCAGGCCCGCGAAGACGCTGGCAAGCAGGAGGCCGCGCATCATGGCGTAACCTCGATCGGTGTGAGGTCCTGATACCAGGACTGCGCCTGCACGAAGCCTTTCAGCTTGGGCGACAGCGCGCGGGGATTCACGTCGTGCACGACATAGATCATCATGGCCTGTTCGTTCTCGTATTCATGGAGTTCGGTGAGCAGCTTCATTCGTTTGTCGGCGTCGAACTCGTTGAAGATCTTCGACACGAACTCATCCGTCTTGGGGTCCTGCCAGTGGCCCCAGTTGGAGCCGGCGGGCGCCCAGTAGGCGCGGCCGACTGGCTTGACGATCGCCGTCACCGGGTCCTGCAACAGGCGCGAGACGTTGTAGCCGGCAAGTTCCGGGTATTTGTCCACGCCGGAGCGGCTGATCTCGAGCAGTGAATTCCAGTCCATCACCCGGAAGGTGACCTCGAAGCCGGCCTCCTCGAGCTGGGATTTCACCAGCTCGTTCATCGGCAGCACCTGCATCTGGCCGGAGCCGGAGTTGGAGATGGCGAATTCGACCTTGCACGGCAGGCAGCCCGCCTCCTTCAGCAGCGCCTTGGCCTTGGCCACATCGTATTCGTAATGCACGGGGTGGCCGTAATAGGGCAGGGCTGGCGGCACCTGGGCGTAGCCCACGATGGCGAAGCCGCCCAGCAGATCGACCACGTCCTGGCGGTTGATCGCGTAATTCGCGGCCTTGCGGACCCGGATATCGGTGAACGGGCCCTTCACGTAGTTGAGGTTGTAGACCCAGTTGTGTGGATAGGTGTTGGTGACGATCTGCATCCCCGCCGCCTTCAGGCGAGGGATGGTGTCGGGTGACGGTGCCTCGATGAAATTGACCTGGCCGTTCAGCAGCGCCGCGGTGCGGGTGGAGGCTTCCGGCATCGGCAGGATGACAAGACGGTCCTGTTTCGGAATCCGCTTGGGGTCCCAGTAGGCCTTGTTCGGCACGAACTCCATGCGCTCATGCGGGACCATGCGGTCGAACAGATAGGGCCCGGTGCCGGAGGGGGCGTTGGTGTAGGCCGCCCAATCCAGCTTCAGCGCCTCCGCCCGGCAGCGGCTGATCATCGGCACATAGGCCATGTCATAGGGGAACATGGCGTCCACCAGCTTGGTGGTGACGGCCACATGCATGTCGTCGATCTTCTCGACGCCGTCATACAGCGTCATGTAGCTGCGGGAGAGCGCGAATTGCTGGATGTTGAACTGCGGGCTCGATTTGTCGTTCAGCCGTTGCAGGTTCCACACCACGTCATCGGCGGAGAAGCCGCAGCCATCGTGGAACTTCACGCCTGGGCGCAGGGTGAAGATCCAGCGCTTGGAATTGGCCGGGTCGATATGCCACTCGGTGGCGAGGCCCGGCTTGATGTCGCTTGCGGTGTCCGAGCGTGACAGATCCCAGTTGATCAGCGCGTCATAGAGATTCCAGCCGACGAAGCGGAAGCCCTCCGCCCCCTGATCGGGCTGACCTGCATCCACCGGCAGGTCGCCCGCCGTCATCGCCACCGTGACGGTGCCTCCCGCTTGGGCAGCGCCGGCCGCAAGCAGCAGGGCTGCACCGAAGGTTGCAGCCGGCAGGCCGGGGAGATGACGTCGCAACATCGTATGCCCTCCACTGGATCGCATGGGGGCTATGAGCAAGGCACATGCCAGAGTTTTTGCTGCACTGCGATGGGATAAAGTTTGGGCAAAACTTCCTTAATTCGCGGGCAGTATGCTCAAAAACTGACTTCGTATTGAAATGTAGGGCAGCATATGCCCAAAAAATGCTCTCGTGGCGTTCGGCATCAGATCGTTTCGTGGGTTTGCTGACGAAGTGTGCAGATTTCCTCCCGTTGCACGGTGCTGGCACAGCGCGTGCAAAATCCCTGGCCGGGAGACCCCCGCATCGTGGCCAGGAGAGTGTGATGAAGCCGAACATCTCGCGTGAGGATTTCGAGGCGCTGGTGCGCCGCGCCGGGCTGACGCTCTCACCCGCCCAGATCGACGGGCTGCATCCCGCCTGGGCGCATGTGGAGCAGATGCTCGCGCGCATCCGCACCCATGGCAGGGACCGGGCCGCCGAGCCCGCCCACACATTCAACCCAGCCGAATTCTTCGCGGGAGAGATCTGATGCAGACGCCCACAATCGCCGAAGCCTCGGCGCTGATCGCAGCGCGCAAACTCTCCCCGGTGGAGCTGACCCAGCATTGCCTGGATCGCGCCACCGCCCACAACGCGACCTATCACGCCTTCATCGCGATGACGCCGGAACGTGCGATGGATGATGCCAAGGCCGCCGAGGCGCGGCTGATGGCGGGCAATTCGGCCGGTCCGTTGGACGGCATCCCGATCGCCCACAAGGACATCTACGGCACGCGCGGCATTGCCACCACGGCGCATTCCAAGCTGCTCGAAGGCTGGGTGCCGACCGAGGACGCCACCACCGTCACCAAGTTGGCGGAGGCCGGCACGGTGATGCTTGGCAAGCTTGCCACCCATGAATTCGCCTTTGGCGGCCCGTCCTTCGATCTGCCCTGGCCGCCGGCGCGCAACCCGTGGAACCCGGAGTATTTCACCTCCGGCTCGTCGAGCGGCACCGGCGCTGCCGTGGGGGCCGGGTTCATCCTGGGCGGCACCGGTTCGGACACGGGCGGCTCGATCCGCGGACCGGCCTCGCTGTGCGGCATCGCCGGCATCAAGCCGACCTATGGGCTGTGCAGCCGCGCCGGCATTCTGCCGCTCGCCTTCTCGCTCGACCATGCGGGCCCGATGGCCTGGACGGTGCGCGACTGTGCGATGCTGCTGCAGGCGATGGCGGGGTATGATGCGAAGGATTGTGCCTCCGCCAACCGCCCGGTGCCGGATTTCTCAGCCATGCTGGGCCGGGATGTCAAAGGACTGCGCGTCGGCGTGCCACGCCACTGGCATGAGACCGACAACCCGGTGGAGCCCGCGGTGCAGGCCGGCATCGATGAGGCGATCGCGATCTGGCGTGCCCAGGGGGCGGAGATCATCGATGTCGTGCTGCCATCCCTGCAGGAATACCAGGCGGCCAACTTCGTCATTCTGGTGACCGAAGCCTTCACCCTGCACGAGCCCTGGATGAAGACCCGCTTCAACGATTACGGCGAGCTGCTGCGCGACCGCATGGTGTTCGGCGCGCTGATGGCGGCCACCGACTACGCCCAGGCGCTGCGGCGCAGGCGCGAACTGTGCGCCATCACCGCCGAGCGCACCAAGGGCATCGACATCCTGCTGACCGCCGGCAATGCCGGAGAGGCGCCGCGGATCGACAGCGTGCCGAAATGGGGCAATCTGGCCAAGCCGGGCTTCACCAACCCGTTCAACCTCACCGGCTGGCCGGCCATGTGCGTCTGCTCCGGCTTCGGCCCGAACGGGCTGCCGGTGGCCATCCAGATCGCGGCCAAGCCGTTCCAGGAGGTGACGCTGTTCCAGGCCGCCGACGCGTTCGAGCAGGCAACCCCCTATCGCAAGACGCGGCCCACCTTGTCCGCGGTGCCGAGCAGCATCCCGAAGGGTCTGGCCGAGGCCGGGCTGAACTTCCCGCACAGCGATCTGGCGGGGCTGGCCGATGTGGTGCGCGATCTCGGCATCGGCGCCAAGGCACTCAAGGGCGACCGGCCGTATTACGAGGAACCCGCCGCCGCCCTGCGCCTCAAGCCGGGAGCATGACGCCATGAACGCAGAGACCCATTCATCGCTCGGCTATTTGACCATCGCCGAGGCGGCGGAGCTGATCCAATCCCGCAAACTCTCCCCGGTCGATCTCGCAACCCATGCGTTCTCGCGCATCAAGACGCTGGATTCCAAGCTCAACAGCCATCTTCTGGTGCTGGAGGAGCAGGGCATGCAGGCGGCCCGCGCGGCGGAATCCGAGATCGCTGGCGGGCATTACCGCGGCAAGTTGCACGGCATCCCGATCGGGCTGAAGGACATCTACAACACCGCAGGCATCCGTACCACGGCGCACTCGGCGGTGCTCGCCGATCACGTGCCCATGGCGGATGCCACCACCGTGGTGAAGCTGCGCGAGGCGGGGGCGATCTTCACCGGCAAGCTTGCCACCTGGGAGTTCGCCATCGGTGGAACCAGCTTCGATCTGCCCTGGCCGTCGGCGCGCAACCCGTGGAACACCGATCATGACCCGGCCGGCTCCTCCTCCGGCTCGGGCGCTGCCGTGGCGGCAGGCCTGGTGCTGGGCGCCATGGGCTCGGACACCGGCGGCTCCATCCGCGGCCCCGCCGCCTGGTGCGGCATTGCCGGGCTGAAGCCCACCTACGGCCTGGTCAGCAAGGCGGGCGTGCTGCCGCTGTCTTATGCGCTGGATCATGCGGGGCCCATGTGCTGGACCGCCGAGGACTGCGCCATCATGATGACGGCGCTAGCCGGCCCCGATGCGTCCGATCCGTGCAGTGCGATGGTGGAGGCGCCGGATTTCTCCGACATGTCGAGCCCGATCACCGGGCTGCGCGTGGGGGTGGTGCGGCATTTCTTCGAAAAGGACCTGCCTTGCGAGCCGGATGTGGCGGCATCCTTCGAGGCGGCGCTGGACGTGCTGCGCGGGCTTGGCTGTGTGGTGTCGGATGTGACGATCGCGCCGTTCAGCGCCTATGGCGCCGCCGCCGGGCAGATCTCGCGCGCCGAGGGGTTTTCCATCCATGAGCACTGGCTGCAGACCGTGCCCGAGAAATACGGCGCCATCGGCCGGCAACGCCTGTCCGCCGGTGCCTTTGTGCGCGGGGTGGATTACGTCAACGCCCAGCGCGAACGCGCCCGGCTGATCGCCGAACTGGCGGTGACCATGCAGAGCGTGGACGTGCTGGTGTTCCCGGGTGCCCGCAGCGTGGCGCCCAAGATCGCATCCGATCGCAGCCTGGGCGGCGCCTTCTACAACCGCGCCTTCAACCTCACCGGCAGTCCGGCGCTGTCGGTGTGCAGCGGCTTCTCGCCCGCGGGGCTGCCCTATGCGTTGCAGATCGTGGGCCGCCCGTTCGAGGACCCGTTGGTGCTGCGCGTGGGCAGTCTCTACGAGACGGCCACACCCTGGCGCGGCAGGCGGCCGATCCTGTAGCGGATCAGTTGGCGCCAGAGGCGTCGGCGAGCTGCGGCAGCAGGGGCAGCAGCAGCTTCAGGTCGCGCTCGGCCTTGCAGACCAGATAGCGCGTTCCGGGCCGCTCATCGGGCGGGCCTTCATGGGCGACCGGCAAACCGTCCGGCCCGAGCTGCATCGCGGTGAGGCCGAGATTGGCGTAGATGCGCAGCATGCGCGGACCCGCGCCCCAGACGGCGGGGTCCAGCCCTTCCTGGGCAGCCAGGTCGCGCAGCCGCCAGATCGCCGAGGTCTGATCGGAAGGGGCCCCCACCGGGTCGCCCAATGCCAGCAGCACGCCACCGACATGGCGATAGGCGATGGCGGCACGCTCGGCCTCGCCCCACACCATGCCATCAGCCTCCACCGGCGGCAGGGCGCCGAGGGCTGCGAAGCGCAGCCTGGTCTCCGGCGTCCAGGCCAGGGCCGAGACATGGCCCGGCCGCAGCAGCCGGCCGATGGCAACCAGGCTGATCCCCACGGTGAAGGCCACCGAGGCGCGCAGCGAATTCGGCACGTCCTGCGACAGCACCACCTGCCACCAGCTGTCATTGTCGAGCCAGCGCACATGCGGCTCGAACATCGCAAGCGCCGTCACACAGCCGGCAAGGCCCAGCACGGTCAGTGCCGTGGTGCCGTCCATCGGGCCCGAGAACAGCTGCGCCTTGCGGTAGAACGCGCTGCGAAACGGCGCGATCAGCAGGGCGGCCGCAAGCAAGGCGCCGGAGATCCAGAACCGCTCGCCCTGCGAGATGGCGAACAGCGCCGCGATCACCAGCAGCACGATGGTGGCACCCCAGGCCAGCTTCACGCGCTGCGCCATCTTGATCGCCAGCACGATCAGCGCGGCGCCGATCAGGGAGGGGATGAACTGGCCCGCGGTTTCCACCACGTCCACGAAATCGGGATCGACCCAGGAGAAATCCGGCCGTGGTTCGATCACGCCGATCGCAAGCAGGAGGCCGCCGCAGAGGATCACCGCGGAGCTTGCCGCCGCCACCGCGAAATCCGGCTCGCTGGCGCGCATCACCGGCGCCAGGCCACTGAACCGCGAGAACCCGGCCAGAAAGCCGCGCCCGCGCAGCAGAACCTCGTTGCCGGTGAACAGGAAGCCCGAGATGAACAGCGGGATGATGTAGTAATAAAGCCGGAACACCACGATGGCGCCGACGATCTGCGGCGCCTCCATATAAGGGGACAGGCCCAGCAGCATGGCGGTGTCGAACACGCCAAGCCCGCCCGGCACGGTCGCCACCAGCCCCGCACTGTAGGAGGCGAGATAGACGCCCAGGAAGCGCAGATAGGTGAGCCCCGGCGCCGGTGGCAGCAGCGCGTGCATGATCCCGGCCGTCACCGCCACATCGACGGTGGCCAGTACCACCTGAACCAGCGCCATGCGCCAATGCGGCAGATGCACCACATGGCCGCGGATGTTCAGCTCGCCCAGGAATTTCGCCAGCAGCACATAGGCCACAACCGTGCCCCACATCAGCGCCGCCACGCCGTAGAGCACCCAGACCGGCACGGTGTTGCCGAAGAACGGCACTGATTGCGGTTCGTTGAACAGGATCAACCCGCCCAGCACGCCAGCGCCCAGCACGAAGGTGAGGCTGCAGAACGCGATCACCTTGCCGATCTGCAGGGCGGACAGGCCCCATTGCGCATAGAGCCGGTAGCGCACCGCAGCCCCCGACACGGCCGCGAAGCCCAGATTGTGCGACAGCGAATAGGCGCAGAACGACGCGAGCGCCACGCGCGCATAGCTCACCTTGTTGCCGGCATAGATGGTGCCCAGCCGGTCGTAGAAGGTCAGCACCACATAGGCGAGCACGGTGAAGCCGCCCGCGATGGCAAGGGCCGAATGCGGGATCGAATCCACCGCCAGCTTGATGTCGGCGATCTTGAGGTTGCGGAACTCCTTCTGCACCACATAGACCGCACCGCAGAACAGGGCGATGCCCAGAATCGCCGGAAGCGCCCGCAACAGCTTTCGAAGCACCGAGATCATGCCGGTTGGGCTACCCGTGACAGCGCGTCCTCGATCAGCCGGATCGTCTCGGCCACACCGTAAAGCGCGATGAACTGGCCGAAGCGCGGCCCTTCGCTCTGTCCCAGCAGCACCTGATACAGGCAGCCGAACCAGGCGCGCAGCTCGGGGAAGCTGTGGCGCTTGCCGATATCATACAGCGCGTTCTGCAGATCCTCGGCGCTGGCATCGGCCGGCATGGCGCGCAGCGTTGCCGCCAGATCGGCCAAAGCGGCGCGCTCGGTCTCGTCCGGCTCGCGGAAGCTTTTGGTGGGGCGGACGAAATCCGCGTAATAGGCCACCGCACCATCGACCAGCCGCGCCAGGAAGGGCAGTGCCTCCGGCGTGGCGCCGGGGCTGTAGCGGCGGATGAAGCCCCACAGGATCTCCGGCGTCTCGGCATTCACCACGGATGCCAGGTTGAGCAGCATGGCGAAGGACAGCGGTGTTGCCGAGGAGGTGGGAACCTGGCCGGCGTGGATGTGCCAGGCCGGGTTGGTCTTCCGCGCGTCCTCGTCCTGGGTGAAGCTTTTGGTGGCGTTGGCCACGTATTCGTCCACCGCGCGGGGGATGACGTCGAAGAACAGCCGCTTGGCGCGCTGCGGCTGGTTGAACATGAACTGGCCCAGGCTTTCGGGCGGCGCATAGCGCAGCCAGTCATCCACACCGAGGCCGTTGCCCTTGGATTTGCTGATCTTCTGACCCTTGTCGTCCAGGAACAGCTCGTAGGTCAGGTTCTCCGGCGGCGGGCAGTCCAGGATGCGGCAGATCTTGCTTGAGAGTTTGACGGAATCGATCAGGTCCTTGCCGGACATTTCGTAGTCGACGCCAAGTGCGGCCCAGCGCATCGCCCAATCGGCCTTCCATTGCAGCTTGGCATGGCCGCCGGTGACGAGTGTCTCGAAGCGCTCCCCGGTCTCGGGATCCTGCCAACGCACGGTGCCGGCTTCCGGGTCGGTCTCGTCGATGCGCACCTGCATCACATGGCCGGATTTCGGGTGGATCGGCAGGAAGGGCGAATAGGTGGCGGCGCGCTCGGCGCCGAGCGTGGGCAGGATGACGGCGACCACCTCGGCGTGGCGTTCCAGAATCCGGCGCAGCATCGGGTCGAATCGGCCGGAGGCGTAATACGCCGTCGATGACGCGAATTCGTAGGAAAACCCGAAACTGTCCAGAAAGCGCCGCAGCTCGGCGTTGTTGTGCGCGCCGAAGCTGTCATGGGTGCCAAACGGGTCCGGCACGCGGGTGAGCGGCATGCCGAGATATTTGGCCAGCATCTCCTGCTGCGGCACGTTGCCAGGCACTTTGCGCAGCCCGTCCATATCGTCGCTGAAGGCGAGCAGGCGGGAGGGTTTGCCGGTCAGCTGGTCAAACGCATGGCGCACCCAGGAGGTGCGGGCCACCTCCATGAAGGTGCCGATATGCGGCAGACCGGATGGGCCATATCCGGTTTCGAACAGGGCTTCGGTCTTGCCGGTCTTGGCAAGACGGTCCGCCACTTTCTGTGCTTCCTCAAACGGCCAGGATTTTGGTGTCACGGCGTGTCCAACTGGGTTGCGCCGCAGATTTAAGTGTTGCGGAGTGTTTCGACCATCCCTGAACGCTAGAAATACCAGGGCGCGCGGTCAATCGCTGCCGCAGAGTGACAGCAATCTGTAAAGGACGGGTATGAGCGAGGCTGCAAAGGAGTCAGGCCTGAAACTGCCGCGCGCGCCCAGCGTGGTGGCGCAGATCGGCCGCGCCCAGCTGCTGAGCGTGGATGGCGAGCTGCAGAGCCTGGAGATGCGCCGCGCCGCCGATCTGCTGCGCCAGGGCGCGCCACCGCTGCTGGTGCATGCGCCGGCCACGCTGCGCAGGCTGGGTCTGCGCTCGATGCCGTGCTTCGACCTGCTGGAGCTGTTCGCCTTCGTCCATCCCGCCCGCTCGGTGGCGCCGACCCCGCTGGGCTTGGCACTGGCACTCGACCTGCCGCCCCCCAGGCCGAATGCGCTGGCAGGCGCGCTTTCGGACATGGCACTGGCCATGCTGTCGCATCTGGCGGCGGGCCGGATGCTGCCGGCGCAGCGAGATGCGGCATCCGTCGCGGCCCGGATGGGCCAGTCCGGCTGGCCCTGGGCACCTTTCGTGCTGGCGGCCCTTGGCCGTCCGAACGAGGCGCCAGGGGCGGATGCGCTGCGCGTCTGGCGCTCGCTTGCCGAATGGGAGGATGAGGCGCCGGCCACACCGCCCACCAGCCTTGCCATCACCAGCACCGAGGCGCGCACGCGTCTGGCCGCCATGCTGGGGCCGCACTCCGAGCAACGCCCCGGCCAGGCGGATTACGCCGCCGCCGCCGCCCATGCCTTCGCCCCGCGGGAGGCGCAGGGCCAGCCGCATCTGGTGCTGGCCGAGGCCGGCACCGGCACCGGCAAAACGCTGGGCTATATCGCGCCCGCCAGCCTGTGGGCGGAGCGCAATCACGGCACGGTCTGGATCGCCACCTACACCCGCCATCTGCAACGCCAGATCGAGGGTGAGCTGGCCCGGCTGGTGCCGGACCCGGTGCAGCGACGGCGGCGTGTGGTGCTGCGCAAGGGGCGGGAGAACTATCTCTGCCTGCTCAATCTGGAGGAGGCGGTGGGGGCGGCCTCGGCCGGCACGCTGCCGCAGGGCGCCATCCCGCTCGGGCTGATCGCGCGCTGGGCGATGGCGACCTCGGATGGCGACATCCAGGGCGGCGATCTGCCGGGCTGGTTCGGCGAGCTGTTCGGCCAGGGGCTGCTGGCGGGGCTGGCCGATCGCCGCGGCGAGTGCATCCACGCCGCCTGCGCGCATTGGCGCAAATGCTTCGTCGAGCACACGATCAGGCGGGCGCGCTCCGCGGACCTCGTTGTCGCCAACCACGCGCTGGTGATGGCGCAGGCCGCCTGGGGCGGGATTGACGACAACACGGTGCCGACCCGCTACGTGTTTGACGAGGGCCATCATCTGTTCGATGCCGCCGACAGCGCGTTTGCCGCCGAGCTTTCGGGCATCGAGGCGGCGGAGCTGCGGCGCTGGCTGCTGGGGGCGGAGGGCGGGCGGTCGCGCGCCCGCGGGCTGCGCCGGCGGATGGAGGATCTGGTGGCCAGCAGGCCCGATCTGCAGGCGCCGCTGGAGGCCGGGCTGCAGGCGGCGCATGCGCTGCCGGCGCCGGGCTGGCAGGCAAGGTTGGCCGGCCATGAGATCCCGCTGCTGGAGGCAGGGGCCGCCGCCAACCCCACCGAAACCCTGCTTGCCGCCATGCGCGCCCAGGTGCTCGCCCGCCAGATCGGGGACAGCGAACCGCGCGCCGGGGTGATGGAGTGCGACCTGCACCCGGCGATCGATGCGATGCCGCTGGCTGCCCTGCAGCTCAGCCGGGCGCTGGCGCGCATCGCAACCCCGCTCAAGACCCTGCATGACCGCCTCAACGATCTGCTGGAAAGCGACGCCGAGGAGTTGGAGGCCGGCGAGCGCAACCGCATCGAGGCCGCCTGCCGGACGCTGCGCAGGCGCGCCATCGATCCGCTCGGCGCCTGGGTTTCGATGCTGCAGCAGGCCGCTGATTTCGCGCCGCCAAGCGGTGTGGCGCCGCGCTATGTGATGTTCCTGCGGCTCGACCGCAGGGAGGCGGGCGATCGCGATGTGGGCCTGCACCGCCATTGGCTGGACCCCACCATCCCGTTCGTGGCGAGCCTGGCGGCACCCGCGCATGGCATTCTCGTTACCTCCGCCACGTTGCGCGACAGCCTCAATTCGGACAGCGAGGCCGCCTGGCACGATGCCGAGGCGCGGGTGGGAGCACCGCATCTGGAAAGCCCGGCGATCCGGGTGGCGGTGGCCAGCCCGTTCGATTACGCGGCGCAGACCCGGGCCTTCGTGATCAACGATGTGAACGCGCGCGAGATCGCCTCCCTCGCCGGGGCCTATCGCACGCTGTTCCAGGCCTCGGGCGGCGGCGCGCTGGGCCTGTTCACCGCCATCTCCCGCCTGCGCGCGGTGCATGCGCGCATCGCCCCCGAGTTGGAGGCCTCCGGCATCGCGCTGTTCGCCCAGCATGTCGATGCGATGGACAACGCGACCTTGGTGGATGTGTTCCGCACCGAGCAGGACAGCTGTCTGCTCGGCACGGATGCGATGCGCGACGGGGTGGACGTGCCGGGCCGCGCGCTGCGTCTGGTGGTGTTCGAGCGCGTGCCCTGGCCGCGGCCGGATATTCTGCATCGCGACCGCAGGCTGCATCTCTCCGGCGGCGATCCGTCCGGCTATGACGACCGGGTGGTGCGGTTTCGCCTGCGCCAGGCCTTCGGGCGGCTGATCCGCACGGCCACCGATCGCGGCGTGTTCGTGCTGCTCGACCGCCAGACGCCCACCCGCCTGCACAGCGCGTTTCCGCAGGGTGTGGCCGTGCAGCGCACCGGGCTTGCCGATGCGGCACAGCAGATCAGGGCGTTTTTGGCGCAGGGGTAGGGCGCAGTTCGCAGAGCTGAAGATGATCCATCGCCACGGCAAAATGCTGGCATTGCGCGGTCACGCGCAGGCCCAACATGACCAGCGTGGGATCGGCCGAGACGTCATGGCCCTTATAGCCGAGCGCATAGAGCGGACGCCCGGCGGATGGATCCAGCAACGCGTTGATCTTGCCCCAGGTGGCGGTGCCACGATCCTCGGGTGACATGCCGAAGCCGCCGGTTGCGATGAAGCGGGCGTCGGTGGGCAGGCTGGCGGCGACATAGGCCAGCGGTTGCTCGGCCAGAAACACCACGGCGCGCGGCGCCACGACAGGCGGATGCTCGGCCAAGGTGCGCCAGCCGCCCTGGAAATGCATGCGGCCGAAGAAGCCGGTGTGCATCATCACCAGGCTGAGCACACCGGCGCCGATCAGCACCCCCTGGCGCAGCCGCATCGTGGGCAGGAACTGGACGAGACCGAGCAGCACCGCACCGCCCAGAATCTCGAGCGGCATCATGTAGCGCAGGATGCCGAACAGATAGAGCCAGGCGACATAGATCACCGGCCAGGCCAGCAGCAATCCGGCCGCCGGGCTTTGGGCGAAGCGGCCGCGCACCCTTGCGTTCAGCATCGCCGCCACGGCCAGGGCCGAAAGCCCCAGGATGATCAGCAGAAAGCGTGGATCGCGCGGGTCTGTCTCGCTGGCGGGGCCGAGCAGCCCCGGCGCCGGCCCGCCGCCGCCGATCATCCAGGCGATCGGGTAGCGCAGCAGATCCCAGGCGGTTTTTCCGGTGAAACGATCATCATGATAATCCTCCGGCCAGTAATCCCTGGCGTGGAAGATGGAGTTCCACAGCGGAAACACCGGGCTGCCGAAGGTCTGCCACAGATGCCAGTGCCACCAGAAGCCGGAGATCATGATGCCGGCCAGACAGGCCAGACCGCAGATGATCAGCAGCCGCAGCCGCGCCAGCGCCGGCTCCGGGCCTGTTGCGAACAGCATCGGCATGCCAAGCAGAAACAGCACGGCGGTGAGCTTCATGCCGGCCGAAACCCCCAGCAGCAGCCCAGCCAGCGCCACGCTGCGCGGGCCGCGCCTGCCGCCATCCAGCAGCAGCCAATAGGCCAGCAGGATCGGCACGCTCACCCATAGATCGACAAAGGTGCTGCCGGCCTCGCTAAGCGCCATCGGGCTGGCCAGGCAAAGCAAAAATCCAAGGGCTGCAAGACCGCGATCGGCAGAATTGCGTTCCAGCCGCAGGCAGATCAGGCCGGCCACCATGAAGGCCGCTGACTGCACGAGCGCGATCACCGCGGTGGCCAGCAGCGGCGGCATCGTCATGATCGCCAGATAGGCCGGGATCAGAGGCAGCGGGTTCAGATAGGTCTGAAAACCGGCCGGCTGCACGCTGTCCCAGAACCCGCCATGCAGCAGCAGATGCGGCACCACCAGATGGTAGTTGCGCTGGTCCCAGTTGGTGTCCTGGCCATGGCTGAACGCATAGAACAGCGTGATCAGCAGCGAGGCGCCGAGGATCAGCATTGTGGCCGCGCGGCGGCTCAGTGTCAGGCCGCTCAGCCGAAAATCACGCACACCCATCGCTCACGCCCTCGATTCGAAGGGTGAGTAGAGCGAAACGTTGGGGCTTGCATAGCATCGAAGCGGCGATTGCGCCGGCCTCGGCTATTTGGTGCCGCCGAATCCGGTCTTCATCAGCCCCATGAAGGCCTCCCGCATCGGCTCGCTGCCCATAGGCATCATGCCAAGCCACGTCTTGAGCAGTGAATCCGGCGACACCGCGGACAGCCCGTCCAGCATCTGCTGTTCCAGCCTGGCCATCACCGCCTCCTGCATTGGCTTCAGGTCGGGCAGGCCCATGAACACCCGCGCCTCCTCGGGCGTGCAGTCGATCTCGATGTTCACTTTCACTTTGGCCGCACCTTCCCTGCGTGGTCAGCGCAACAGTAACAGCATTCGCCGGTCATCACACAGATCCTGTCACCGAAATGTCGCCGAACCACAAGGCGGACTGCAATGACACGGGGTTAGCCTTCACCAAAATGGGAGAGCGCAGATGACCGCGATCAGCCGCCGCAGCATTCTGACCGGCACGGCCGCCACGATGGGGGCGGCGGCGTTGGCCACACCCAGCCTGGGCCAGGGCGCCGATCCCCGCCCGGTGGTGACGGTGGCCGTCCAGCGCATCGCCACCTCCAACACGCTCGACATCATCAACGAGGCGTCCAATGTCGGGACGCGGCATTTCAACCTCTACAAGGAAATGCTGATCGACACCGATTGGATCGGCGATCTCTCGCTGCGCCCGGGCCTGGCTGAGAGCTACCGGCGCATCGATGGCCGCACGATGGAGTTCAAGCTGCGCCCGGGTGTGAAGTTCCACAACGGCGACACGCTGACCGCCGAGGACGTGGCCTACAGCTTTGGTGAGCGGATGTTCGGCACCGCCGCTGAGCAGGCGGCCCAGCCGGGTGCGCCGCGCGATCCGCGCTGGGCGCCGGTGAAGGTGCGCGCGGGGGCGAGGAACGCCTATCCCGCCATCGAGACAATCGAGATCGTCGATGCGCACACAATCCGCTTCGTCAACAAGGTGCCGGATCTGACGCTGGAAGGCCGCATCTCGATGCGCACCGGCGCCATCATCAACGCCCGTGCCGCGCGGGCTGCCGCGACCTATGCCGAATTCTGGACCAGGCCGGTCGGCACCGGGCCGTATATGGTGGCCGATTACAAGACCGAGCAGACACTGACGCTGCGCGCGTTTGACGAATATTGGGGCGGCCGCCCGCCGATCCGCGAGCTGCGTTTCGTGGAGGTGCCGGAGCTGACCAGCCGCATCAACGGGCTGAAGGCCGGTGAGTTCGATTTCATCTGTGACGTCACACCCGATCAGATCGAGACGATCGAGGCCGAAAAGCGCTTTGACGTGCGCGGCGGCATCATCACCAATATCCGCGTGCTGGAATTCGACGTGCATCATGCCCAGCTGCGCGACCCGCGGGTGCGCCGGGCACTGTCGATCGCGATCGACCGCAAGGCGATCGTGGACAGCATCTGGGGCGGGCGCACCACGGTGCCGAAGG
Source organism: uncultured Rhodospirillales bacterium (assembly GCA_903924855.1). Lineage (GTDB taxonomy): Bacteria > Pseudomonadota > Alphaproteobacteria > Acetobacterales > Acetobacteraceae > CAIQQQ01. The sequence continues at coordinate 1,486 of CAIYCW010000093.1, read as the reverse complement.
GGCTGCAATTCGAGTTCTTCGGCCAGATGTATCTGCCGGAATGGACCGGCCCCGCCTATGACCCGGCGGAGGCGCGCCGGCTGCTGGCGGCCGCCGGCTACAAGGGCGAGGTGATCCCCTACAAGCTGGTGAAGGATTACTACACCAACCAGGTCGCCACCGCGCAGATCATGGTGGAGATGTGGAAGCAGGTGGGGCTCAACGTCGATCTGCAGATCGTGGAGAACTGGGGGGCGGTGCAGAAGAAGGACGAGACCCGCGCCATTCTGGATGATTCGGTCAGCGCCTTCTTCAACGACCCGGTTTCCTATGTGCCGACCAATTACGGTGCCAATGGCGGGCTTGCGACCAATGGCTATTGGTCCAACGCGGAGGCGTTCAAGGCGGTGGAGGTGATCCAATCCTCGGTCGATCCGGCGGCGCGCCGGGCTGCGCATCTGCGGCTGCTGGAGATCATCGAGCGCGATGATCCGGCGACGATGGTGCTGAACCAGACGGCCAATTTCACCGCGGCGCGGCGCGATACGAAATGGGTGCCGGCGAAGTCGTTTGTGATGGATTTTCGCAGCCGGAATTTCTCAAGAGGGTAGAGAAGCGTCTTCTTTTTTTGAAAAAAAAGAAGCAAAAAACTTTTGACCATCGGGCGCGCGTTGGCGGGTCAGCGCGCGCCCGATGTCTAAAAGTTTTTTGGTCCTTTTTTTCAAAAAAGGACTGCTTGCTTCTCAGCCCAGCTTCAGATTGGTCGCGGCCGCCTTGCCGCGTTCCATCGCCACTTCATAGTTGATCTTCTGACCATCATTGAGGCCCTTCAGCCCCGCGGCCTGCACGGCCGTGATGTGCACGAACACGTCCTTCCCGCCATCAGACGGAACAATGAAGCCGAAGCCCTTGGTGGCGTTGAACCATTTCACAGTGCCGGAAGCCATCGATGCAGTCTCCAGGGTGCGGCGGCACCCTTTTTATCAAGAGTGGTTGTATGGTCCGCCGAACAGGCACGGCGGGCAGGCACGACACCGGCAGGGGGCATGGTCTTGCAACTGGACGCGTCCCCTTCCAGTACGGTCATCAGATGGGATGTGGCTGGGTTTGTGCAACGGAAACCTGCGCATGGCGCGTGTTTTTCATCCGTTCGCCCTGAATATAGAAAAGGGGCGGACCTTGCGGTCCGCCCCTCTTTTGCACGCAAGCCTGGTCGATGGATCAGAAATCCATGTCGCCCATGCCGCCCATGCCGCCGCCCGGGCCACCGGCCGGGGCCTTCTTCTCCGGCTTCTCGGCGATCATGGCTTCCGTCGTCACCAGCAGGCCGGCCACCGAGGCGGCATCCTGCAGGGCAGCGCGGACCACCTTGGTCGGGTCGATGATGCCGGCCTTGACCATGTCCTTGAACTCGCCGCTCTGCGCGTCGAAGCCCCAGTTGTACTCGTCATGCTCCAGCACCTTGCCGGCGATCACCGCACCGTCTTCGCCGGCGTTCTCGGCGATC
>CAIYCW010000092.1 GCA_903924855.1 uncultured Rhodospirillales bacterium | reverse complement strand
GCTCGCCGCGTTCTATAAAAGGCTGGTTGCAAACGGAAAAAAACCTATCGTCGCACTGACAGCTCTCATGCGTAAGATCATCGTCATCGCAAACGCAAAAATCCGAGATCAACGCACTCAACTGAGTTGATGACGAAAAAAGGCACTCGCAATGACGAAAGAAGGTGCGGGGTCAGGCGGTGATGAAGCCGCCGCCCAGGATGCGGTCGCCCTGGTAGAAGACGCAGGCCTGGCCGGGGGCGGCGCGGGCGGGTTCGGCAAGCGTGACGGTGACGGTCTCGCCGTTGGTGACCACAGCCTCGCGCGGCTGTTCGCCGGAGCGCAGCTTCACGGTGCAGGCAAACGAGGCGGGGGGGATGAGCCAGTTGACGTCCCGCAGGCGGATCTCGCGGCTTTCCGGCTTGGGCGGGCCCACCACCACGCGGTTGGTGGCGGGGTCGAGGCCGATCACCACGCGGCGGGTCTCGGACGATTGCGCGGGGCCGAGGCGGCGGGCCTGGCCGATCGTGTAGCGGGCGATGCCGTCATGGGTGGCAAGCACCGCGCCCGCCTGGTCGACGATCTCGCCCGTCCGCATGGCATCGGGGCGGAACTTCGCCACCACATCGGCGTAGCTGCCCTGGGGGACGAAGCAGATGTCCTGGCTGTCCGGCTTGGCGGCCACCTCAAGCCCGAGGCGGATGGCCTCGGCGCGCACCGCATCCTTGCTCGGATAGGCGCCGAGCGGGAACAGGCATTGGGCGAGCTGGGCGCTGGTGGTGGCAAACAGGAACCAGCTCTGATCGCGGGTGGCATCGACCGCGCGGTGCAGCTCAGGGCCGGCCGGGCCTTCGATGCGGCGGACGTAATGGCCAGTGGCGAGGAATGCGGCGCCGAGATCCTGGGAGAGCTGCACGAGGTCGGTGAACTTGACGCTCTGGTTGCAGGCGATGCAGGGGACCGGGGTTTCGCCCGCGGCGTAGCTGTCCGCAAAGGGTTTGATCACCGCGTCGCGGAAGCGGGCCTCGGCGTCGATGACGTAATGCGGGATGCCGATGCGCTCGGCCACGCGGCGTGCATCGTCAATGTCCTGGCCAGCGCAGCACGCACCCTTGCGGCCCACGGCCGCGCCATGGTCGTAGAGCTGGAGGGTGACGCCGATGACCTCATGGCCCTGCTCGTGCAGGAGGGCCGCCACCACCGAGCTGTCGACGCCGCCGGACATGGCGACGACGATGCGGGTGGGGCTGTGCGGGTTATCCCTCGAGCGCATTGCGGCTGGAGGCGGGAAGCTTGACGACCAGCCCGTCCAGCTCCGGCGAGATGACGATCTGGCAGCCGAGGCGGGAGGTCTTTTCCAGGCCGAAGGCGAGGTCGAGCATGTCTTCCTCGTCCTCGGAGGGCTCGGCCAGGCGGTCCGCCCAGTCGGGGTCGACGATGACGTGGCAGGTGGAGCAGGCGAGCGAGCCTTCGCAGGCGCCTTCGATGTCGACACCGTGCTTGTGGGCGACCTCGAGCACGGAGAGGCCGATCGGGGCCTCCACCTCGCGCCTGGTGCCATCACGTTCGACAAAGATCATCTTGGGCATGCGGGTCAGGCCTGGGCTGGAATTTGGCTGTGGAGCAGCAGGTCGGCGGCTGCGTCGATCTCGGTGGCGCTGGTAAAGCGTCCGATCCCGATGCGCAAGCTGCGCTGCGCTTCGGCGTCGCTGAGCCCCATCGCGCGCAGCACATAGGATTGGGTGATCTCGGCGGAGGAGCAGGCGGAACCGGTGGAGACGCAGAGCTCGGGGGCGGCCTGCATGATCTGCTGGGCGGTGCGGTCGGCGAAGCGGAGGTTGAGATTGCCGGCGATGCGGCGTGTGGGGTGGCCGTTGAGGATGAGGCCCGGCAGCGCCTGGTCAAGGCGTTGCCACAGGCGGTCGCGCAGGGACGCGATGCGGGCCTCGTCCTGCGCGCGTTCCTCGCCGGCGATGCGGCAGGCTTCGCCGAAGCCCAGGATGAGGGGTGGGGCGAGGGTGCCGGAGCGCAGGCCGCGCTCCTGGTTGCCGCCGGAGAACAAAGGCGCGATGCGGGCGCGGGGCCGTCTGCGGACATAGAGCGCGCCGATGCCCTTTGGCCCGTAGAGCTTGTGGGCGGTGATCGACATCAGGTCGATGCCGCATGCGACGTCGAGCGGGATTTTGCCGAGCGCCTGGGCGGCGTCGACATGCAGCAGGGCGCCGGCCTGCTTGACCAGCGGGGCGAGTGTGGCGAGGTCCTGGATCACGCCGGTTTCGTTGTTCACCGCCATGATGCTGACGAGCAGGGTTGGGGTGCGCAGCGCGTCCTGCAGGAGGTTCGCATCAACCAGGCCGTCCGGGCGGACGGGGAGGATGACGGGCTCGAAGCTCAGGCCCGCAAGATCGCGCACCGATTCCAGCACGCATTTGTGCTCGGTGGCGAGCGTGATGACACGCAGCCTGGGGTCGCCCACGCGCCTTGCGTGCAGCGCTGCCCCCTTGATGGCGAGGTTGTTGCTCTCGGTGGCGCCGGAGGTGAAGACGATCTCGCGCGGGTCGGCGCCGATGAGGGTTGCGATTTGGGCGCGGGCGGCTTCGACCGCTTCTTCGGCGGTGCGGCCCATCGCGTGTTCGGCCGAATGCGGGTTGGCGAAGTGCTCGGTGAACCAGGGCAGCATGGCGGCCACCACGCGCGGATCGCAGGGTGTGGTGGATTGGTTGTCGAGGAAGATCATGCGGCCCTGCGCTGGAGGCGTTGTGCCATGGCGCGATACGCCTCGCGGAAGGCTGCAACATCGGCGGCGGTGGTGTGCCAGGGCAGTGAGACGCGGATGGCATGCCCCGCATGCTCGCCAAGCCCCATCGCCTCCAGCACATGGGAGCGCTGCACCTTGCCGGAGCTGCAGGCAGCACCGGCGGAGACCGCGAAGCCTGCGAGGTCGAGCGTCATCACCTGGGTCTGGGCCGCAACCCCGGGCAGGACGAGGCAGGTGGTGTTGCCGAGGCGGGGGGCCTGGCGGCCAGCGACGAAGCCCGGCAGATCGGCTTCGAGCGCATCGCGCAGGGCGGCGAGGTCGGTGGGCGGGATGGCGCAGGCGGCGGCGAGGCCCGCGATGGCAGGCAGCGCCTGGGTGCCGCCGCGCCAGAAGCGCTCCTGCCCGCCGCCTGCGATCAGCGGGCGGGGCGTGTGCTGGGCTGCGAACAGCAGGGCGCCGATACCGGGCGGGGCGCCCATCTTGTGGCCGGAGATCGCCAGGCTGTCGCAGCCGAGGTCTGGCATGGTGACCGCCATGCGGCCGGGGGCCTGGGCTGCGTCCACATGCAGGAGGGCGCCGGCCTTCCGGCACAGCTGGGCTGCTTCGGCGATGGGCTGGATGGTGCCGGTCTCGTTGTTGGCGAGCATCAGGCAGACCAGGGCGGGGGCGCCTTCCAGCGCGTGGCGCAGGGCTTCGAGATCGGCCACGCCCTCGCCATCGACCGGCAGGATGGTGGCGTCAGGCGCGGCCTTGCGCACCGCGTCATGCTCGGTGGCGCCGATGATCACGCGCTGGCCTGCGCCGAGCGCGTGGATGGCCAGGGCATCGGCCTCGGTGCCGCCGGAGGTGAAGACGATCTGGGCGGGCGGCACGCCGAAGCGGCGCCCCACCGCATCGCGCGCGGCTTCGAGCAGGCGTTTGGCATCCCTGCCCTCGGCGTGGATGGAGGACGGGTTGGCGCCGAGCAGCATGGCCGCCTGCACCGCCTCCATCGCCTGGGGGCGGATGGTTTCGGTGGCGTTGGCGTCGAGATACACGCGCGTCTGGGTCATTCGCCGACCGGAAGCCTGGCCATGCGGGCGACCCGGGATTCCAGCCGCGTCAGCTCGGCGCGCATGGCTTCAAGATCGTGCAGCAGCGGGTCCAGATCGCAGTCGGTGGGCGTGCCGTAGGCGTCGAAGCGCGGTTTGCGCTGGCTGTGGCGGTCCACCGGGCGGGCGGGGATGCCGACCACGGTGGTGTTGGCGGCAACCGGGCTCACCACGACGGCGTTGGCGCCGACGCGCGCATTGTCGCCGATGGTGATGCCGCCGAGGATCTTGGCGCCGGCGCCCACGATGACGTTGTTGCCGAGCGTGGGGTGGCGCTTGCCGCGGGCGCTGGATGTGCCGCCGAGGGTGACCTGGTGGTAGAGATAGACGTCGTCTCCGACCTCGGCGGTTTCACCGATGACCACGCCCATGCCGTGGTCGATGATCAGCCGGCGGCCGATCTTTGCAGCCGGATGGATTTCGATGCCTGTGAAGAAACGACCAAGATGCGCCAGAAACCGTGCCGGCAAGGTCAGCCCCTGGCGCCACAGCGCGTGCGATGCGCGGTGCCAGATCAGGGCGTGCAGGCCGGGGTAACACAGCAGAACCTCAAGCGCGGAGCGGGCTGCGGGGTCCCGCTCGCGGTAGGCTTTCACCGTGTCACGCATAAAGTTAATTGGCATGCGACATTTCCGTTATCAAACCCGCTAGGATCGCGTTAACATGAGGGTATCCCGTTGGTGATCCCGGATATGGGGATCGGGCGGGCTACGTGAAACAGACTGATCGAATTTTCGCCCCCGCCGTCCAACCATAGCCATGATCTGAAGCTTCGAGCGGTTCGAAATTCTTCCCTTCCCTGCTGCGGTCCGAACTCGTTTCACAGCGAAACGAGGCATGGAGCACGTTGCCGCAGCGGGGCGGTTGCAGCCTGTCATGGTCGGGACGCCCGATCAAACAGGGGGTTATGCGACCACTGCAGGGCAGACAGTTTCCGCTTGCAAACTCAGACCGGTTGGACGCACGACATGCGACCGCTCAGGGCCACGGCGCCTGAAGGTCGCATCGCCTGACGTGCCGATAGGCGTGGGCAGGACGATGATCGTTTGCTTCCCGAGGGTCTCACGTGCAGCCATTGATGGTTGCCACGAACAGGAAACGGATTTCGGATCGCAATGCCAGAAGTCATGTTCGCCGGTCCTGACGGCCGGTTGGAAGGTCGCTACCACCATTCCAAGGAAAGCGGCGCTCCGCTTGCGCTGATCCTGCATCCGCATCCGCTGCATGGCGGCACGATGAACAACCGCATCTCCTACACCATGTTTGAGTCGTTCAAGCGGCTCGGCTTTTCGGTGATGCGGTTCAATTTCCGTGGCGTCGGGCGCAGCCAGGGCCGCTATGACGGCGGGATTGGTGAGATCGGCGACGCCGCGGCGGCGCTGGACTGGATGCAGGCGGTGAACCCGAATTCCGGTGGGTTGTGGATCGCCGGCTATTCGTTCGGCGCCTTTATCGGCATGCAGCTGCTGATGCGCCGGCCGGAGATCTCCGGCTGGGTCAGTGTTGCCCCGCCATCCAACCATTATGATTTCGGCTTCCTCGCCCCCTGCCCCTGCGGCGGTCTGTTGCTGCATGGCGACACTGACGAGCTGGTGCCCGAGCCTGCGGTGCGCAAGCTGGTGGACAAGCTCAACACCCAGAAGAACGTGACGGTGGATTACCGGATCCTGGCCGGGGCCGACCACGTGATGGCAAGCCATGCCGATGCGGTGGGAGCCGCGGTCGAAGATTACGTCACCCGCACCATCGCCCGCCGCACCATGGCGCTGGCGGCCGACTGAGTTGGCACTGTGCGGCACCCCGTGCAAGACGGGGTGCCGCACCACGCCGCCTGCTGTCACGAAACTGTGACTGCCGGGTTTGGCGGGTTTCGGCCTGTCATGCGAAGGCTTACCGGAAATTTAGTTTCATACAGCCACCCAAGCTGGTGGATTTGCCGGGCTGACCCCATGAGTGGCAGGACCCGGATTGCGTATTCTTCTTGCCACCTCGCTGCATGAGCATCTGGCGGCCCTGCCGGGATTTCACCTGAACTGGCAGGCGGCGTTGTCCGGGCGGATGATGACGCTGGCACATCTCTCCGCCACCACACGACCGCAGATGCTGCTCGACGCCGCCGAGCAGGGCGTGCTGCCATCCGTGGAAGGGTTGCTGATCAACCCGACCTCGATTGCAACACGGTTCGGCTCGGCGCTGCCGATGCTGATCCACAATCACCAGACCGCATCCCGGCTGGGGCTGCAGGCCAGCCATATCTGCCTGGCCTCCCCCTATCTGTACGCGCTCCAACCTGGCCTCGATGAGGTGATCGCGGCGGCCGATTGTGGGCTGCACGGCGCGCTCTATGACATGCATGCGCATTGGTATTGGCATGACCAGGCACAGGCGGACACACGGCTTACCGATCTGGCCCGTTACCTGGGTGTGCCGATCCGCATCGGCCGGGCCGATGGCGTGTTCATGACCACCGCCCTGTTCGAGGCGTTGCTGGCGGTGTTGCACAAATTCTATCAACCGACGGAACTCGCCCAACCGGCGCCGCTCTATCCGCTGGAGGAAATCCTGTTCCCCACCGTGCTGCCGGCGCTGCTGGGCGGTGCTGCGCGCATTGTGGAAACGCGGGCACGGGTGTGGGAGCAGAACACGCCGCCGTCCCATGCCGGCATGGTGGCCGCGATCCAGTCACACCTCTATGCGAGCGCGAAACGTGTGCCGCAGGAACGTGGCCATCCGGTCAGGCGCGCGGTGCTGGCCAATCTGCCCGGGGAGGCCGCGTTGATGACAAAACTCGGCACCACCATCGCATGACGGCGCAGGGCAGGCACCCTGCGCTTACGGATGCCCCTGCGGGCTGCGCCTTACTGCGCCGCCTCAGAATCACGGAACCCGTAATATTGCATCTCATCGATACAGGTATAGGCCTCGCGCACGACACCGATCGAGGTCAGGCCGGCGCCGCTTTTGATCTGGCAGGTCACCTTCACGCCGGAGCGCGGATCAACCAGCACCAGTTCACGCGACCGGGTGCAACCGGACACGGACAAGGCAAAAACTGCCAGAAGTGCTGCACGTCCAATGTTCCACATGCTCAATAGTCTCCAGAACCTGTCTCGGCGTGTCAGTAGCTTCGTGGCAGGCCAAGCACGTGCTCGGCCACGTAGGACAATATCAGGTTCGTACTGACCGGGGCGACCTGATAGAGCCGAGTCTCGCGGAATTTACGCTCGATATCATACTCTTCTGCAAAGCCGAAGCCACCAAATGTCTGAATTGTTGCCTCTCCGGCCGCCCAGCTGGCCTCGGCCGCCAGCATCTTTGCCATGTTGGCCTCGGCACCGCAAGCCAGACCGGATTCGAAACGTAAGATACCTTCGCGCACCAATAATTCTGCGGCACGCATCTGCGCATAGGCGCGCGCGATGGGAAACTGGATGCCCTGATTCTGACCGATCGGGCGGCCAAAGACCTCGCGTGTGCGGGCATAGTCGGTGCTGCGGGCGATGAACCATTTCGCATCACCGATACACTCGGCACCGATCAGCAGCCGCTCCGCGTTCATGCCATCGAGGATGATGCGAAACCCAGCCCCTTCGGCGCCAACCAGATTCTCCGCCGGCACTTCGAGATTGTCGAAGAACACCTCGCAGGAATTGTGGTTCATCATCGTGCGGATCGGCCGGATGGTCAGGCCGTGATCGCGCGCGTCGCGCATATCGACGATCAGGGTGGAAAGCCCCTCGGTCTTCTTGGCCACCTGGTCCCGCGGCGTGGTGCGCGCCAGCAGCAGCATCAGGTCGGAATGCTCAGCGCGGCTGGTCCAGATCTTCTGGCCGTTGACGATGTAGCGATCCCCCTCCCGCCGCGCGGTGGTGCGCAGGGCCGTCGTGTCGGTGCCGGAGCCAGGTTCCGTGACGCCAAACGCCTGCAGGCGCAGCTCGCCCGCGGCGATGCGCGGCAGATAATGGGATTTCTGCGCCTCCGAGCCATGCCGCAGAATGGCCCCCATGATATACATCTGCGCGTGGCAGGCCGCCCCGTTGCAGCCGCTGGCATGGATGGTCTCCAGAATGGCCGCCGCCGCCGAAAGCCCGAGCCCGGCACCGCCATACGCCTCCGGGATGAGGGCTGCGAGATATCCGGCCTCGGTGAGTGCGGCCACGAATTCGGTGGGATAGCCGCGCACCGCATCCAGGGCCCGCCAGTAGGGATCCGGGAAACGGGCACACAGCTTGGCGACCTCCTCGCGGATCTCGCTGTGCGCATCGGCCGAAGGATCGGCCGCATGGGCCTGCTGAAACTGTTGCACCATGGTCTCGCCCCCAGCCTTTGCCGTCCCGGTCGCGCGGGAAGATGCCCCAATCGGGCGCAGTTGCAAACGCGTGGGACGATCATGCCCCTGGCAAGCCTGCGAGCCGTATCAACCAGGGCGGGACATGACATCAGACCGCAACAAAAAACCGCTAAACTTGCCGGAAATTTATTGTCATACAAAGCTGCCTTGATGATATCTGCCTTGTCGTCGTGTGATCGTGGCTTGGGATCGGAGCACGGCGGGGACAAAAAATCTGTCCCGACGCGCCACACAGGGATGTCGCGGGGGTCACACACATGGCTGCCACGCATTTTTTGCGCGGACGCCCTTGTATCGCTGCGTTGTTTCACATCTTCTGAATAGCCGTGCATGGCTGATGGAGTGCCGCCAGATGATCAGACGTCCGATCGCAACGCCTGCCGCCCTTGCCGTGCTGTCGAGCCTGCTCGCCTCGGGCGCCCTGGCGCAGGGCGCACCGGGCGGTGCCGCCGCTGGTGGCGGCACGCCTCAGGTGCCGGTGGCCACCACGAAGGTGCAACGTCAGGACCTGCCGGTGCTGCTGAGCGGCCTTGGTCTGGTGGTCGCAAACAAATCGATTGTCATCCATCCGCGTGTTGACGGCACGGTGGATCAGGTGGCGTTCCAGGAAGGCCAGCTGGTCAAGGCCGGTGATCTGCTGGTGCAGTTGGACCCACGCCCCTATCAGGCAATCCTTGATCAGGTGGTGGCCAAGCGCGCGTCGGACGCGGCGAACCTCGCCAATGCGCGCAACGACCTCGCGCGCTACACCCAGCTGGCCTCCAATCAGTTCGCCGCCCAGCAGCAGGTGGACAGCCAGCGCGCAACGGTCGCCCAGTTGGAGGCGGCGGTGCGCGGCGATGAGGCCAATATCGCCGCAGCCCAACTCAATGTGGAATTCTGCCGCATCACCGCCCCGTTTGACGGGCGCGTCGGCCTGCGGCTGACCGATCCGGGCGCCTTCGTGCGCTCGGCGGACAACACGCAGGCAGGCCTGGTCAATCTGAGCCAGATCAGCCCGATCTCCATGACATTCGCCCTGCCGCAGGATCAGCTGCCCAGGGTGATGGCGGCGATGCGCGCGGCCCCCGCCAAGGTCTATGCCACCACCCCAGATGGCAGCGGCCGGCTGGCCGAGGGCACCGTGGTGACGGTGGACAACGCGATCGACACCACCACCGGCACCATCAAGGTGAAGGCCACCTTCCCCAACACCGACAACAAGCTGTGGCCGGGTCAGTTCGTCAATGCCAGCGCCCAGGTGGACGTGATCAAGGACGCGATCACGGTGCCGACCCCGGTGATCCAGCACGGCCCGGTCGGGCTGTTCGTGTTCGTGGTCAAGCCGGACAGCACGATTGCCGTGCAGCCGGTCGAGGTGTCCTATGAGAACGGCAAGGTCAGCGTCGTCTCAAAGGGCCTGGAACAGGACCAGGTGGTGGTGCTCAACGGGCAGTCCCGCCTGGTGGCCGGCACCCACGTCATCGCCACGCCCGGCGCGTGATCCCCATCGCGCCGGTGCCCCGCGGGCTCGTCTTTGGCTGATACGGTATTCCCCTCGCATTCGGAGCGAACGGCATGAGCATTTCGACCCCCTTCATCCGCCGCCCGATCGGAACGTCGCTTCTGATGGCGGCTGTGATGCTCGTGGGCCTTGCCGCCTACCCGTTCCTGCCGGTGGCGCCGCTGCCGCGCGTTGACTTCCCCACCATCCAGGTCTCGGCCCAGTTCCCCGGCGCCAGCCCGGAGACGATGGCAACCTCGGTGGCGGCACCGTTGGAGCGCCAGTTCAGCCAGATCCCGGGTGTGACACAGCTGACCTCCACCTCGGTTGCCGGTGGCGCGCAGATCGTTCTGCAGTTCGACCTCGACCGCAACATCGATGCCGCGGCGCTTGACGTGCAATCCGCCATCAACTCGGCCGGCGGCCAGCTGCCAAAGGCGCTGCCGAACCAGCCGAACTACCGCAAGGTCAACCCGGCGGACAGCCCGATCCTGATCTACTCCGTCCAGTCGGACACGATGCCGCTGATCGATGTGGATGAAACCGCGGACACCATCCTGGCCCAGCAGATCTCGCAGATCAGCGGCGTGTCGCAGGTCGTGATCTACGGTGAGCAGAAGACCGCGGTGCGCGTGCAGGTCGATCCGGCCAAGCTGGCCGCGATGGGCATGACGATGGAGGATGTGCGCACCATCCTCACCAACGCCACCTCCAACTCGCCGAAGGGCGCCATCTCCGGCGAGCGGCAGAGCTATGCGATCTATGCCAACGACCAGCTGCTGAAGGCGGAAGGCTATCGCAACACCATCCTGGCCTATCGCAACGGGGCTCCGGTGCGCGTGTCCGATATCGGCACCGCGGTGGATGCGGCCGAGAACTCCGAGCTGGCCGGGTGGCAGAACGGCAAGCGCGGCATTCAGCTGGTGATCTTCAAGCAGCCAGGCGCCAACATCATCGAGACGGTGGACGCCATCAAGGCGGCCATGCCGTCCCTGCAGGCGGCGATCCCGCCGAGCATCAAGGTGGGTCTGGTGCTGGACCGCACCCAGACCATCCGCGCCTCGCTGTCCGAGGTGCAGTTCACCCTGATGCTGTCCATCGGCCTTGTGGTGGTGGTGATCTTCATCTTCCTGCGCAACGTCTGGGCCACCATCATCCCCTCCGTCACAGTGCCGCTGGCGCTGATCGGCAGCTGTGCGGTGATGTATGTGCTGGGCTACAGCCTTGATAACCTGTCGCTGATGGCGATGACGATCGCGGTGGGCTTCGTGGTGGACGACGCCATCGTGATGCTGGAGAACATCTACCGCCATATCGAAGACGGCATGAAACCGATGGATGCCGCCATCAAGGGCGCGGGCGAGATCGGCTTCACCATCGTGTCCATCTCGCTGTCGCTGATCGCGGTGTTCATCCCGCTGCTGCTGATGGGCGGCATCGTCGGCCGCCTGTTCCGCGAATTCGCGATGACGGTTGCGATCGCCGTGGTGGTGTCCGCCTTCATCTCGCTGACGCTGACGCCGATGATGTGCTCGCGCTTCCTCAGCCATGATCACGGCCGCCCGAACCTGATCTATCGCATCATCGAAGGCTTCTTCGAAGCGCTGCTCGGCGGCTATCGCCGCACGCTGGACATCGCGCTGCGCTTCAGCTTCGTGACGCTGATGGTGTTCTTCGCAACGCTGGGCACCACGGTCTATCTGTTCACCCAGATCCCGAAAGGCTTCTTCCCGGCGCAGGACAACGGCCTGCTGATCGGCATCTCCACCATGTCGCAGGACATCTCCTTCAAGGAGATGGCACGCCGGCAGATGGCGCTGGCCGATATCGTGGCGACGGACCCGGATGTGGCGTCGTTCTCCGCCTCGATCGGCGCGTCCAGCGGCAACCCGCTGAACAGCGGGCGCTTCTTCGTGGCGCTGAAGCCGTTCACCGAACGCACCACCAGCGCGCAGCGCGTGATCGCGCGGCTGCGTCCGAAGCTCGCCAAAGTCGCCGGCGCCGAGCTTGTGCTGCGCGCCGGCCAAGACGTGACGATCGGCGGCCGCCCCAGCGCCGCCGAGTTCCAGTACACGCTGCAGGATGCCGATCTGTCCGAGCTGAACACCTGGGCGCCGCGCATCATGGCGGAGATGAAGAAGCTGCCGCAGCTGCGCGACGTGTCCACCGATCAGAAGAATGCCGGCACCACGGCAACGCTGGTGATCGACCGCGATGCCGCCTCGCGCTTCGGCGTGCTGCCGCAGGCGATCGATGACACGCTGTATGACGCGTTCGGCCAGCGCCAGATCACCCAGTATTTCACCCAGGTGAACTCCTACCATCTCATCTTGGAGGTTCTGCCGGAATATCGCGGCAGGCTGGACACGCTGGACAAGCTTTACGTGAAATCCAACACCGGCGCCGTGGTCCCGCTGTCCACCTTCGTGCATGTGGACACCAAGCCGGTGGGCTCGCTGCAGGTGAACCACCAGAGCCAGTTCCCGGCGGTGACGCTGGCGTTCAACCTGGCCGAAGGTGTGGCGCTGGGCGATGCGGTGGCGGCGGTCAACCAGATGAAGGACCGGATCGGCGTGCCCTCCGGCGTGATCGGCGCCTTCCAGGGCACCGCGCAGGCCTTCCAGTCCTCGCTGTCGAGCCAGAAATACCTGATCGCGGCCGCGTTGATCACCGTCTACATCATTCTAGGCATTCTCTACGAAAGCTACATCCTGCCGATCACCATCCTCTCCACCCTGCCCTCGGCCGGTGTGGGAGCGTTCCTGATGCTGATGCTGTTCCACTATGATCTGTCGATCGTGGCGCTGATCGGCGTGATCCTGCTGATCGGCATCGTGAAGAAGAACGGCATCATGATGGTGGATTTTGCCATCTCGGCCGAACGCAAGGACGGCATGCCGGCGCGCGATGCGATCCGCCAGGCCTGTCTGATGCGTTTCCGCCCCATTCTGATGACCACGATGGCGGCCCTGCTGGGCGGTCTGCCGCTGATGCTGGCCGAAGGGGCGGGCTCGGAGCTGCGCCGTCCGCTGGGCTATGCGATGGTGGGCGGTCTGGCGCTGAGCCAGATCCTGACGCTCTACACCACGCCGATCGTGTATCTCTATCTGGACAAGCTGGAGCGGCTGATCGCACCGCGGCGCCATGCGACGATGCCGAAGCTGGCGGAGAAGATGGGCGGGCTCGACCCGGATGCGGCCAAGCAGATGGCCTCCTCGGTCAATCTGCACAACGTGGCGGAGAGTGGCGCTGCCGAGTGATACGGCCGCCTTCAACAAAAAAAGCCCGCATCGTGAGATGCGGGCTTTTTTGTTGGCGCAGCGTGCCGATCACTTCTCGGCTTCGCCGTCCTCGTCCTCGTCTTCCTCGTCTTCCTCGTCCTGGTGGTCGTAATACCAATCCAGCACGTCATCATGAAAATCCGGATCCGTCAGCAGGCGCATCGCCAGGGCCAGGATGATCTCCTGCGCCGCCGGCATGTCCGTTGCGTCTTCCGGCACGTCGCCACCGGCGACCACACGGACCGACATCTGACCGTCTTCCTCGCCGATGACCAGGGCGACTTCGCCCGGGTCCAGATCGACGCTGGTGATTTCTCCGGCAGCCATGGCGTTCTTCCTTCAGTTTAGAAACCCGGGCACTGCCTAGCAGGAAGTGCCGTGGATGTGCACCCGGATATCGCTCAGCCGAGTGTCAGCGTGAACTGGGTGTAGCCATCGGCCGCGGTCTCGCCCGCCGCGATATCGGTGCGACCGGCAATCAGGGCGGCGAATTTCGGCGCCGAGCGGAAGCGCAGCTGCAGGCGCTGCCGCGGCCGGGCAAAGGACCAGGTGGCGGGGGCGGCCGTGCGCAGCGTGCCCTGCGCCTCGATGAACTGCACGATCGCATCCCGGTTCAGATCCGGCGCGCGCAGCACCACGTTGCTGCCATCCAGCCCCGGGAAATGCCCGCCGCCATCGGAGCGGTAATTGTTGGTCACCACCACGAAGCTCTGCTGCGGGTCGATCGGCCGGCCCTCGAAGTGCAGATCGACCACGCGCCGCACGTCCGGCCGCACCAGCTTGCCGTCATTGTCGTAGCGGTTGGGCTGGGTGACATCGATGCGGTAGGTGACACCGCTGATGACGTCGAAATTATAGGTGGGGAAGAAGCGGTTCAGCAGCTCCTGTGGGGCAGGGTTCGCCGCGTCGATCACGTTGAACGCGGCGCAGGAGCGCTCCAGCCATTCGGCCACCTGGGCGCCGGTCAGCTTCACCGCCACCAGCGTGTTGGCGAACACATACAGATCCGCGATGTCGCGCAGCGCCACCGCACCGGGGGCGATGTCGATGAAGCTGTCGAGCCCGGTGCCGCCGGCCTTGAACGGGGCCGCGGCGGAGAGGATGGGCAGCCCCGCATGCTCGGTGCCGGCCAGCAGACGCGCGGTGTACCAGGCCTGCGCCTGGTTCACCAGGCCGACCGAGGCCTCCGATTCCAGCAGGGCGAAATAGGAGTTCAAAGGATAGGTCACCTGCCCCACCGGCTGGCGCACCCAGTCGATGGTGGCCTGATGTGCCTGGGCCACCGCCGCCACGATCACCGGATCGGGATCCGCCATCGGGATCACCCTGCCCTGCTCGCGGCGATAGATCGGCCGTGCCTCCACCTTGAAATCCACCCGCTTCCAGGCATCGCCCTCACGCGCCAGCACCAGGTCGATGATGCCGAGATGGCTGCCCCAGAAGCCCGGCATCACCGCCGGCACGCCCGCCAGCGTGCCGCGCACCGCATCCACGCCGGGACGGTTGGCATAATCCGGCCCCGGAAACACACGGTGCGAATGGCCGGTGAAGATGACGTCGATGCCGGGCACCGCGGCCAGGTGGAAGGAGGCGTTCTCATTGCCGGTCACACGCGGGCCAGTCGAAATGCCGGAATGGCACAGCGCCACCAGCACGTCGCATTGCGCGCGCAGGGCGGGGACGTATGTCTCCGCGGCTTCCACGATGTCGGTCGTGGTGACGTGGCCTTCGAGGTTCGACTTGTCCCACACCATGATCTGCGGCGGCACGAAGCCGATCAGGCCGATGCGCAGCTCGTGCCGGCTGCCATCCTCGGCGGTGAAGGTCTTGGTGATCACCTTGGTGGGCGGCAGATAGGCCTGCCCGTCGGTGCGCTGCAGATTGGCGCAGATGAAGGGGAAGTTGGCCGAGGCCAAAGCCTGATCCATGAAGGCCAGGCCATAGTTGAATTCGTGATTGCCCAGCGTGGCACACTCATAGCCCAGCGTGTTCATGGCGGCGAAGATCGGATGCGTCTCACCCGGGCGCAGCACGCCCGGCCGCGCCTCGTAATCACCCAGCGGATTGCCCTGGATGATGTCGCCATTGTCGAACAGCATGGAGTTCGGCGCCTCGGCGCGGGCCGCCTTGATCAGGCTTGCCACCTTGGACAGACCCACCGTGGCATCGGGCTTGTCGTGGTAGTAATCCCAGTCATTGACGAACATGTGCAGGTCGGACGTCTCCAGCAGGCGCAGCCGGATGCGCGGGCCAAGCTCGGCGGCCAGCAGACGCTCCGGGCGTGCAAGCGCCATGGCGGTGGAGCCAGCAAGCAGCGCGCGACGTGACAGGGACATGAGGCTCTCCAGACAAAAACACCCCTGAAGCAGGCGCTTCAGGGGTGGATTTGGGGTTTACGCGATCCTGCTCAAGCGGTGGCCCGCAGCAGGAAGTTCTTGAAGCGTTCGGTGATGCCCTCGGCCTGGCGATGCAGGATGTTGTGACCGAGCAGGCCAAACAACGCTGTGCCGATGCCGAGCGCGGTTGCGAGCAACGCGTCCGCGATACCGTGGCTGACCGCGGCGGGGTCTGAGATCCCGCCGGAGGACAGCGCACTGAACGTGTCCATGATGCCCAAAATGGTGCCGAGCAGCCCCAGCAACGGGGCTGCGGTCACGATCGTGTCGAGAATCCACAGCCGTGCCGAGACTTTCTCGTCCACCTCAAGAAACAAGGCGGCGGAGAGATCCTCAACACGGGCGCGGTTCGTCTCGTGCGCCTGTGCCTTCACGTATTCGTCCATCGACCGGCTCAGCACGTCCGCCCCCTCGAAGGAGGGCGTGGTGCCGGCCGGATTGCGGGCAAGGATGCCAGCAATCCGGCGGGTCTTCAGACCGAGATACACATAGGTCAGTGCGCGCTCCACGATGACGAAGAACAGCAGGATCAGACCCGCATAAAGCGTGTTGATGCTGATATCGTGCAGCAGCGCCCGGTCGAGCATGGATCAGAACCCCGAGCTGAGGGTGACGATGGCGGCAAAGCCCTGACCGACATAGTAGGACGGGGCCGAACCGTTGATCGTGCCACCCTGCAGGCCGGTGGTCTTCTGCGCGTTGGTCTGCACCGAGGACGCCTGGGTCAGACCCACGCGATCGGTGATGTTGGACAGGTTGACGCGCAGCTCCGGCGCCTTGGCCGGGCCGAAATCGTCAAAGCGATAGCCGATCATGGCGTTGGCCGAGGCGTAACCGTCGATCGACTCGTCGTTGGTGAAGGTGGAGAACTGCTTGCCGGTATACTTCACGTTGAAGTTGCCCAGCCAGTGACCGTCATCATAGTCCACACCGACATAGGCGCTGGTCTCGGGCGTGTTCGGCACGCGCTTGCCCTTGGTGCGCAGATAGTCGGTGATGGTCTTGCCGTTCAGCGTCGAGCTGGTCGGCAGGTTGGCATCCTGGGTTGCGTGCAGCACCTCGAACGAGGCGTACGGGCTGAAGCCGTTCACCCGGCTGGTGGCGATCTCGAAATCCGCGCCATAGGTGGTGGTGCCACCGATGTTGATGTTCTCCGAGTCATAGTTGCCCGAGGAGTCCAGCACGTTGGTCTGGAACTGACGGTCCTTGTATTTGTAGCCGAACAGCGTGGTGGCGGCGGTGATGAAGTTGCTCTGGTAGCGGTGGCCGAACTCGATCTCGGTTGCGGTTTCCGCCTTCTGCTTGGTCAGTGCCGGCGTCAGGCCGTTGTTGGCCGAGGCGCTGGTCAGGCTGACGCTGTCGAACAGCGTGTAGTTCTGCGGCGTGCGGAAGGACTGCGCGATGCCCGCGAAGCCGGTGTTCACATCGTCGAACTTGTAGCTGACGGCCAGGGTCGGCAGCGTGCGGCTGTCGTTCAGGTTCAGATATTGCTGGATCTGAGCGGAGCCGGCGGCGGTGCCGGAGGGCAGCAGGTTCTGGCCATGGCGGCTGACGAAGGCCTGCTTGATGCCGGCATCGACCGTCAGCTTGTCGTTGAGGAAGCTCGCCTCGTCACCCGCGAAGATGATGTTGGTGCGGGTGTTGGTGATGGTGTCGCGCTTCATCAGCACGGTGCCGGCGGCCGGGCCGCTCTTGATCACCACGTTGTCGCCTTCGCCATAGGCGTTGACGACCGAGCCATTCGGGTTCAGCGGCGTCACGGTGCCGTACTGGTGATGGTAGGCGGCCTCATACATGTAGCCGAGCACCAGCTTGTGGTTGCCGATCTGGTAGTTCAGCTTGCTGATGATACCCGGGCGGTAGGTGCGGGTGATCGACGGCGTGTAGAAGTCGAGCTTGTCGGTGGTGGTGCCGTTGCCGTTCAGATCCTGGGTGACCTTCAGGCCGCCCTGGTTGAAGCTGCTTTCGCTGATGGCCGTAGCCCCGCCGCCATTGCCGTAGCCGTACCAGAAATACGGGGTGACATCGAGCGTCAGATTGTCAGCCAGCGCGAAGGTCGACGGCGTCGACAGGATCAGGTTTTCGAACGGGTTGATGCGGAACTTGTAGTAGCCGTTGGTGCCCGTGTTCTGGTTGGTGGCGGTGCCGCCCGGGTTGAAGGTGCGATCCTCGTTGTTGATCGGCGCCGTCGCCCCGTAGGCGTTGAAGTTCGCCATGTTCGGGTTGTAGTAGAAATTGTTGTTGCCGACGTTGTAGATCGCCGAGACCGTGATCTTGCTGGCGTCACGCACATCGACCACCGCCTTGAAGTCGACATGGGTCTTGTCGTCCACGCCCGGGCCGCGCCAATGCTGCTCGCGCGCCTTGGAGAACGAGGCATAGGCCCGCACCAGGCCGACCTGGCCGGTCTCAAGGCGAACGAAGGCGCGCTTGTAGTCGCTTGTGCCGTAGGAGAGATCGACGAAACCGCCGGCCTCCTTGGACGGGTCGCGCGAGTAGAGGTTGATCACGCCGCCGGTGGCGCCGATATGCGGGCTGTCGAGGTCGGCATAGCCCTGGGCGATCGAGACCTGACCGATATTCTCGGCGTCCACGTATTCCTGCGGATACAGTGCGTAGTTGCCCGAGTCATTGACCGGCGCGCCGTCGATGGTGAAGCCGAGCTGGTCGGAGTTGAAGCCGTGCAGCGTGATGTTGCCGCCGTTCATGCCGGTGGCGCTCGGGCTTGCCACGTTGGCACCCGGCAGCGCCTGGATCAGCTGATACGGGTTGGAGGACGGTGCGGCCTTGGCGATCGAATCGCGGGTGACGGTCGAGCGGCTCTTGGGCTGGTCTTCCTGGATCATAAGGCCGCCGCCGAGGTCAACGCGGGTGACGCCATCGGGCGCAACGCTGGTGCCGGCCTGCACGCGGCCGATATCGGTCGGCTGGGTGCCGGTGAAGCCGGTGGCGGCGGCAGGAGCCGCGGCAGGCGTGGCCGTCTGGGCGAAAGCCGGCGCGGTGAGCGCCGTGCTGGCGAGCAGCAGGGCGGTGGCGAGCCGGGGGCTCGGGCAACGGATCAGCATTGAATCTCTCCTTTAAGAGGGCGGGTCATAGTCAAGGGTGACGGTGAAGACATGCTCGGACGCATTCCCCCAGGCCTCATCCGGCATCCGCGGTGGCGCTCCGTTGCGGACGGTCGACAAGGCCTGCTGGTTGAGCAGCATCACCGGGCTGGGGGTCTCGATGGTGACATCCCGCACTTCTCCGGCGCGGGTTAGGGTGAAGCGCACGACGACGGAGCCATGCGGCTTCATGGTCCGAGCCTCTTTCGAGTTCGGATATTTCGAGATCGACCGGTAATAGGCGCGCAACTGGCCGACATAGCTTTGTTCGATGCCGGCCGAGGATGGCGGCGCCGGGGGGCGCACCGGGGCCTGAGCCTGTGGCTGGGCGGGGGCCGGAGTGGCCTGCGCCGGCGCCACCTGCTGCGGCAGGGCCGGGCGCGGTGGCACCGGGCGCAGCGGGACCGGCTTGGGCGGTGGCGGAACCGGCTTGGGCGGCGGCGGTGGTGGCGGCGCCGGCTCG
>CAIYCW010000091.1 GCA_903924855.1 uncultured Rhodospirillales bacterium | reverse complement strand
GTCATCCGCCGTTGGGCGTCATGGACAAGCCCCTCGGCGGATGACGGCTTCGCCTTTTCCGCCCTACGTCAGGCGCCGAGTTTGGCGGCCCAGGTTTCGATCGGGTCGCCGCTGCTGATATCCGGGTGGACCAGGCCGTCGATCATGAAGGTGGGGGAGACGTGGATGCCGTTCTGGCGGGCGTATTTGCAATGCCATTTGAGCTCACGGTCGAGCTCGGGATTGGCGAAGGCGTCAGCGAGGGCAAGGCCGGTGTAGCCCTCGATGCGGGCGATGATGTCGGCCGGCGTTGCGTTCATGTTGGGGCCGGAGGCGTGGCGGGTGAATTCGAACTCCTCGCGATGCGCGGCCACCGCGAGCAGGACGGATTTCGCGGCCTCCCGCCCGTTCGGCAGGGTGGAGGCGGCAAGCACGGTGCGGGTGACGACGCCCGAGAACAGGTGCCAGGGCTGGGAGTGCAGGCGGATTTTCAGGGTGATGCGGTCTTCGCCAACAAGGGCGAGAAGCCCGTCGAACTTCACCAGGGCTTTGACCGAGAAGGGGCAGGTGGGTTCGAGAAAGGCCTCGAACACGCGCGGGCCGTGGCCCCAGGTGAGCGGGGCGGCATGCCAGGATTGGGTCATCTGGTGGGTCCTTTCGCGGACAGGGTGTAAATATTCACTTTTATATTCTCTAATACTTCCTAATATTAATTTCTCTTCGGAACAATAAAATTCATCACATATATTCCATTATTGATAATAATGACACGAAAAAGATTCGAATTGTTACTTTTTTAAAATTTAAAAGGTCAATTTTTTGAAGATTCTGTATCAAGGAACCCTGTTTTCACTGTGTCTCGATGTATTCGATCGATCAAAAAATACAAACCGACGAATGTAGCCATCACAATTTCCGACACTGCAGACAGAAATATAAAACTAAAAAAGGACTTTAAAATATGGCGATAAAAATCGGGTACCGGCAAGACGGGTGCTATAAGAATTGAAATTGCACCAACGATATAAAGCGAAATCGTTGCTCCAGCTAGATACCCAAATAAAATACACAGGAAATGCCGTCGCGTTAGACGCAATGGATCTGGGTTTCGTGAACAGTTTAGCCGGGGTGCAATACCCCCCATAACATCGTCCAGCTGCGGGCGATTAAACGTAGCTACAGCGGCCAATGAAGCCACGTAAAAACCAGCAAGAACAGGAATAAGTCCATTCACCAAATATATAAGTCCGTTTGCGCCAAAAATATTTATTTCCGGAAAAATAGAAATAAATATCGCTCCAATCAAGCCTAAAATTGGAGAAAAAGTTCGCTGAATCCTCTGAATTGCAGCGTGTTTTATTCGCCACCAATCCAACCAAACCCAAAGTATTTTTAAGGGCCTTTCCTCTGACATCACGACCCCTTGATCGAATTTAGACTCAAGCGTTCGGCGATTTTATACACGAAATTTTCGTGGATGTCGACTGTAGACATTGGCATATCGGGCGATATACCCGAAATTAACTCTAGCCTCGTAAAGGCTCTCTGCAATAAATCATCCGCTAAACTATCAACAGAAAGCGTTTGTGTTTTGTTATCTGGCCGCTTCCAGCGAACCCGCATCAAAGGATAATCTAAAAAATCATTTTTTTGTTTTTCCCTAATCCGAAACAAACTAGACAACGCATCACTAACGGGCTTATCCGAATCAATTTTGAACACGACAGACCGCCGAGTTTCCGTGAATCCGTCACCATCTGGATCGAGCGTGGCGCGCGGCCGCAACTTCACCAATTCGACACCAATTGGGCGCCCTGCGGCATCCTGCAGACGATCCCTATGAACCGAGTCCAGCTCAAAGATTGCATCACCAGTTCGCGAGCCGTCCTCAGTAAGCACTGTCACATGGCCGCATACCTCCCGAAAGACCTGTTCGAAAAGCGGCATAATCCGCGAACGAGGCACCCCTTCGACGTCTTCCAAGGCAGCCGGATAACGAAATGTATCGGGCTCGGGCGTCAACCGCACAACAAGATGGGCGGAGCTTGCACCACCTTCGTCAACTCCTTTTGGAAAAATCCTCTGCTCTCTATTTGGAATTTTTCGATAAACAGCATCCGCTGCATCCAAATCAGCAACAGTAAAAAGGAAGCATGCACAGTTTTTGTCCCGGAATACCCTCACGTCATCCAGAACAACAACAATTCCGTCATCTTGGATTTTCCGCCGGAAATCCTTTGAGTTTTTACGTCGGAATATCACCTGTTCTTCAATTTTTTGAAATATTTCTGGGCTAATTTCGGCTAATGCGTCACGTTCACGCGACGCACGAACTGACAATTCATAAAATCCAACAAATCTTTCGTTCCGAGATGTCACTGAGTATTCTCCATTTCTCTCGTTTATATTCTGCACTTCAAATCATCGTTTTCAAGTCAGCAAACCCTACGTCCTTGAACTTTCCGCCACTCCAGTGTTTTTCAAGCGACCCTGCATGATGCCTGATTTTTCACTTACCCATCCTATTAACGCACCCCACACCCATCCGCCTTCAACACCCGCTCCGTTGAAGCCGGGTGCCGGGCCAGCATTGAGGGTGGGCGGATGGGGCGGGGTGTGAAATTGCCGCCGCAATTCGGGCAAACGCCTGCAAGCACGTTCTCCACACATGCCACACAGAAGGTGCATTCGTAGGTGCAGATCCGGGCATCCGGTGAGTCCGGCGGAAGGTCTCGGTTGCAGCATTCGCAGTTGGGACGCAGCGCAAGCATGGCGGGGCCTTATGTTGGCGTGGCAACAGTCCAGGGGATTCGCTGGGTTGGTGGAACCGAGTGTCGGGGACCGAGGCACTCAGGCGCAAGGAGCGAGAGCGGGCCTGTCTTGCTGAAGGTGCTGCTGGCCTTGCGATGGATTGCCACGGCGCCTTTGGCGCCGCGCAATGACGGCGTTTTGATGGGGTGAGGCGGTTCTTTCAGCTGCGGGAGGGGAAAGTTTTTTTGCTTCTTTTTGTTCACAAAAAGAAGGGGTTGTCTTTCTTTTAAGGCCGATCGGCGGATGACGGCTTCGCCTTTTCCGCCCTACGGGGGCGGGTCAGGCGTAGCAGTTGGCTTCGCGGGCGCGTTGGCGGACGAGGGCCAGGACGGTTTCGCAGATGGGCATGGCGTGGCCGGTGAGGGTGCCGAGTTCCACCACAGCACCCAGCAGCGCGTCGATCTCCATTGGGCGGCCGCGTTCGAGGTCTTGCAGCATGGAGGTTTTGTGCACGCCCACTTCGGCGGCACCGTCGATGCGTTTGTCGACGGAGATGGCGAAGCGTGTGCCGAGGGATTCGGCCACCGCCTGGGCCTCGACCATCATGCTGCGGCACAGGGCGCGCAGGTCCGGCCTGCTGGTCAGGATGTCCAGCGTGGCGCCGGTCAGCGCCGAGACCGGGTTGAAGCAGAGATTGCCCCAGAGCTTGACCCAGATCTCATCGCGGATCTTGGGGCGGACCGGGGCTTTGAGCCCGGCTGAGATGAGCAGTTTGGAGATGGCCTCGACGCGCTCGGAGCGTGTGCCGTCCGGCTCGCCCAGGGAGAAGCGGTCGCCATAGGTGTGTTCGATGATGCCGGGGGCCACGACTTCGGCGGCCGGGTAGACCACGCAGCCGATGGCCTGGCTTGGGGGGAGGATGCGAGAGACGGCGCCATCGGGGTCCACGGATTGGACGATGCGGCCCTGGTGCGGGCCTTCGAGGCCGTGGAAATACCAGTAGGGGATGCCGTTGACGCCGGTGATCAGCGCCGAGTTGGGGCCCATCATGCTGGCGATGTCGGAGGCGGCGCCGGGCAGGGAGTGGGCCTTGAGGGTGACGATGACATAGTCCTGCGGGCCGGCCTCGGCGGCGGAGGCGACGCAGCGGGGATGCACGGTGATGGTCTCACCGCCCGAGTGCATGATGACGCCGTTTGCCTGCATGGCGGCGAGGTGGGGGCCGCGGGCGATGAAGGTGACGTCCGCCCCGGCTTGGGCGAGTTTCACGCCCATCATGCCGCCGATGGCGCCGGCGCCGAAGATGGCGACTTTCATGGTGCCGCCCTCAGCCCGAGATGCCGAGTTTGGCGGCGAGGCCGATGCGCATGAGTTTGCCGGTGGCGCCTTTGGGGATTTCGGGCAGAAACACGATCTTGCGCGGGACCTTGAAGGCGGCAAGGCGGGTGCCGGCGAAGTCGCGGATGGCGTGTTCGTTGGGCTCCGCCCCTTCGCGCAGCACCACGGCTGCCGCCACCTCCTCGCCGAGCTTGGCGTGGGGCATGGCGAAGGTGAGCACCTGGGCCACGTCCGGATGGTCCATCAGCACGTTGTCGACCTCGAGCGGGCTTACCTTCTCGCCGCCGCGGTTGATGATCTCCTTCAGGCGGCCGGTGAGGCGGAGATAGCCTTCGGCGTCCAGATAGCCTTCGTCGCCGGTGCGGAACCAGCCATCGGTGAAGGCCTTGGCGTTGGCGTCCGGGTTGTTCTCGTAGCCGGCGGTGACGTTGCGGCCGCGGATGACGATCTCACCGAGTTCGCCCACCGGCATCATGGCGCCTGCCTCGTCCATGATGGCGATCTCGGGGCCGGCGGCGATGCCGACCGAGCCCGGGTAGTGGGCGCGCGGCGGCAGCGGGTTGGAGGCCATCTGATGGGCGGCTTCCGTCATGCCGTAGCTTTCGATGACCGGCACATGGAAGGCGGCTTCGAGGTCCATCATCGCCTGCGGCGGCAGCGAGGCGGAGCTGGCACGGATCAGGCGCAGCCGACCGCGGGCGATGAGCTCGGCGTTGCGGGCGGCGAGCGGCAGGAGGGCCTGGTGCATGGTGGGCACCGCGGTGAACCAGGTGGGGCGCACCTCATCGTATTGGGAGAAGAATTTGAACGCGTTGAAACCATGCGTGCAGGAGACGGAGCCGCCCGCTGCGAGCGAGGACAGCACGGCTGCGATCAGCCCATGGATGTGAAACAGCGGCATGATGTTCAGGCACACATCATCCGGCGACAGCTGCAGCGCCTCGCCGATATGGGTGGCGGAGGCGGTGACGTTGATCTGGCGCAGGGGGACGATCTTGGGGCGCGAGGTGGTGCCGGAGGTGTGCAGCACCAGCGCCACGTCCTGCGGTTCGGCGGCCCCGGGATGGGCGGGGGTGCCGGTGAGGCTGGCGCTGAGGGTGAAATCCCCCGCCGTCTCGCCCGGGATGAGTTCGACGATGGCGATGCCGCGCGCCTCGGCCACCTTGCGGGCCGGGGTTTCCATGCCCTGCTGGACGATGAGGGCCTTTGCGTTGAGGTCCGACAAATAGAAGTCGAACTCCTCCTCCTTGTAGGCGGGGTTGAGCGGGGCGGTGGTGGCGCCGCACGCGACGGTGACGAAGAGGGCCGCCATCTCCGGCCCGTTGGGGACCACCATGCCGACACGATCGCCACGGCCGATGCCCATGGCGTTGAGGCTGGCCACGGTTTTGGCGGCCAAAGCGCGGAGTGCGCCATGCGTCATCCAGGGCCGGCCGGGGGCGCCGATCGCTTGTGCGGTGTCCGCACCGGTGGCGAGCAGCTGGGTCATGGTGTCGAAGCGGTACTCGGTCATGGCAACCTCATGGGGCGGGTCTGTCCGCTATACTGTGTCCGGGTGTGGAGGCGAAGTGGGGGGCTAGGCGGCGAGGCGCCCTTCGGCCGCCCTGATGCGATCCTGCGCCTTTTCTTCCATGGAGCGGCGGATGAAGGCGCGGCGCATCGGCTTGAGGACGAACATGGCCATGAGGGCGGCTGCGATGTTCACGAAGGCGCAGGCATAGAGCACCGTCAGCCAGTCGCCGGTCATCTCGCGCAGCACGCTGCCGAACGGGACGAGGAGAGCGGCGGTGCCCTTGGCGGTGTAGAGCAGGCCGTAATTGGTGGCGGCGAATTTGCGGCCGAACGTGTCGCCGCAGGTGGCGGGGAAGAGGGAGTAGATCTCACCCCAGGCGAAGAACACCACGCCGGTCAACACCACGAACAGCACCGGGTCGTGCGCCACGGCGATCAGCGCGAAGATGCCGAGGCCTTCCAGCAGGAAGGCCACGAACATGGTGTTCTCGCGGCCGATCTGGTCGGACACCCAGCCGAAGAACGGGCGGGTGATGCCGTTCAGGATGCGGTCGATGGAGAGCGCGAAGGTAAGCGCCGGCATGGTGATGGCGAAAAGGGTGACCGGGGTTTTGGCGACGCCGAAATCGGTGGCGATGACGGAGAGCTGGGCGGTGGCGATGAGGCCGCCGGCGCCGACCAGCACGAACATCAGATACATCACCCAGAACACCGGCGTGCGCGCCACGGCGGCCGGTCCGTAATCGCGGGTGAGGTCGTGCAGCGGCGAAGGGCGCGCCGCGTTCATGCCGCCGGGCGAGAGCGGCACGATATGGCGCGAGCGGCCTTCCGGCAGGCGCAGGCCGAGACCCACCAGCAGCACGACCACGCCCTGGATCAGGCCGAAGGTGATGAAGGCGGTCTGGTAGCCGGCGGAGGCGATCATGTTGGAGATCGGCACCACCGTGACCGCGGAGCCGGCTCCGAAGCCCGCGGCGGTGAGGCCTGCGGCGAGACCACGACGGTCCGGGAACCATTTCAGCGCGTTGCCGACCGTCGCCCCATAGACCATGCCGGCGCCGAGCCCGCCCAGGGCGGCTGCCACGTAAAGCAAAGTGAGACTGTCCGCCACGCCGTTCAGCACCCAGCTGCCGCCGATGCACACGCCGCCGGCCGCCACCGTCAGCCGTGGGCCGATCTTGTCGATGACGTAGCCTTCCAGCGGCAGCAGCCAGGTTTCGCAGATGACGAAGACGGTGAACGCCACCTGGATCGCGGCCCTGCCCCAGCCATGCGCCTGATCGATCGGCAGGACGAACAGCGTCCAGCCATATTGCAGATTGGCGATCATGATCATGCAGACGATGCCGAGGATCAGCTGGGTCCAGCGGGCGTGCAGGAGATTGGTCATGCGTGTGTGCTCCACAACCGAGGCGGTCTCCTCCCGGGTAGCAGCGGGCTCGCGCCCCTGCAATTGTTTGATGCGAAAAACCACGATCTGCGGCAATTTTTTTTATATAAATCGATGCTGAACGAAATATTACAAAATTCCGTCGGATCCCTGCCAGATCTCCTCCGCGCCACATCAGGGCACGGCGCAGGATCCAGTTCCGCCCCCTGGCGACATGAGATTATTGATCAGTTGATACAGTTTGGCTGTCGCGCGGCGAAACGAAGCACGTTAGGCCGGTTCATGAAACTCGTGAGCTGCTCCCATGCCGCCTCACGTTCGATGCGAAAAAGGAACTTACTGGTGAGTGACATTTTGACGACCTCTTCACGTTCGGCCTTCGCATCCAAGGCGGTGTGGGCCGTTGCCTTGGGGGCCTCGTCGCTGCTCGGGACCAACGCGGCGCTGGCGCAGAGCTTCACCTTCGCGCCGCCCGCTGGGCTCGCCCCCGGCAGCACCTACCGGCTGGTGTTCGAAACGTCGGGCACCATTGCCGGAACATCGACGGACATCAACACCTACAACAATTTTGCCGCCGCCCAGGCGGCGTTGAGCACCTCCCTTCCCACCACCACCTGGGCTGCGATCGCCAGCACGGCTGCGGTAAGTGCGGTCGACAATATCTCTTGCACCGGCAGTTGCCTGACCGACCCGATCTACCTGGTCACCGGCGTTGAGGTGGCCACCCAGCAATCGGGGCTGTTTGCCACAACCCCAGGCGGCACCAATGTGACGCTGCTATCCGCCATCGATGTGACCCAATTTGGGGTGACGTTGGTCTCCCCACCTTCGCCCAATTTAGCTTATGTATGGACCGGGACCAAGACGGACGGTTCGCAGGGAGCCTCCGGCTACGATCTCGGAGGCAACATTGCCCCGTTGGCAGGACAACAAGGCCTGACCAGCGGTCAGTATCTGTACAACGGAAATTTCGCCCCTACCAACTTATTGCCGATCTACGCGATCAGCGCCGAACTCACGGTGCCGCAGGGTTCCACCAGCGTGCCGGAGCCGGGCACGGCACCGGTCCTGGCGGCAGGGCTCGCCCTGTTGGCCGGCCTGGGCTGGCGCCGTCACGCCAGCAAGTCCGTCTGAATGCGTCTGCCGGAGCGGGATGCGATTTTCGGTCAAGGCCCGCTCCGGTGAGCAATCTTGTTGAGGGGCTGCGGGAATGCGCGGCCGCCCACCCAGACCGCGCAGCGCTGATCACCGCGGATGACCACCGGATCAGCTATGCAACGCTGGACCGATTGATCGACCGCGCGGCGCGGCATCTGTCTGCCGCCGGCATCCGCCCGGGCCATCTGGTCGGGTTGTCGGTGGCAGGACCCGATGAGGCGATGGCGCTGGTGTTTCACCTGGCGCTGGCGCGGCTGGGCGTGGCCAGCGCCGAACGCGGCGCGAGCACGATAACCTTCGATTTTGTGCTGCTGCAGCCGGCGGACACCGATCGTCCAACGCAGCCTTTCCTGCGCATGGGTTTCGAGGCGCTGGAGCCGGTGCCGGACGAAGACACTCTCCCACCGGTCGAAAGCCCGCCGGGTGACAAGGTGTTTCGCATCTTCACCACCTCCGGCACCACCGGCCGGCCGCATCTGGTGGCGGTGACGCATGCGCAGATGCTGACACGCATCAGCACCTATTGGACCGCACCGCGACGGGGCGACGCGGCGGAGGTGCAGATCTGCGCCATAGGGCTCGGCGGCAGTTTCGGCACCGTGACCGTGCTGAAATTGTTGCTGGGCGGCGGCACACTGGTGTTCAGCAATCCGCGCTCGCTTGCCGCCACCGTGCTGCGCCACAAGGTCACCTCCATCGTCACCGCCACCAATGTGCTGCAATCGCTGATGAAAACCCTGCCCATCGCCCAGCCGGCAACCGGGTTGGGCCCGTTGCCAGGGCTGGGCGTGGTGCTTGTGGGTGGCAGCCAGATGCCGCAGGCCCTGGCCCGGCAGGTGCGCGCCCGGCTGTGCGACCGGATCGAGACCAGCTATGGCGCAACCGAAACCGGGCAGCTTGCTTTTGGCAGGCTGGATCAGTTGAGCGACGCGCCGTTCGCCGTGGGGCGGCTCGGCCCCAGGGCGGACGTGCAGGCGCTGGACGAGGCAGGGAAAGTGTTGCCGCCCGGCGAATTCGGCGAGTTGCGCATGCGCTCCCCCGGCATGGCGCAGCGCTATGAGGACGAGCCCGAAAT
The DNA here is from genome assembly GCA_903924855.1 of uncultured Rhodospirillales bacterium. Lineage (GTDB taxonomy): Bacteria > Pseudomonadota > Alphaproteobacteria > Acetobacterales > Acetobacteraceae > CAIQQQ01. The sequence goes on along the minus strand of CAIYCW010000091.1, from coordinate 17,526 downwards.
CTCCACAGCCCAGTTCCGCGATGGCTGGTTCCATCCCGGCGATCTCGGCTGCGTCATGGCTGATGGCCTGCTGTGCATCAGCGGCCGCGTGGGTGACGTCATCAATTCCGGCGGCGTGAAGGTAAGCCCCCGCCTGATCGAGGAGGTGCTGCTCGCCCGCCCCGACATCACCCAGGCCGCCGCCTTCGGCGTGCCGGACCGTGACGGGGTGGAGCAGATCTGGGTGGCGATCGTGGCCCACGCCCCGATCCCGGACGCCGAGCTGTCCCGTCTGCTGGGCGAGCGCCTGGGCCCGCAGGCGCCGAAATTCGTGTTGCAGATGCAAGACCTGCCACGGACCGAGAACGGTAAGATCGCCTTTCGCGCACTGGTTGAGATTGGCATGCGCCATTACGCCGAGGGCACAGCACGGCTGCGCTGATCCGTGCGGAGTGCTTTCCTCGGTCGCGCTTGTGCGGCAAGAATGACGGCAGAACGAGCTCGGCCGGCAAGGCCGCTGACCCACCGGGAGCCCAGCATGTCCACGCAACACCCCGAAACCCTCGCCCTTCATGCCGGCTGGCGCGCCGATCCGGCGACCACTTCGGTGGCGGTGCCGATCTACCAGACCACCGCCTATCAGTTTGAAAGCCCGGAGCATGCGGCCGATCTGTTCGGCCTCAAGGCGCTGGGCAATATCTACACCCGCATCATGAACCCCACGACCGACGTGCTGGAAAAGCGCGTGGCGGCCCTTGAGGGCGGGGTGGCGGCATTGGCCCTTTCCTCCGGCCAGTCGGCCTCGGCCTTCGCCGTGCAGAACCTGGCGCGCGCGGGGGACAATATCGTCTCCGCCACCGGCATCTATGGCGGCACCTGGAATCTGTTCGCCAACACGCTGAAGGACCAGGGCATCGAAGTGCGGTTTGTCGACGCTGCCGACCCCGAGGCCTTCGCCCGCGCCACCGACGATCGCACCCGCGCCTATTACGCTGAAACCCTGCCCAACCCGGCGCTGCGCGTGTTCCCGATCGCCGAGGTGGCCGCGATCGGGCGCAGCCTTGGCATTCCGCTGATCATGGACAACACGGCAGCGCCCTTGCTGGTGCGCCCGTTCGACCATGGCGCCGCGGTGGTGATGCATTCGCTGACCAAGTATTTCGGCGGCCATGGCACCTCGATGGGCGGCATCGTCATCGATGGCGGCAATTTCGATTGGGAGGCGCATGCGGCGCGCCAGCCGGCGATGAACACGCCCGACCCCAGCTATCACGGCGCGGTGTGGAGCCAGGCCGCCAAGCCGTTGGGGCCGATCGCCTATATCCTCAAGATGCGGGTGACGCTGCTGCGTGACCTGGGGGCCGCGATCAGCCCGTTCAACGCGTTTCAGATTTTGCAGGGCATCGAGACGGTGGCGCTGCGCATGCGCGCGCATTGCGAGAACGCCGAGGCGGTGGTGCGCTTCCTCTCGGGCCACAAGGCGGTGGCCAGGGTGATCCATCCCTCCACCGCCACCGGCCTTGAGGCCGAGCGCGTGGCGAAATACCTCGCGCGCGGGAGGGGTGCTATGATCGGCATCGAGCTCGCCGGCGGCAAGGAGGCGGGCCTTGCCTTCATCAAGGCGCTGAAGATGTTCTACCACGTGGCCAATATCGGCGATGCGCGCTCGCTCGCCATTCACCCCGCCACCACCACCCATTCCCAGCTGGACGTGGCGGATCAGGCGGCCTCGGGTGTGACGCCGGGCTATGTGCGGCTGTGCATCGGCATCGAGCATATCGACGACATCATCGCCGATCTGGACCAGGCGCTGGCCGGGCTTTGACCGCCATGGCCGGCCGCGTGGCGTCGCCGCTGCTGCGCCACAAGGATTTCGATCAGCCCTCGGTGTTCCGGCCGGAGAATCTGCTGCGCGAGGCGCGCAGGCAGAAAGACCTGCCGGAGGGCGAGATCCCTGCGATCTGCGTGCTCGACCCGGATGGCGATCTGGTGCGGCATCTGCTGGCCAGCGGGCGCGGGGTGAAATCGCCGCATTGGGCCTGCTACCACACCGAGATGGTGGTGTTCGAGCAGGACGGCATCGGCTTCGGTGTGGTGGGCTGTGCGGTGGGCGGCGCGTTTGCCGTGCTGATCGCCGAGCAGATCTTCGCCTCGGGCGGCAGGCTGCTGCTCAGCATCACCTCCTCCGGCCAGATCATCGATGCCGGCGCCACGCCGTATTTCATCGCCATCACCCAGGCGCTGCGCGATGAGGGCACCAGCCATCATTACCTGCCGCCGGCCGATTTCGCCCACGCCGATCCCGATCTGCTGTGGGGGGCGGTGGCGGCCCTGGCCGGATCGGGGTTGCGGGTGATCGAGGGGCCGGTCTGGACCACCGATGCGCCGTATCGCGAAACCCAGTCCGCGATCGATGCCGCCCATGCGGCGGGGCTGCTGGCGGTGGAGATGGAGGCGGCGTCGCTTTACGCCTTCGCAGCCGCCTGCGGCAAACCTCTGCTCTGCTTCGCGCATGTCACCAACCAGATGGCGGTGAGCGAGGGCGATTTCGAAAAGGGCGAGGCGGGTGGCGCGCATGACGCGATCACCCTGCTCGTGGCAGTGGCCAGCGCCTGGCTGCGGGGCAACATGACGAAACGATAAGATCGGCGCGTTGTAATGACGCAGGCTGCGCCTTGTCCTGCCATCGAACACATCAAAGGATGACATGAGATGCGCACCAACCCGTTTGCCGATGCCCTGGATTTCCTGATCGGCAACACCGGCGACCATGCAGGTCTCGGCCCGTTCCGGTTTCTGTTCGTGCTGGCCTCCACCCTGCTGGTGCTGGGCAGCTTCGTCATCGCCTGGCGCAACTGGCAGGCGGACCCGACGCAGCGGAGTGCGCGCAACATCGTGCTGTGGCTGGTGCGCGGCGTGCTGGGCGGCATGTGGCTGGAGGGCTGCCTGTGGAAACTGCCGCTGCCGGTGACGGACGGGTTCAGCTACTGGCTCGGCCTCACCGCCGACAACGCGGCCTTCTCCTTCTATGGCACGCTGCTCAAGAGCGTGTTCGTGCCGAACATCGCGGTGGTGGACACGCTGGTGTTTCTGTCCGAATTCTCGCTGGCCACCGCCTTGCTGTTGGGCGTGGGGGTGCGGGCGGTGTCGGTGCTGGGGATCGGCATCGCGCTCAATCTGTGGATCGGGCTCTATCATTATCAGGCGGAGTGGCCGTGGACCTATGTGTTCATCATCATGCTGCAGGTGCTGATGATCTCCGATCGCACCGGCCGCGCGCTGGGGCTGGACGCGATGCTGCAGCGCCGCTCGGCCGCCCCCGTGCTGCGGCTGATCGGCTGACGGACAGAGCCCGCCCGTCCCGCGCGGGCGAGGCACGGCTCGGCGGCGTTGTGGCCGGCCTCGATGAGGTGGGCCGCGGTCCGTTGGCGGGGCCGGTGGTGGCGGCGGCGGTGATCCTGCCGGCCGTGTTGCCGGACGGGCTGGCCGCGCTGCTGGCGGATTCGAAAACCCTGCGCCCGGCCGCGCGCGATCGCGCCTATGCGGCGTTGCTGGAAAGTGAGGCGGTGATCGGCGTGGGTGCCGCCTCGGTGCGGGAGATCTTGCAGCTCAACATCCTGCACGCCTCCATGCTGGCGATGCGCCGGGCCCATGCCAGGCTCGACCCGGCGCCGGATGCAGCCCTGGTGGATGGCAACCGCGCCCCCGGCCTGCCCTGCCCCACACAATGTGTGGTGGGGGGCGACGGCGTTGAGATGTGCATCGCCGCCGCCTCCATCATCGCCAAGGTGATCCGCGACCGGCTGATGCTGCGTCTGGATGCGCGCCATCCCGGCTATGGCTGGGCCAGCAATGCCGGCTATGGCGCGCCGGCCCATCTGGCCGCCCTGCGCCGCCTGGGCGTAACCGCGCATCACCGCGCTGGCTTCGCCCCGGTTGCCGCCCTGCTCGCGGGCAATTGACGCGATCACGGCACGGCTGGCCTTTTGCATGTCCTATTGATTGACGCGGCCGCAGCCGCTCCCCCACCATCAGCGCACCCCCAGGAGCCCGCCCTGCCCGTGGAGATCATCCGCGAATTGCCGCTGGACCAGATACTGCTCGGCGACGCCGTGCGCATGATGCGCATGCTGCCGAGTGCCTCGGTCCACTGCGTGTTCGCCGACCCGCCCTATAATCTGCAGCTGCGCGGCGAGCTGCGCCGGCCCGATGACAGCCTGGTCGACGGGGTGGACGATGACTGGGACAAGTTCACCGACTACGCCGCCTATGACGCCTTCACCCGCGAATGGCTGATCGAGTGCCGGCGCCTGCTGCGCAAGGACGGCACGATCTGGGTAATCGGCTCCTATCACAACATCTTTCGCATCGGCGCCATCTTGCAGGAGCTGGGGTTCTGGATCCTCAACGACGTGATCTGGCGCAAATCCAACCCGATGCCGAATTTCCGCGGAAGGCGCTTCACCAACGCACATGAGACGATGATCTGGGCGGCGCGTGGCCAGGACAGCCGGTATCGCTTCAACTACCAGGCGATGAAGTCGCTCAACGACGATCAGCAGATGCGCAGCGACTGGCTGATCCCGCTCTGCACCGGTGCCGAGCGGCTGAAGAACGAGCACGGGCTCAAGCTGCACCCCACCCAGAAGCCGGAGGCGCTGCTGCACCGCATTCTGCTGGCCAGCACCATGCAGGGCGACATCATCCTCGACCCGTTCCTCGGCTCCGGCACCTCGGCCGCGGTGGCGCGCCGGCTGTCGCGCCATTACATCGGCATCGAGCGCCATCCCGCCTATGTGGAGGCGGCGTTGGGCCGGGTGCGCCGGGTGCGCCCGGCGGGCGATGACGCGATGGCAACCACCCCCACAAAGCGCGACGCCGCGCGCATCCCGTTCGGAAGCTTCGTCGAATCCGGCGCACTCCCCGCCGGCACCATCCTGACGGATCGGATGAAGCGGGTGCAGGCGGTGGTGGTGGCGGATGGCTCGATCAAATCCGGCGCCATTCAGGGCTCGATCCACAAGGTGGGGGCCACGGTGCAGAACGCGCCGTCCTGCAATGGCTGGACGTTCTGGCATTTCGAGCGTGACGGCCTTTGGGTGCCGCTCGATGTGCTGCGCACACCGTAGCGCGGGTTGCCTTCTGCATTGCCAGAAACGAAACTGGCGAAAACGGGGGGAAGCACATGTCCAAGGTTTTCGATATTGGCATTCATGAAAAACTGACATCGCAGCAGATGCTGGTGATGGCGGTGCAGAACATCTTCGGCATGACCGGCATGTTCGTCTTCCCCAGCCTGTTCGGCCGCGCCTTCGGCATGCCGGTGGATCAGATCGCCTATATCTACGGCATGACCTTTGTGGTCTCAGGCTTCATCACGGTGTTCCAGTCGGTGGGGTTTCTGCGGCTGCCGATCGTGCACGGGCCGTATGTGGGCAGTTTCATCGCGCTCATGGTGCTGGGGCATCTGCCCGGCATGGGGCTCGGGGTCGCCTATGGCTCGTTCTTCGTGGCCGCGGTGATCTGGGCGCTGCTGGCCATTCCGGTGCGCGGGATCAGCTTCCTGGCGCTGTTCGGCCGGCTGTTCCAGACCCCCATGATCAGCGGTGTGATGGTGATCCTGCTGATGGTGCAGATCGCCTCCGTCTCGGTGCCGGTGTGGATCGGCCATCCGCCCAGCCCGGGCTTCGGACTGATCAACGTGATCTCGGGCTTCGTGGGCGTGCTGGCCTTTGCCGGCCTCACGCTGTGGGGCGGGCGCTGGACCCGGCGGGCCGCCATTCTGGCGGGGCTCGTGCTCGGCACCATCGCCTATGCCGGGTTCCTGCCGATCTCGTTCGCCCCGGTCGGCCAGGCGCCCTGGCTGGTGGTGCCGCAGCTCTTCCCGTTCGGCTTTGAGGTGCGCACCGATGCGGTGATCATCTTCCTGCTGGTGCTGGTGCCGTGCAGCATCACCACCATGTCGCTCTATCAGGTGGTGGCGGATTGGGGCGATGAGACGATCACCCCGCTGCGAATGTCGGAGGGCTGCTTCGCGGCGGCGCTGGGCGGCATTCTGGCCGCCGTGCTGGGCTCGTTCAGCACCACCGTCTATCCGGACAACATGGGCATGCTGCGCTCCACACGGGTGGGCTCGCGCTACGGCACGCTGGCCGCCGGCATGCTGCTGGTGGTGCTGGGCTGCTGCGTGAAGTTCGACACGCTGTTCGTCATCATCCCCACCGCGGTGCTGGCAGGCGTTGCCACCGTGCTGTTTGGCATCGTGATGGTGCACGGCATCCATCTGCTCTCCGGCATCACCTGGTCGGACCGCAACCTGATCATCGCAGGCTCCGCCCTGATGGTTGGCCTGGGCGGGCTGCTGGTCGAGCCGGACATCGCCAAGCTGCTGCCGCTGATCGTGCAGCTGGTGCTGAAACAGCCGGCGGTCAGCGGCGGGGTAACGCTGCTGGTGCTCTACGCCGTGTTGGGCGAAAAGCCGCAGGTCAAGCTGGCCGCCGAGTGATCGCACGGCCGGCCCCGTCGGCCGGGTGACAAAGGCGGGTGACGCGCGGGGGCTGCGGCCTTATCAGCACCCCATCAAACGGAGCCTGCCCGCATGATCGATCTCGACACACGTCTTGCCGCCGCCATCGGCATCGTCCGCGCCGCGGGCGACCTCGCCCTCAGCCGCATGCCGCCGCCCGGGGCCGCCCAGGCCAAGCTGAAAGGGGCCCAGGACTGGCTGACCGAGACCGATGGCGCGGTGGAGGCATTCCTTGCCGAGCAGATCGGCGAGCTGTTCCCCGAGGACGGGTTTCAGGGCGAGGAGGAGGGCGAGACCCGTCCCGGCTCGCTGCGCTGGGTGGTGGACCCGATCGACGGCACCTCCAACTTCGCGCGGGGTGCCTCGCGCTGGTGCGTGTCGATGGGGCTGCTGGACGGCACGCGGCCGGTGCTCGGCGTGCTGGTGGCACCTGCCTTGGGCGAGGTCTATGCCGCACGTCTTGGCGGCGGCGCCACGCTGAACGGCAAGCCGATCCATGCCGCCACCACCAACGACCCCAAGCGCGCCATCATCGAGATCGGCTGGTCGCCGCGCCGGCCGGACAGCCTGTACCAGGCCGCCATCGCCCGTGTGCAGGCGGCGGGCTGCATGGTGCGCTCCGGCGGCTCCGGCGCCATGGGCCTGGCCGATGTGGCGAGCGGGCGGCTGGACGGGTATTTCGAGGCGCATATCAATCTGTGGGACGTGGCCGGCGCTCTGCCGATCCTGGCGGAGGCCGGCTGTGTGGTGTCGCGCTTCACCGAGGGGCGCGGCATGACCGAGGGCAATGTGATCGCAGCCGCGGCCCCGGGCCTTGCCGATCTGGTGCAGGGGCTTGCCGCGCTGTGAGCCTGGCATGATCGCCACACGCCGCCTCACCTTCGCCATCGGCATCACCCAGACCCTCGCCTGGGCCACCACCTATTACGTGCCGGCCACCATGGCGGGACCGGCGGCGTCGGAATTCGGGTTGTCGCGCGCGGTGCTGATCGGCGGCTTCACCTTGGGCCTGCTGATGTCGGGCCTCGCCTCCCCCGCCATCGGCCGATACATCGACCGCGTCGGTGGCCGCTCGGTGCTGATCGTGGCGCCGATGGTCACCGCCACCGGCCAGCTGATCCTGGCGGCGAGCCCCGGCATCGTCGCCTGGTATGCCGGCTGGCTGGTGGTGGGGCTCGGCATGGCGATGGGCCTGTATGACGCGGCCTTCGGCACGATCGGCCGGCTGCTCGGCGCCCGCGCCCGGCCCACCATTGTGGGGGTGACGCTGATGGCAGGCTTCGCCTCCACCATCGGTTGGCCGTCCGGCACCTATCTGGTGGCCCATTATGGCTGGCGGGTGGCGATGCTGTGCTTTGCCGCCGTGCAGCTGCTGGTGATCCTGCCGGTGGTGGCGGCCTTCGTGCCGCGCGCGGACCCGCTGCCGGAGGTGGCGGCCACGTCACGCGCGCGCCCGGTGGCGGACTTGCCGCGCCATGCGTTTCTGTGGATGGCCGGGTATTTCACCCTGCGCTCGGCGGTGAACTCGGCGGTGTTCGTGCACACGCTGGTGCTGCTGGACGGCATGGGGTTCAGCCAGCGCACCGCCATCCTGGCGGCCTCGCTGATCGGACCCGCGCAGGTCGGCGCCCGGGTGATCGACTGGTTTGCCGGGCGCAACCTGTCGCCGATGATCTCCGCCATCGCCGGCGCCGTGACGCTGCCGGTGTCGGTGGCAGCCCTGCTGCTGGGGCTGCCGGCGCCGGTGTTCACCGTGGGGTTCGGCATGGCCAACGGCATCTTCACCATCACCCGCGGCACGCTGCCACTGCATGTGTTCGGGCCGGACGGCTATGCCGCCATGGTGGGAAGGCTGGCGCGCCCGTCCCAGATCGCCTCCGCCCTCGCGCCCACGCTGCTCGCCCCGCTGATCGGCGTGTGGCCGGCCATGTGGGTGATGGCGTTGCTCGGCCTCACCGGCCTGCTTGCGGTGTGCTGCCTTATGATGCTGCGGCGGTGAGCTTGCGGATGGTGGCGAGCGCCGCCTCGCTGCCCCAGGCGATACCCCCCTCGAAGCGTCCGCGCTCCAGCCCGGCGCGGTCGATGATGATGGTGGTGGGAAGCCCCCGCGCGCCCCAGCCCTTGGCGGCCAGGCCGAACTTGTCGAGATAGATCCCCAGATGATCGATGCCGTGCGCCGTGTAGAATTTGCGCACCTGTGCCGCCCCGCCGCGGTCGGAGGACAGCGGCAGCACCACGATGCCCTCCGCCGCAAGGCTCTCCGCCATCCGGTTCAGTGCCGGCATCTCGGCCACACAGGGCACGCACCAGGTGGCCCACATGTTCAGCACCACGCCCTTGCCGGCAAACCCCGCCAAGGTCAGCGGCGCGCCCTGCTCATCGGTGAAGCTGCCCGGTGCGATGGCGGCGGGCGGGTCGGTCGGCATCAGCTTGTCCATGCCGTGCAGCTCCGGCACCGGATCGGCGGACGGGGTCAGCACCGTCTGGGCGTTTGGTTTGCGCAAGCCACAGCCCAGGGCTAGGGTCGCCCCCGCCAGCTGCAGCGCCATGTCGCGGCGGTTGATCTGACGCATGATGGAATATCCCCTGTGAGCACTCTGCCCAAGACCGGCAACGAAGACCTGCGCAACACCGAAGCCAATCAGCAATGGGGCGGGCGTTTTGCCGCCGGGCCTTCGGTGATCATGCAGGAGATAAATGCCTCCATCGGCTTTGACCGCAAGATGTGGCGCCAGGATATCGCCGGCAGCCGCGCGCATGCTGCCATGCTGGCACGCCAGGGCATCATCACCCAAGACGATGCCGCCGCCATCGATGCCGGTCTCGCGCAGATCACCGCCGAGATCGAGGCCGGGCGCTTTCCCTTCGTGGCCGAGCTTGAAGACATCCACATGAACATCGAGGCGCGGCTGACCGATCGCATCGGTGAGGCCGGCAAGCGCCTGCACACCGGGCGCAGCCGCAACGACCAGGTGGCGACCGATTTCAGGCTCTGGGTGCGCGACGCGATCGATGGGCTGGATGGCCAGATCGCCGATGTGATGCGCGCTTTGGTGTTGCGCGCCGGCGAGTTCGCAGCAGCCCCCATGCCCGGCTTCACCCATCTGCAGACCGCCCAGCCCGTCACCTTCGGCCATCACATGCTGGCCTATGTGGAGATGCTGGCCCGCGACCGCGGCAGGCTTTCCGATGCCAGGCGGCGGCTGAACGAATGCCCGCTGGGATCGGCAGCACTTGCCGGCACCTCCTTCCCGCTCGACCGCCACGCCACCGCCACGGCGCTGGGCTTCGACCGTCCCACCGCCAACTCGCTGGACGCGGTATCCGACCGCGATTTCGCGCTGGAATTCCTGGGCGCGGCCGCGATCTCGGCCATGCATCTGTCGCGGCTCGCGGAGGAAATCATCATCTGGTGCTCCGCCCCGTATCGCTTCATCCGCCTGTCGGATGCCTACACCACCGGCAGCTCGATCATGCCGCAGAAGCGAAACCCGGATGCGGCCGAGCTGGTGCGCGCCAAGACCGGGCGCATCACCGGCTCGCTGGTGGGGTTGCTGACGGTGATGAAGGGCCTGCCGCTCGCCTATGCCAAGGACATGCAGGAGGACAAGGAGCCGGTTTTCGACGCCGCCGATGCCTGGGCGCTGTCGCTTGCCGCCACCGCCGGCATGGTGCGCGACATGACGCCCGACACCGCCCGCCTGCGCGAATTCGCAGGCTCCGGCTTCGCCACCGCGACCGATCTCGCGGACTGGCTGGTGCGCGTGCTCAAACTGCCCTTCCGCACCGCCCATCACGTGACGGGGCGGCTGGTGGCGATGGCGGAAGGCCGCGGCATCGACCTTGCCGATCTGTCGCTGACCGACATGCAGTCCGTCGAGCCCGGCATCACGGCTGAGATCTTCTCGGTGCTGACGGTGGAGGCCTCGGTCGCCTCCCGCCTGTCCTATGGCGGCACCGCGCCCGCCAATGTGGCAGCCCAGGTGGCGCGCTGGATGGAGGCTTTGGCATGAGGACAGCGCTCATCCTGCTGGCGGTGCTGATGCTGGCCGCCTGCGGCAAGCGCGGCCCGATCAACCCGCCAGGCCCTGCCAGCGACATCACCTATCCCAGGTCCTATCCGGCATATTGACCGCAAGGCGGGCAGGCAGGGTCAGGGGTTGGGCCTGAAGGCCTGGGAAGCTGGCCTGCATGAGATGAAGGGGCTGACCACCACGGCACGGCGTCAATGGTGGTGTTCGTCCTCGTCATCCTCATCGTGATGCGACCCGTCATGATCATCGTGGTGGTCGTCGTGATCGTGGTGATCGTGGTGGTCGTGGTGCATGTCATGCACCTTCAACCGCCATGCCAGAAACAGCAGCGCCACGGCGGCCAGCATCAGCCAGAACCCGGAATGCGGCAGCCCCAGCATGAAGCCAAGCTGCCCGGCCGCTTCGGCATGCACCTCGCCCGGTGTTGATTCCATCCTTGTGCCTCCCATGACATTTGCATGACGCCGCCAAAGGGCGTTTTGCGCAATGGTCTTTTGCCGCCCCCGGTGCGATGGCGCCATGTCGGCGCAGCCGCCTTGCGGTGCAACACACCACTGGAAAGCCATCCCCAAGCCCCGCTACACTGCGGCAATGGCCTCACCTTCCCCCCTCCCGGATGATCTCGACCTCTCGCCGGAGGCGCTGATCGCAGCGCGCCCGCAGCTCAAACGCCACGCGATGGACGGGCTGCTGCTGGACGGCGTGCCGCTCAACGCCATCGCGGACGAACTGGGCACACCGGTCTGGGTTTATTCGGCAAACACCATGCGCACCCGCCTCGCCCGCCTCACCGCGGCGCTGGCGGGGCTCAACTGCCATATCCACTACGCGGTGAAGGCCAACGACCATCTGGCGACACTGCGCCTGATGCATCAGGGCGGTGCTGGTGCCGATGTGGTCTCCGGCGGCGAATTGCAGCGTGCCCGCGCCGCCGGTATTCCGGCCTCCCACATAGTGTTCTCCGGCGTGGGCAAGACGGCGGATGAGATCCGTCTCGCCCTGGCTTGCGGCATCTTTCAGCTCAACGTGGAATCGGCCGAGGAACTCGCCACCATCTCCGCCATCGCCTCCGGCATGGGCCGCACAGCCAATATCGTGCTGCGCATCAACCCCGATGTGGATGCCGGCACCCACGCCAAGATCACCACCGGCCGTGCGGACAACAAATTCGGCGTGCCCTATGCCGAGGCCGCAAGCCTCTACGCCCATGCGGCGACCTTGCCCGGCATAAGCCCGCAGGGCCTGGCTTTGCATATCGGCAGCCAGATCCTGTCCATGGCGCCCTACCGCGCTGCCTTCGCGCGCGCCGGCGAGCTGATCCGCGCGCTGCGTGCCGCAGGCCACAGCGTGACGCGGATGGATTGCGGCGGCGGCATCGGCATCGGCTATGCCGACCCGGTGGAAGCCTCGCCCGAGGCCTTTGCCGGCGCCATCCGCCATGCCTTCGGCCACATGGACCTCCAGCTGATGACCGAGCCCGGCCGCTGGCTGGTGGGCCCCGCCGGCCTGCTGCTCGCCTCCGTCGTGCTCACCAAGGCCGATGGCCGCTTCACCGTGCTCGACGCCGCGATGAACGATCTGGTGCGCCCTGCGATGTATGACGCGTTTCACGCCATCGTGCCGGTCGGCCCCAACAACCAGACCGCCCTGCACCCGACCGATCTGGTCGGCCCTGTCTGCGAAACCGGGGACACATTCGCCAAATCCCGCCCGATGCCGCGTCTTGCCGATGGCGCGCGCGTGGCGATCCTGGATGCCGGGGCGTATGGCGCGGTGATGAGCTCCACCTACAACGCCCGCGCGCTGGCGCCGATCGCCTGGGTGGATGGCGGCCGCTTCACCACCATCCGCGCGCGCAAGCCGATCGAGTCCTTGTGGGCGGATGAGATCATGCCAGATCTTCCGGCATGAGCAGGACCGCATGACCCAGACCCCGATTCCGGCACCGGAGGCTCCGCTTCCAGGCCTGAATCGGCTGGCCCGGCTGCGCCGCCTCGCGCGCCTGGTGCTGGGCTTCGAGGCAGCCTTGCCGCTGCTCGGGCCCAGCCTGCTGGTGGCGCTGCTGTTCGTGGCGCAGGCCTGGCTTGGCCTGTCCCAGGCGCTGCCGCCCTGGGGCCAGCTTGGCCTGCTGGTGGTGTTCGCAGTCTCCACAATCGGGCTGCTGATCCGCGGCCTGTGGCGCTGGCGCCTGCCGGCACAGGGCGCCGCCGATCGCAGGCTGGAGCAGGACAGCCAGCTGCGCCATCTGCCGCTGCGCATTTTGGCCGACCGCCCGGCCACCGGCTCGCAGGCGCTGTGGGCGCTGCATCTGGCCAGCGCGCGGGATCAGCTGGCCCGGCTCAGGCTGCGCGGCCCGCGCCCGGTGGCAACCCTTGCCGATCCGCGCGCGCTGCGCGCCCTGGTGGTGGTGCTGCTGGCAACCGGCCTTGGCGTGGCCGGAGACGAAGCACCATCCCGCCTCGTCGCCGCCCTGATGCCGCATGTCGCCATCGGCCCCGTGCTGCCCGCCACCCAGATCCAGGCCTGGATCACGCCGCCCGCCTATACCGGCCTGCCGCCGCAATTCCTGCAACCGGGCGGCGCCGTCTCGGTGCCGGAGGGCTCCAGCGTCACCGCCAATGTCACCGGCAGCACCACACGCCCGGCGCTGACCCAGGGGCGCAGCACCGCCGAGTTCACCCAGCTTGACCCCAGCAGCTTCGAGGTCACCGCCCCGCTCTCAGCCGGACGGCTGGTGATCGCGCGCAACGGCAGCGAGCTGGCGGGCTGGAGCATCACCCTGCAGCCGGATCCGCCAGCCCAGGTGCGCTTCCCCGAGCAGCCCGGCCCCGCCGGCCGCACCACGCCCGGCCAGATCCGCCTGCCCTGGGAGGTGTCGCACCCCTACGGCGTGCAGGCCCTGCGCGCCGAGCTGTCGCTGAAGGCCAGGCCCGATGCGGCCCCCATCGTCATCACCATCCCGCTGCCCGGGCCGCAGCCGAAATCCGCCCATGGCGTGCGGCTTGCCGATCTCATCCCGCATCCCTGGGCCGGGCTGGAGGTGACGGCCCGGCTGGTTGCCACCGACGCCGCCGGCCACAGCGCCACCAGCGAGCCCGCCGATCTGCTGCTGCCGGAGCGGCGCTTCACCAACCCGCTGGCCCGCGCGCTGATCGGCATTCGCCGCCAGCTCAGCCTCACCCCCGCCCAGGTGGAGGACGCCGCCCAGGCGATGGACGCGCTGGCCGCCGATCCCGATGCCTGGGCGGATGAGCTTGGCGCCTATCTCAACCTCACCGCCACCGCCATGCTGCTGCGCGTCAACCCCGCCGGCAGCGTGACATCGCAGGCACAGTCTCGCCTGTGGGAGCTGGCGCTGCATCTGGAGGAAGGCGCGCCCGACCGCACCGAACGCGCCCTCGAAGCCGCCCGCCGCGCGCTGGACGAGGCGCTGCAGCAGGAGGCCCGCAAGGACAGCACATCGCCCGACAAGCAGGCCACCAAACCGGACGAGAAACAGGCGGATCAGCAAGAGAAGCGGCCGGATCAACAGACCGACCCGAAAGCCGATCAGCAGGCCGATCAACAGAACCGCCCCCAGAACCCCGAGCTCGACCGCCAGGCGGAGGCGCTGCAGAAGGCGCTGCGCGACCGGCTGGATGCGCTGTCCCAGCAGGCCCGCCGCGATCCGGACAGCCAGGCCTACAACCCGGACGCCCATCCGAAGGACACGCGCGAGCTGCAGGCCCTCACCCAACAGCTGCGCGATGCGCTGAAACAGGGCGACCGTGACACCGCCCGCCAGAAGATGGCCGAGCTCGACCGCAGGCTGCAGGCACTGAAAGGCAGCCGTGCCGATCGCAACAAGACCAACGACCAGCGCCGCCAGCGCGCCGAACAGCAGCGCCGCGGCCGCCAGCAGATGTCCGTCGTGCAGGACATGATCCAGCGCGAGGGCGAGCTGCTCGACCACGCCCAGTTCCGCCCGCTCTCCAACGATCCAGCGCGGGCGGATGCCCCTGCCGCCGCCGCCGCCCAGCGCGAGGCCGACCGCCGCATCCAGCTGGCGCTGCGCCGCGCGGTGGGCGAGCTGATGGGGGAGGCCGCCGACCTCACCGACAAGGTGCCCCCACATCTGGGCGAGGCGGATGGCGCGATGCGCGACAGCGCCCAGGATCTCGCCCTGGGCCGGGACGCCGCCGCCGCCGCCGAGGATCAGCGCGCCATCGCCGCCCTCCAGCAGGGCGGGCGCGAGATGCGCCAGCAGATGGCCGAGAAATTCGGCCGCGGCCAGCAGGGCCAGCCCGGACAGTCTGGCGATCAGGCCGGCGACGATCCCGGCGACGAGGATGGCGATCTGGCGATGACCGATGGTGAGGGGGACGGCGAGGACGATGGCAACGGCCAGGGCTTCGGCCAGGGCGGCCCCGGCCAATACGCCCCCGGCCAGGGCGGCCGCCCCGGCGAGTTCCGCAAACGCTACGGCCAGCGCGACGGCCAACCGCTCGACCCGCTCGGCCGCCCGCAAGGCCAGGGCACCAATGGCAGCCTCGATGACGGCGAGGTGGCGGTGCCCGAACAGATGGAACAGGCCCGCACCCGCGAATTGCAGGACGAGCTGCGCCGGCGCAGCGGCGACCGCACCCGCCCCCATGAGGAGCTCGACTACATCGAACGGCTGCTCAAGCAGTTCTGATCTCGCGCTGGACGGCGCAGCCGGGCCTGGCCAAACTCCCGCAAACGTCCGGAACGCTCCGCCATGCAGCGCCGCACTCTCCTGAAAGCAGCCGCCGCCGCTCCCCTCGCCGCCCCGCGCATCGCCCGCGGCCAATCCGCGCGCGTGCTGCGCCACATCCCCGAGGCCGATCTCGCGGTGCTCGATCCGATCTGGACCACCGCCAACGTCACCCGCAACCACGCCTTCATGGTGTTCGACACGCTCTACGGCGCGGATGAGCAGCTCAACACCCAGCCGCAGATGGTGGGGGAAGAGCAGGTCGAGGACGGTCGGATATGGACGCTGCGGCTGCGCCCCGGACTGCGCTTTCACGACAACACCCCAGTGCTGGCGCGCGACTGCGTGGCCAGCATCCAGCGCTGGGCCTCGCGCGACAGTTTCGGCCAGCTGCTGATCGCCACCGCCGATGAGATCGCAGCCCCGGATGACCGCACCATCCGCCTGCGGATGAAAAAACCCTTCCCGGTCTCCCGCGCGCTGACCAACTCCGCCATCATGATGCCCGAGCGCCTGGCCCGCACCGATTCCGCCAAACAGGTCAGCGAAATGGTGGGCAGCGGCCCGTTCCGCTTCCTGGCCGATGAACGCGTGGCCGGCGCCCGCGTCGCCTATGCGAAATTCGACGGCTACGTGCCGCGCGCGGGCACCGCCTCCTACACAAGCGGCCCCAAGATCGTCCATGTCGATCGGGTGGAATGGACAATCATCCCCGATGTCAGCACCGCCGCCTCCGCCATGATCCAGGGCGAGCAGGATTGGTGGGTGCCCACCGCCGATCTGCTGGGCAAGTTGCGCCAATCGCCGCGCGTGCGGGTGGACAATCTCGACTCCACCGGCGGCATCGGCGTGATGCGCTTCAACCACCTCCACCCGCCCTTCAACAACCCCGCCATCCGCCAGGCCCTGCTGCCCGCCGTCTCGCAATCCGAGTTCATGACGGCCCTGCTCGGCGAGGAACGCGAGCTGTGGCGCGACGGCGTGGGCATCTTCACCCCGGGCAGCCCGATGGCCAACGATGCCGGCCTCACCGCGCTCACCGGCCCGCGGGACATCGCCCTGGCAAGCCGACGCCTGCGCGAGGCCGGCTACAAGGGCGAGCCGGTCACCCTGCTGCAGCCCGCCGATCTGCCCGATGTCAGCACCATGGCCCTGCTCGGCGCCGATCTGCTGAAACGCTGCGGCATGAATGTCGATCTGCAGACCATGGATTGGGGCACGCTGATCCAGCGCCGCGCCAAGATGGACCCCCCCGCCCAGGGCGGCTGGAACATGGTCTTCACCTCGCTGAACGGCACCGGCACCGTCGACCCCGCAGCCCATCTCGGCATCCGCGCCAACGGGGCCAAGGCCTGGCCCGGCTGGCCCACCAGCGAGCGGCTGGAAGCCCTGCGGATGGACTGGTTCGACACCGCCGACCTCGCCGCCCAGCAGGCGATCTGCCGCGAGATCCAGCTGCAATGCTGGCAGGATGTCCCCTACATCCCGCTCGGCCAGCGCTTCTCCCCCACCGCCTTCAACCGCCGCGTGGCAAATGTCCCACGCGGCTTCCCGCTCTTCTACGGGGTCACACTCGAATGATCCCACGCCTGCTGCCCCTGCTGATCGGATTGCTCATCATGACCACAGCCCAAGCCGCCGAACTCCGCATCCAGGGTCTCGCCGGCCCGGTCGAGATCACCACCGACCGCCTCGGCATCCCCCACATCACCGCAACCACCGTGGATGACGCCTATTTCGGCCAGGGCTATGCCGCAGCCACCGCCCGGCTCTGGCAGATGGACCTCTCACGCCGGCGCGGCCTTGGCCTCATGGCCGAAGCCTTCGGCCCCGCCATGCTGAAAACCGACGAAGCCGCCCGCACCCTCCTCTACCGCGGCGACCTCGCCGCCGAATGGGCGGCACTCGACCCGCGCGTCGCCTCCGGCCTGCGCGCCTGGACCGCCGGCATCAACGCCCGCATCCGCGAGGTCGAGGCCACCCCCGATCTCCTGCCGCCGGAATTCCAACGCACCGGCACCACGCCCTCCCTCTGGCAAGACGACGACCTGCTGCGCGCCCGCTATGCCGGCGCCCAGAATGCCGCAGCCGAGCTGCGCCGCGCCCGCCTCGCCTGCCTGGGCCAGCTCGATCAGGACAGCCTCACCGCCAGGCTCGAACCGAGCTGGACGCCGATTCTCCCGCCCGATCTCGACTCCTGCCGCCTGCGCGCAACCGACCTCGACCTGCTGGACCGCCGCACCGCATCCCTGCCCTTCGAAGCCCAAACCCGG
>CAIYCW010000090.1 GCA_903924855.1 uncultured Rhodospirillales bacterium | reverse complement strand
CTGATCGAGCGAATGTTCTCGCGTCTCAAGGACTTCCGGCGAATTGCCACACGCTACGATAAACTCGCGCAAAACTTCGCCGCAGCCGTGGCGCTCGCAGCAATCGTCACCTGGTGGGCTGATTGAGTCTCGTGCCTAGCGCTGCGTGGCCGTCTGGCGCCTCTGGCGCAGCGGCCGCGTCTGGGGGCGGTGCGATCCCGCCCGGCAGAGACCGAGGCTGCCGGCAGCGTGCGACTGTGGATGGTTGCGGTGCTGTTCACCGTGCTGCTGTTCTCCTCCCAGGCGCCGGCCTACATCATCGATTTCCTGCCGACCTACGCCATCGCCAAGGGATGGCCGGTGTTCACCCTGCCGTTCAGCGTGCTCTGCCTGATTCGCCGCCGCGTGCCGGGCACCGCGCTGCTTTTGCTCCTGCTGCTGTATTCGGTGGGGGTCACCCCGATCATCGGCATGATGATCTTCCCGGTCGGCTATGTCGGCCAGATCCAGTCAGCGGCGAAGATGCTGGCGTTTCTCAACGTGTTCTCCACCTTCGAGATCCTGTTGATGCTGCGCCCACGTGCCGCGGAGGTGCATCGTGCGCTGCTGGCTCTGGCAGGCTTCACCATCTTCATGATGTGGCTGCTCTGGGAGACCGTGCCGCTTGCCGTCTATCAGAGCCACACGAGCAACTCGCTGCTGTTCTTCTGGGATCTGGAGCGGGGTGCGCGCATCTACGCGCCGATGGTGTTCGTCTTCTACATCATGTTCGTCATCACTCGCAGCCAATGGCAGGGCATGCCACGCTGGCGGGTGCTGGGGCTGCTGGTTGGCTTTGTCACCATGGCGATCATCTACAAGCAGAAGCTGGCCACCGCGGCCGTGCTGGCATCGATGGGGGCCAGCGGCGTGTTCAGCACCAAGCGCCACCGGCTGCTGCTGATCGGGCTCGGATTGGCCGGTGCGGCCACCTTGCTGTTTGTCCTGGCCGGGCGGGACCTGTCCAATGTCGGGACGGCGCTCGGCGGGTCGCTGGAAACCCGGGTGATGTCGGCCTTCTATGCGATCCAGTTCATGAAGGAATCGGCCTGGCGCCTGCTGTTGGGGGTGAGCTCGCTGCCCCAGCACGGCGACATCAACCTGGCGCAGATCTTTCGCTTCCACATGTTCTTCGTCTCCGATCTCGGCTGGCTCGGCATCGTGTTCGAATACGGGATGATCGGAACGCTGCTGGTGATCGGCGTCTATGCCCAGTCCACCCTGCAGATCTGGCGCAGCACGCGCGATGGCGATCCCTGGCGCCTCGCCTTGTTCGACTATGCGGTCTATCTGTGGTGTGTACAGACCGTCTATTCGGCCGTCGTGGCGCCGGGGGAATTGATGACCTATCTCGCGGTGGCGCTGTATCTCGGTCTGCCCTTCATGCCTGCGGATCGGCGCGCGGCCTTGCTGCAGGAGGCCGTATGACACTGGCGTTGACCCGGTGGCGCACCTGGCTGGGCGCTGCATCCGATGCCGAGATCCGCTATTCCGCCGCCGCCTCCTACGACCAGATGCCGGCCCTGGACGGGTTGCGCGCCGCATCGATCCTGATGGTGTTCGTAAGCCATAGCGGCTTTGGCGGCATCGTGCCGGGCGGCTTCGGGGTGACGGTGTTCTTCTTCGTCAGCGGCCTGCTGATCACCCGCCAATTGCTGGCCGAGATCGCCGCCACCGGCACGGTGTCGCTGTGGCGCTTCATGATGCGGCGGTTTCTGCGGCTTTACCCGCCGCTGGTGCTGATGGTGGCGGTGGTGGTGCCGGTCTATCTGCTCATCGGCGGGCACATGCTGCGCATCCAGGTGATCTCGGCGCTGCTCTATCTGTCCAACTACGCGCAGCTGATATCAGGCTGGCTCGACAATCCGGCCACACGCCACACACCACTGGATATTCTGTGGTCGCTTGCGGTGGAGGAGCATTTCTATCTGGTGTTCCCGCTGCTGATTCTTGGCCTGTGCCGGCGCCCGCATCGGGTGGTGGCGGGGCTGATGGTGGTGATGACGGCGGTCACGCTGTGGCGGCTCACCCTGGCCGGGCTGTGCCAGCATTCGGCGGTCGGGGTGTGCATTGGCGGCCTGCCGGACCGCATCGAGGCGGCCACCGACACGCGGGTGGATTCCATTCTGTACGGCGCGCTGCTGGCAGCACTGCTGGACGGGCGCTGGCGCCAGAAGGTGCTGCACGTCGTGCAGCGTCCGGCTGCGTTTGCCGCGGGCATCGTGCTGCTGCTGTTCAGTTTTCTGTGGCGCGATCCGATCTTTCGCGATTCGATGCGCTACACCGTCCAGGGTGTGGGATTGCTGCTGGTGGTGGGATCCGTGCTGTTCGCACCAGGCCTTGCCTGGCCGCGCCGGATATTGTCAGGCCCGGTGGCACGGCTGATCGGGCGATGGAGCTACTCGATCTACCTCTATCACTACGCGATCATCGCCTGCTGCCTGCAGGCGATCTTCGGCTCTGTCGAGCCGGTGGCGCCCGACCAGCAGATCTGGTTGCGCCACGCGCTGCTGCTGATCCTGCCGGCCAGTCTCACGCTTGCGGCGCTGTCCTATTACGGGGTGGAGCGGCCGGTGCTGCGCCTGCGGCGGCGCTTTGCGGCCAAGGGTTTGGCGTCGCACTAGGCTCCAAACCCAATTACCACATTGATCGGCTCGGCAGTGCTGTGATTCAAACTCTCAGATTGTGGAGTTTGGATCATGGCTGGCGAGTTTTGGCTGAGTGATGAGCAATGGTCAGCGATTGATCCTCTTCTGCCCCG
>CAIYCW010000089.1 GCA_903924855.1 uncultured Rhodospirillales bacterium | reverse complement strand
TCACCACGCTGCCGCCATGGCTCAGCGCCACCCCGGCCGACAGCGTGCCGGCGATCGGGTCGCCCGCCACCAGACCTGTCAGCGTCACTGATCCCGGCACCGCCAGGCTGCCATAGATGCCGGAGGCATCGGCCACCGACCAGGTCAGAATCTTCGGCGCGACCGTCAGCGTCCCCGTCCCACCGGTCGACGCCAGCGTATAGTTGCCAAGGCTGTTGCCGCTAAGGCCCGACGCGGTCTCCAGATAGGTTCCGGCATTGCTGAGACTGCCCAGCGTCACCACGCTGCCGCCATGGCTCAGCGCCACCCCGGCCGACAGCGTGCCGGCGATCGGATCGCCCGCCACCAGACCTGTCAGCGTCACCGATCCCGGCGCCGCCAGGCTGCCATAGGTGCCGGAGGCATCGGCCACCGACCAGGTCAGCGTCTTCGGCGCGATTTTCAGCGAGCCCGTGCCAGCCTGCAGCACGTAGCCGGTTGGCGACGTCAGCCCAGATGCGAGTGCCAGTGTATACGTGCCGACATTCGCCTGTCCGCCAATCACACTGATCGTGCCGTACACCGCTTGCGACAACGTGTCGCCCAACACAAGTCCGGCAGCCTGGACGCCAAGATTTGGCACCATGCCAGAGTAGATGGCGGAGGTGTCGCTGTTCGGTGTGATGGTCAGCGTTGGCTGGTTCGTGAAGGCCAGCACGTTATCGGTGCCACTCAATGGCGAACCCGCGGCGATGCCGTACGCGTGTGACGCCGTCGGAGCATTCGTGATGTCCGAAACGTCAGGGAGATAAACGACGAAACGTCCACCACCTGTGACGGACAGCGGCGTACCGCCAAGAATATTGTTCAGGGATTGAGCAATGATCACCAGCGCGTCGCCAGTGCCTTGCGCGGACAAGCCCGACGCGACTGTCACCGTGCCAGTGTCTGTGATGCGCAGACTGCCGGTCGCAACAATCCCGCTCTCGCCCATGACGGTGCCGATCGTCGTGGACCCGACGTTCTGCAGCGCCAGGGCGCCGACGCGGCCGGCGAGAGTCGTGATGCTGTTGGACTGGGAATTGAGCCCGATTGTGCCCGTCACATCGAGACGTGCTGCGCCTGCGATCAGCGGTGCCTCAGCGGTCAGATCACCGCCGGCGGTGACCTGCAAGGTTCCGGTACCGTTCAGTCCCCCATCGAAGTCAATTGATTTGGGAACATTGATCGAAAGGTTCGAAGCCCCCTGCGCGGCGGGGGAACCTGGCCCGAACACCGCCAGCGGGCTCCCGCCCTGCGTTGCGGTCTTCTCTGCCTCCAGCGCCGACACCGAGACGTTCGTTGCCGCATTAGAGCGCAACGTCGTGGTGTTGAGCGTGATCGGGACGGTGGCCGCGCTGCCGGTGATGTCGGCCAGCAGGGTCGTTCCGCTGCCACCGGAGATCAGGCTGGCGACAACGTCTGTGCCGCTGTTCGAACTGTTGCTGCTGACCGGAACCGACAGGCTCCAACTGCCGTCGGGCGCCAGGGTGACCGGCCCGTACATCGTCCCGCCGGTGTTGACACCGACGGTCGCACCGGACCCGGCGCCGGTGACGCTGCCCGTCAACGTGATGGTCGACGCGGCAGCCGGTGCCATATAGGGCGTGAACACGGTCGGGTAGGCGCCGGACTGGAAGGTCCACACCGTTGGATCAAACCCAGCCGGCAGGCCGCCATTGACCAGCACGGTCGGGTCGGTGCTGCTATAGAACCCCTGGGTGAGCTGTGAGACCGTGGCAGGAGTGCCGTAGGTCGAGGTCCGGCCGTAGGTGTTGACGTCGTAATAAGCGTTGAACAGCGCACCGCTGCCGAGGTTGCGAAACACAACGGCACCCGTATGCGTTTCGTCGTGCGAGGGCGACATGACGGCGACGTCGTCCAGGATCTCGCCGTAGTTCACCGCAGCGATGCCTGCGGTATAGGTTCCGTAGATCCCGCCGCGCATGAAGCTGTTGGCGACGATCGAGAAATTCCGGTTCTGCCCGACGACGCCGCCGCTCCAGTTCCCGCCGAACACGGCAGAGAACGCAGCAGCACCGTTGATCAGGCCGATGGTCGTGCCGTCGCCATTGTAGCCGGCAATGCCACCGGCTGAATAACCGCCATGCACCGAGCCGTAGAAATACACGTTCTGGATCGTGCCGTCGTTCAGGCCGACAAGCCCACCGACGAGACCCGCATCTGTGCTCGTGGCGGTCGACGTGGTCGCGGTGATATTGGTGTTGGTGTAGTCGTTTCCGGTAACAACAACGTTTTGGATCACACCGTAGTTGACACCGGCCACCAGCCCCACGGTGCTGTATCCGGTCACGGTGCCCGAATTGAAGGTGACGTTCTCGATCGTCCCACGATTGACCGCGGCAAATCCCACTTTGCTTTGAGCCGGGGCGTTGATGGCCAGGTTGCTGACCGTGTGACCCTGCCCGTCAAACGTGCCGTAATAGGAGGTGATCGGGCTGAAGCTCGCGCCCGACATGTTGATGTCAGAAAGCAGATCAAAGTTGATATAGGCACCAGCCGATGTGCTGGTAATGGTGGACAGCTGGGCAAGCTGTGCCGCCGTGGCAATGTTCACCTGGGTGGCGAGCGTGCCGCCGGAGACGAAGCTGCTGTAGTCGCCATTGCTGGGCAACGTGCCGGTGGTGGCAAAACTGGTGGTGATCTGTGCTGCGCCGCCGCCGGACAGGGTGACCGAGCCGTTGCCGGAGAAGTTCACGGCACCGGTGCCCGTGTTCCCGGAATCGGCCACGAGCGTCACGTTCGCACCGTTGCCGGCGGTGATCGGCGCGGTGATGCTGATGTTGCGCGCGGCCAGCAGGCTCAGCGAATAGGACGAGGTCCAGCTCAGCGGCGAGATGACCAGAATGTCGCCATGGCCGGCTCCGCTCGATCCGGTGCCGTCGGTGATGATCTCGAAATTGCTGTAGCCGAGCTGGGTCTGGATCAGCTCCGGGCTGATCGCCGACTGACCGGCGGAAACCGCCCCATCGGTCACCACCACATCGTTCGGATCGAGCAGCAACGTGCCGGCCGTGCCGCCGGCGCCGCGCAGATCGGCCTGGCCGGTGAAGTTCAGCACGCCGAGGCTGGAGACCTCCGCCCCGCCGCCCGTCGTGCCTTTGGCGCTGATGGAGCCGGCGAAATCGGTCTGTTCGGTGGACCAGACCACCACCGAACCGCCCGCACCGGACGTGCCATCGGCCTTGATCTGGGCCCCGGCTGCCACCGTCGTGGTCTTGGCCTGGGCGATCGGCGTGGCGGACAGCGCCCCTCCGCCGGTGCCGCCATGCCGGTCGCCGCCGATCAGCACCGTGCCGCCCGCCGATGCACCGGACGCATCGACCACCGATTTGCGCCCCAGCTTCACGGTCCCGCCGGTGACCGTGATCTGCCCGCCGCCGGCCACACTGCCCTGGGCCGACACGGTGCCGGAGATCTTCGCCGTCTTGCCGGCGGTGATCTGCACCTGGCCGCCGGCCGCCCCATCCGCCGAGACCGTGCCGCCGACGACGACATCGCCGTTCGCATCCAGATACACCCGGCCCGGCTGACCCGCACTGCCCGTGGCCTGGATGATCCCTGGGCCGGTCTGCTGCGTGCGATGCCCGGCCAGCGTATAGACATTGCCGCCTGCCGAACGCAGCGCCGCCGAAGCCGCAGCGATCCGTCCGCTGTTCGTCACGTCGCCATCGCCGCCCTGCACGCTCACCAGGGCGTTGTCACCCTGCGCCTGCAGAACCAGCGTGTTGCCGGCCGCCAGCACGGCCGTGCCCCCGGCCTGAATGTTGCCGGTGTTCTGCACGGACTGCCCGACCAGAACCACCTGGTCGCCCGCGGTGATCTGCCCCTGGTTGACCACCCCGGCGGCCGACGTGCCCGAGACCGACAGACCGCCGGCTTTCATGAACGCCGACACGTCCGCCGGCCTGGTGCTGGCGCCGAAGCTGCCGCCGGTGCTGATCACGCCGGTCTTGCCGACGATCACACCCTGCGGATTGATCAGATAGGTGCTGCCGGTCGAGGTCAGCGTGCCGTTGAGCTGTGACGGCGCGCGGCCGGTGACGATGTTGAGCGTCGCACCGCTGCCGTTGTTGATCGCCACCGTCTTGCCGGCGCCGATCGAGAAGCTCTTCCAGTCGATGATCCCGCGATTGGTGGTCTGATTGACCGAAAGCGTGCTGGCATTGCCGGAGATCGTGCCGCTGCCGGCCGTGAATTTGCCGCCCTGCGGCAGCGCCGGTCCACCCGCCTGCCCCACCGCCGGAAAGCACAGCGCCGAACCCAGCAGCAAAGCCGCGCGATACGAGAACCGCGTGACCCTGTTGCCGAACGCGCGGATCTGTGCGCGGGAGGTGCGCCGGGCTACCATGTGGCACTCACCTCGGCATGCAGGAACGCGCCATTGGCACCCGGTCGGTTCGACCTCAGAATCTGCCAGCCCTGCTCGAGACGCATGTTGAAATTGTCAGCCAGTGCCAGCGTGCCGCCCGCACCGAAGCTGGCCGTGCTCTGGGCGGCAGGCGCGGTTTGGCTGCCCGTCGGATTCCAGGCCCGCCCGGCATCGAGGAAGACATGCAGCTGCGCCTGGTCCGCACGGTCGGCCAGGCCGATGAACGTCGACGGGCTGAAGCTTGGTCCCCGCAGTTCGGCCGACAGCAGCACGCCCTGCGATCCGGCCACGCCGAATTCCTGATAGCCGCGCACCGCGTCCATGCCGGCGATCGACATCTGCTCGGAGCCCAGCAACGTGGAGCTGGACGCCTGCAGCGTGGCGCGCAGCAGCAGCCCGTAATCGCGCGGCAGTGGGGTCATCTGCGTCAGCACCAGCTGGTCATAGACGTAGCGCGCATGCGCGCCGGGCGTTCCCGACTGGCTGGAGCCCAGGGGCTGAAACGCCGTGTCGCTGTTCTCCCGCGTCAGCCCGCCAGGGCTCGCGGTGAGCGTGTTCATCACGTGCAGCCGCCCCAGGCTGTTGGTGAAGTTGGTGCTGGCATGCAGCGAGATCTCGGCCACCACCGTGAAGCCACGCTGCACGAGCTGACCGCCGAAGGACAGGTTGTTGTTGCTGCGCTTCACACTGACACCGATCCCCACCTCCTGGTCGGTGCCGCCGATCCATGTCGCCGGCCAGAAATCCGCAGGGCGTGTGTAATCGGCCGAAAACGTGGTGGTGGTGCCGATCGATCCGAGCGCGCGGCCGAGCGTTGGCGACTGACGCGTGTAGCCGCCGGACAGGCTCACCCGGGCGCCGCCGTCCAGCGGCAGCTCCGCCGTGACCGTCTGGGACATGAAACGTGGCGGCACGCCTTCGTACAGCAGATCGCTGCCCGGTCGGCCATTGTAGAAATCGCTGCTGCTCGACAAAGTGTAGCCCAGCGTGTCGCCGCTGTGTGCCACGTTGCCCCAGCGCACGCCCAGATCGAAACGGTCCCATCCGGTGCTGGCCGCCCCGGTGTCGTGATAGGTGGCGGAAACCTGCACCGGCAGTCGGTCGTCAACCCTCAGAGTCACATCCGTGGTGCCAGGCGCCTTGCCGGGCTGAAAATCCGGCGTGACCTTGACGAACGGCGACGCCCCGAATGCCGCCAGCCGCGAATCCAGGCCGTTCTTGTCGATGGTCTCGCCCGGCGTCAGGCCGGCCGCCTCCGTGACCTGGCGATCGGTGAACCAGTTGTTGCCGGAGACCGCGACCTGCCCCACCCGGTATTCCTGCACCACCACGCGCAGCCGGCCTTCCGTGATGTCCTGCTGCGGGAACCCGACATCGATGAACGGGCGACCGGCATTGACGAACGACTCGGTCACAACCTGCCGAATCTCGTTCAGAAGTTCACGCCCGATTGGCCGGCCCAGAAGCGCCGAAAGCCCGGTTTGCAGTGCCGCGCGGTCCACAGGAAACAGGCCAGGAACCTGCACCCCGTCCATAGCCGAAGCCGCCTCTTCAATCGAAGGAGCCACATTCAGCCCCCGCAGCACCACTGGGCGCGAAACGGTCGCGTTTTGCGCCGAAGCTGCAATCGGCACCGAAAGCATAAGGGCGATCATCAGGCCGATTTGTCCGCCACTGAGCAGTGCTACACTGAACTTTCCACCGACCCACATCGACCGCAACATCCCTCATCAGCTGATTGACATGCAATTGGATCGACAGGCCTGTTGAGTAATGTGTCCAGAAGCTTCGTATATCAGGAGGTTAACTTTGCGTCAAGTTTAGGTCCTCGTTGCCCAGTCTCTACCCACCGGTAAATTCCTGCTGCGATAACGTGAAGAAAATTGTGATGAATTGTCATGTGCCGGGCATCACAGCGACATACGGACACGCGGAAGAGCCGGTGGCTCAACATCCCACTGCAGGAATCATCAGACCGGCCCAACTGTATTCAGCCCGCATTTCCGAGGCTGAGCCACGTCAGCGGCCACAGTTCGTTCCAGCGCAAACGAAACCGGCGCGACATACCGTGGGCATGTCGCGCCGCTCTCAGGTCGATCCATCGAAAAGCCAACACGGCCCCCAGGGAGCAGGCTCCCCGGGGCCGCCAGCCCTCAGTGGCAGTGCTGCCAGGGCGCGATGGTGCCGTCTTCGCGGCGGCTGCCCATCCGCAGATGCTCGAAGTCCTTCACCTGCTGTCCGCCCACTTCCAGCATGCACTCCGGCAGGCCGGGGTTGTGCAGCGTCTCACCCGGCTGGAGCGCACGGAAGCCACCGCGCTCTTCCGAGTTGAAGTAGGTCTCTTCCGGGAAGGGCTCGTCGGTCACGCCGGCGACGCTGTTGATGAAGTTGAAGATGATGTGGCGCGGCTTGGAATCGTTCTGCTCGCCCTCGAAGATGCCGGCCTCCTCGTCATACCGCACCATCGTCGACGAGCGCGTGTTGCGCCCACGAACGAACTGGCCGTCCTCGTAATAGCGGAAGGCCGGGTGGAGATGGGCCACGCAGCCCGGGCGCGCCGGGTCGTTGTGACGAACGAAGGTGTTCACGTCCTGGCCCGGGAAGTTGTCGTAGCCGAATTCCAGGTTGAACAGGATCAGCTTCTTGCTGGTGAAATACGGGTTCTCCAGGAAGTAGTCGATCGGCATCTCGTAGAACAGACGGGCCACACCGGCCTTGTCGTCGATGATCAGCGCATCGGCCATCAGCGCGTGATTCTCGTACAGGCCCGAGGAGATGCTGAGCCGCTTCACCACCGCCTGGCCGACGGCGACGAGGTCCTCGCGGGTGCTCAGCGGGAACACCTGGTTGGGGGTGGGCACGCCGTGATAGCGCTGCTCCATGTAGTTGAACGCGGCCCGCGTGGCGTAGCGGAAGCCGTGCACCGAGGTGTTCGGGCCGCGGCGGTTGCGCCCGTCCATCACAGCACCAAGGAAGAACAGATCCTGCGTCGTGCTCTCCCACACCGCGCTCATCAGCGGATACTTGCCGCGCGCGATCGTTTCCGGACGGACCGAGGGGGCGAACATCTCAGGATTGACATATTTCCAGCCGGTGCAGCGGATCACCACATCGACCGGCATCCAGCCCTCGGCCACGCCCGGCGTGGTCCAATGCGGCAGCTCCTCGGTGTAGTAAACCTTCAGCACGCCGTCCGGCATCTTCTCGATCCGGGTGGGCGAGATGCCGACCGCGCCGTGCAGCATCTTCAGCTGCGACATGTCGAGAATGGCGTTCGGCGTCGAGCGCACATCGCCCACGTAATGGGTCTGCCAGGCGTGCTTGAGGAACTTGTTGCCGAGCGCCATCGTGATCTGCGCAGCGACCCCGGCCAGGTGATTGGCGGTCTCGAAAGCCGAGTTGCCGGCCCCCATGATCAGCACGCGCTTGTTCTCGTAGAAATCCTGGTCGGTCTCATGCTCCTCGTAGCCCGTCGCATGCTCGATGCCCGGGATGTCCGGAATGTTCGGCACGACCGGGCCGGTCGCCATCGACAGGGTCCGGCAGCGCAGTTCCGCCCCGTCCTGGGTGGTGAGGATGAAGTGGCGGGTCTCCGGGTCACGATCGACGAAGGTGACGCGGGTGTTGAACTGCACCTTGAGGTCGAAATGCTCGCGGTAATCGTTCAGGTACTGATGGTAGGTATCCGCCAGCGGGAACAGGTCCTTCGAGTAGCCCTTGTAGCGCATCGAGAAGTCATGCGTCAGCAGCGAGTGCCAATCGAAACGCATGTTGAAGTCGTCTTCATTGAACCAGTTGAAACGCTTGTTGAACGAATTCAGGCGGCGGTGACGGGGAAACTTCGCGAAGAAGCTGCCGGCCTTGCTCTGACCGTCGAGCACGAGATAGTCGCGACCCGCCTGTTCCAGCAAGTACGCCATCTGCAGACCGGCCGGGCCGGCCCCGACCACGATGTGGTCGTGATACACATGCTCCATAAACTCATTCTCCCGTCGCTGTTTCGCCCGAGGTCGCCCGCATACCATTGCCGCAGCGATTATCAACAATCGAATCAGGTCGGCTTCTGCCGACCTCGAAACTTCACGTCATCCCACGCACGCTGCCGCGGTCAACGACCAGCCCGGCGGCCTCTTCGCCGCACCCGTCGACCTGTCCCGAAGGTCAAATACCCCCGAAGGTCAAATACCATTGTACGCAATTAACCAAACCGCATGGTGCCGTGCAACACGGAAACGTGAGATGTGATTGTCATACGGACATTCACCCCCAATCTCAACGAAAACGTTGTGTCGCTCCCCAAGCATGACGAAATCGCGCAGCCGACCGGTCCGGCTAGAATGCCCGTTGGAACAACGCCTGCATCCGTCCCATCATCGGCTTGACCATCGGGATCGTCAGCATCGTGCTCGCCACCGCCATCAGCAGCAGCGCCGTGAAGGTGCCGTCGGTGATGATCTGCTTGTCCAGCAGGATATTGGCGAAGATGATCATGATCAGCGCCTTGGTCTGCAGCAGCCAGCCGATCAGCGACGCCTCGCCAGGCGCCCAGCGCAGGATGCGCCCGGCCAGATGGGTGCCGGCCAGCTTGCCCAGAACCGCGGCCACGAGCAGCCAGGCGGCGGCGATGAACACCTCGAAGCCGCCCACCGACCAGCTGGTGCGCAGGCCGGTGCTGAGAAAGAACACCGGCATGATCACCAGCAACACGTGGTGGCGCAGCAGGTCCATCTGCTTCTGATCGAACCAGCGTCCGTCCAGCACCGCACCGGAGAGGAAAGCGCCGACCATGAAGTGCAACCCCGCGAAATCGGCGGCGAAGCCGCAGCTCGCCAGCCAGATCATGCCGACATACCAGCGGTCCCGCTCAGGGATCTTGCGCATGATCCAGCGGATCGCCGCGGCGCAGACGACAAATCCGATCAGAAATCCGATCTGACGGGTGACACGCTCCCAGTCCAGCAGGATCAGCGCCAGCACACCCCAGATCGCCACATCATCCATGCTGGCATAGCGCAGGATGCGCTGGCCGATCGGCTGGCGCAGGATCTCCAGCTTCTCCATGAACAGGATGAGAATCGGCAGCGCGGTGACCGCGCAGGCCATGCCCGTCCCGAGCACGAACTGCCAGTCATGGCCTTTGGCGCCGATCCAGCCGGTGGAGCTGGCCAACATCACCATGGCCGCGCCGCAGCCGAGCACCAGCGGCGAGCCGAGGGCCAGGCCCGCGGTGATGCCGCCTTCACGCTTGTGGTGCCAGGCCTCGTGCAGATCGAGCTCGATGCCGGCGATCCACACGAACAGCATCACCGCCCATTGAGCCACGCCGTTGAGCAGCGTGATCACCGTGGGTGTGAAAACGAATTTGTAGACCTGCGGCGCGAAGGCGCCGAGCACGCCTGGACCCAGCAGAATGCCCAGGATGATCTGCACCACAACGAGGGGCGCCCAGTAATCGGTGTTGCCGAGGCGCCAGGCCAGATAGGGCACCGTGAAGATCACCGTCATGGCGATCAGGAAGGTTTCGGACGGGTTCATGCGCGGGCCCTCTCCAAGGCAGCAGGTCATGATGGCGAGAGATCTCAGCCGTCAGTCATTCGGCACCGGTTCCGCGCCCCGGGCGCGAAGCCAGACCTGCCGAAAAACGATTTCGAAATATCTGCTATGCCAAACATGCGCCCGTTACCACCGCATACGGCCATCCACAACAGCCGACCGTCCGCACCGCGGCAATTTTTCGCCTCCGCGCACCGGGGCGACCAGGCGTTGCCGGCAACCGATTGCCACACCGGCCAGGGCAATCGCATTGCGCGACGATCAGACATAAGCTAAACGACTGACATGACGCAACCAATGGCGCAAGTAAATGTCGGCATCTCTGTTTGACGCCAACCCGTCAGAACCTGAAGTAAAATCCCCCATCTTGCCACAGGGGATGGATCAGCAACTGATGTCCGCCATGGGACGCGGCGGTCGTGTCACTGCCTGGATCTTTGCCGTTCTTTTGCTGGTCATCGTCGTGCTGTGGGAACGCGTGATCTATATCGTTCCCGTCGGCGGTGGCGGCGTGATGTGGCAACTGTTCTTTGGCGGCACCGTCACCGACTATGTGTTCGGTGAGGGCATTCACATCATGTTCCCGTGGGACCGTTTCACGGTGTACGACACCCGCACCCAGGTGGTGGAGACGGACTTCACGGCGCTCACCAACAAGGGTCTGCCGATCGACATGAAGCTGACCATCCGGTTCCACCCGGATTACGACACGCTCGGCCTGCTCGATCAGCGCGTCGGCAAGGACTATGTCGGCAAGATCGTCAAACCGACGGTGGAATCGGTGCTGCGCCGCTATATCGGCCGCGAGGAGCCGGAATCGATCTACACCAACAAGGAGGGCGTGCTGTCCTCGATCATCTCGCGCGCGATCGACGAGACGAGCGAGCAGTTCGTGTCGATCGACGACGTGATCATCCGCGAGGTCTCGCTGCCCGCGCCGCTGCGCGAAGCGATCACCACCAAGCTGGCCTATCAGCAGCAGGCGGACGCCTACGAGTTCCGCCTCGCCGGCGAAAAGCTGGAGGCCGAGCGCAAGCGGATCGAGGCGGAGGGCACCAGCAACGCCAACCGCATCCTGCGCGAGGGACTGACGCCGGACCTGCTGAAATGGGAGGCGATCCGGGTGCAGGGCGATCTTGCCAAGTCGGCGAACACCAAGGTGCTGATCATGGATGGTGCCCGGTCTGCGCAGCCGTTGATCAATGTTCCCTGATCCGATGCACCCTTCACGGCGGACCGCCCTTCGCGGCGGACTGGCAGTTGCAGCCGGCGCGGCCGGACTGACCGGTTTGGCCGCGCGCACCCATGCGGCGCCGATAGCGGACAACGCACGCGAACTGATCATCGCCACGGTCGGCGACGCGATGTCCGGCCCCGTGCTGCACAACGGAGCCGAGATCGCCGTCGATCAGATCAATCAATCCGGCGGGGTTCTGGGATGCCGGCTGAAGCTGCATTCCGAGACGGTCGAGTGGGACAAGGTCAACGTCCGCACGGAGGCGATCAAGATCGCGGCCCGGGTGGTCGGCCGCGGCGATGTGATCGCGGTGATCGGCCACAGTGACGTGGGCGACGCCCTGCCGGCGGCCATCACCTATCTGCGCCATGACTCGCTGCTGATCGTGCCGACGATCACCACGACGTCGCTGACCATGCACGGCCTGCACAACATCTTCGCCACGCTGCCGGACAACGGCGATCTTTCCACCCAGACGGCGCGGTTCGTCGCCGATCTCGGCCTGAAGCGCGGGTTCATCATGCGGGGGCGGGGATACGATCCGCTGGAGATCTCGCTGGCCTACCGCGACACCGCGGCAGTGCTGGGGCTGACGATCGTCGACGAGGTGTCGCTCGCCTCGCTCAGCCGCACGCATGACTTCATTCCCCGCCTGCAGGGCAAGCAGTTCGATCACCTCGTGCTGATCGCCCCGCTCGAATGGCAGGTGCAGCTGGTGCGTTTCGCGGCAGATCTTGGCCTGAACGTGTTGTGCGTGCTGCCCACCATCTACCAGAGCCCGACGGTGGTGCAGCAGCAGCTGACCGCGGCGCTCGGCGACACCAAGGGACGGCCGTTCAAGCTGCGGACGCTGGTGCCGGTGTTGCGCGACCACCGCGCGCCGACGCCAGAGCAGGCGGAATGGGAGCGGACCTACAAGGAGCGCTACCACAGCGAACCGGTGGATCAAGCGATGCAGGCCACCGATGCGGTCAACCTGGTGGTGGAGGGTTTGAAGGAGGTAGGGCGCATCTCCATGCCCGGCCAGGATGACGCGGCGACGCGCAAGGCTGTGATCGACGAGCTGATCCAGGTGATGCACGGCGAACTTGCGTATCGCGGGCTGAGCGGCCGGTTCTCGTTCAATCGAAGCGGCCGAATCTACACGCGGCTGCTGGGCTTTGCATCCATCCGGTCCGCGGATGCCAAGGACACCGCCTACTACATGCCGGGTGTGTGACATGACGGTGAAGATCGCCACGTTCGTCCGCACCTGCCGTGTGGCGCTTGGCATGTGCCTCATCACGGCACTTCTGGTGGCGCTGATGCAACGTGCCGCAGCGGCCGATGACGATCGCGACTACGCGCGCGTGATCGGCAAGCCGGAGATGCTGCCGTACGCGGCGAGTGTGGCCAACGCGCTGTCGCTGAGCGCACATCGCAAGTTCCCGCAGATCGAGCAGTCGAGCGAAATCGGGTCTCAGCGCGCCTTCTGCACCACGTTGCGTGACTCGCCGGACATCATCATCTCGCCCGTTCCGCATGGCGCGCCCGAGGGCGGGTTGTGCTCGGGCGGTCTGCCGGTCATGCGGCTGCCGTTTGGCCGTCAGGTGATCACGGTCTACACGGCCCCTGGTGCGCCGCCGTTGCGCCTGTCGATGGAGCAGCTGTTCCGCGCCATCGCGCGCGAGCTGCCGCGGCGGGATGCGCAATCGGTCTCCGAGGACATGTTCGCACCCAATCCGAACCGGAAGTGGCGCGACATCTCCCCGGAGCTACCGGATGAGCCGATCCGCCTGATCGGCCCGCCGCAGCGCTCGCTGATCTGGCTGACCTTGGAAGACATGCTGATGCGCCCGACCTGCCTGTCGCTGCCACAGGTGGCCGCGCTCAACCGACGGGATCCTGCCGGGGCGCTGCGGCACTGCCTGTCGCGGCGGACCGATGCCGGGATCAGCTATGTCGATGGGACGGCTTATATGGCCAGTCCGCGCGTGGTGCCGCAGGGCACCGCGGTGGCGATCAACGAGCGCCGTTCCATGCTGCTGATGCGCGAGGCGGTGATGGTCCCGATCGAGGGAGAGGTGCCGGATGAGCATGCACTGGAGCAGGGACTGTATCCTTTGGCCCGCGACCTGGCGGCGATCGTGAAGGTGAATCGTCTGGACAAGGTTCCGAACATGCGTCAGTTCGTGATGGAGCTGACATCGAAGGGGGCAGCGGGGCCGAATGGATATCTGATCAAGACGGGACTGGATCCGCTGTCGGAGGCGATGATCAATGAGAGCCAGATGAAGGCGATCACGTCGCAGGTCCATTAAGAAAGTTGTTCTTTTTTGTAAACAACAACCAAAAAACGTTCGACCGGCTGACACTATTGTTCCGTTAGGCTGGGCCAAAGCGGATGAAAGTTTTTTGGTTCTTTTTTTCAAAAAAGAACATATTGCTTTCTCGCCCCCTCAGCCGTGCAAAGCCCGACCAGCCCGGGCTTCCCATCCAGCCACCCCGCCTCACCTGCCGAGATGACCCGCCCGGTCGCCTTGAACCAGGCCTCGCCCACGGTCCAGCACTGAAAGAACCCGCGCACACGCCGCTCCGGCGGCAATCCGCGCAGCTGCTCGACCAACACCGGATCGAGCTCCGCCGCCGCCAGCGCATCGATGTCCGGCAGCATCCGCACCGGCTCGACATCAACTCCGACCGCATGGCGCGATACCGCGACGGCGACGAGCGTATCGGTGTGCGCCAGGGAGAACGACACGCAGCCGGCCTCGCCCAGGCACGGCTTCCCTGATTCCGTCGGTTGGTAGGCGATCCTGTCCGGCCCGCAGCCGAGCGCCTGCGCCAGCAACACCCGTGCGCCGGCATGGGCGCACAGCATGGCCGCACGGCTGCGCGCCTGACGCTGCCGCGCCGCCCGCGCGCCATAGACCGAGCAGCGAAGCAGCTCCGCCGCGGCCTCGTCCCAGTCGCCACGCCGTGTGGGATCGCCGAACCACAGCCAGACCTCCCCGTCGCGCAGCGCGGCGCGGTGCTCGACGGGACAGACGACGACGGGAAGGCCAGGCATGTCGCTCACCAGAACAACAGCGGCGGCGTGGCCGGACAACGCGCGCGCCAGGGTGACGGTGGGAAGCTCTGCGCTCCCCAGCCTCACGCCGCGTCCTGGCGAAATCCATCGAGGTGAACCACCGTATCGGCCATCGGCGTGAGCCGATCATCGGTGGCGGTCAGCACGATCGCCCGACCGGTGTCGCGCAGGCGCGGCAGGATGGTCTGGAACAGCCGGGCCCGCGTGGCGCGATCCAGCCAGAGCCCGGGCTCGTCGAGCAGGAGCACCGGGCGGTCGCTGGCGAAGGCCAGAAGCAGGGCAAGACGCGCCCGCAGCGAGATGCCGAGCGAGGCCGGGTCGGGCAG
The DNA here is from genome assembly GCA_903924855.1 of uncultured Rhodospirillales bacterium. GTDB lineage: Bacteria > Pseudomonadota > Alphaproteobacteria > Acetobacterales > Acetobacteraceae > CAIQQQ01. The sequence continues at coordinate 535 of CAIYCW010000089.1, read as the reverse complement.
AAAGCCCGAGGACAGCGCGGCCACCGCGTCCAACCCGAGCTCCCGGCGCAGTTCCACCACCTCCGCCCGGTCGATGCCGGGAACGGCCTGCCCGGCCAGCAGCACGGGGTCACTCGGCACGAGCCAGACGCGGTCCCGGCAAGACACCGGATCGACCGTTTCCCCGTTGAGGCACAGCGTGCCGGAATCCAGGCGGACGAGACCGGACAGCATGCGCAGCGCGCTGCTCTTGCCGACCAGCGGGCCGCCCAGGATGAGGGTGATCTCGCCGGGGGCCGCACGGCAGGACAGCGGGCCGATGACGGTGCCGGGCACACCGGGATGCGGGGCATAGCGCAGCATGGCGTCCTGCAGCGCGATGCCGGTGAACGCTACGTCCACCGGCGCCGGCGCGATCGCGGGCTCCGGCCAGCGCCGTGCAGCCGCCAGCAGCTTCGCCTCGGTGACGGCGAGCCGGTCGGTCGCGGCGGAGAGCTGGGCGATCAGCGGCAGGGCGGCGACCCAGTCAAGCGGCAGCAGCAGGGCGACCAGCATC
>CAIYCW010000088.1 GCA_903924855.1 uncultured Rhodospirillales bacterium | reverse complement strand
GCAGGCCAGGTCCGGCTGTCGCTGCTGCCGGAGCCGCAGCTTTCGGTGGGCGATGTGGCGCTGACCGACCGCGCCGATGGGGTGAGCCTGCGCGCGCGGGAATTGCGGCTGCGTGTGGCCTTGCTGCCGCTGCTGGCGGGGCGGGTGGATGCGCGTGAAGTGGTGGTGCGCGGGCTGGAGCTGCGCCTGCCCTGGCCGCTTGGGCGGCTCAACGCGGCGTTGCGCCCGCCCTCCTGGCTCGCCTCGATCGCGGCGCGGGTGGAGGATGGGCGGATCAGCCTGGGCGGCATCACCGCACGGCATGTCAATGCGACGCTGGGTCTGGCGGCGGATACACAATCCGGCGGCACCGAGGGCCAGGCGCCGGAGGGGCTCACATTGTCCGGCAGTGCCGAGATCGGCGGCCTGCCCTGGGCGGTGACGCTGCGCAGCAGCGATCCCGGCACGGCGGATGCGGTTGCGATCGACATCGCCCTGTCCGGCCAGCCGCAGGCAGCGGCACCGCAGAACAGCGCCGCACCGGGTGCTTCGAAGCCGCAGGGCGCCGAGGGGATCGGGGCCGCGTTCAACGGCGTGCTGGATGGCGGCGGGCTGCATGGCAGGCTCAGCCTGCACGGCCCCGATCTGTCGGCCTTGACCCAGGCAGCCGCCCTGCCCTTCCGGGCGGATGGCGCGCTGACCTTGTCGGGCGATGCCGCGATGATGGACACGCTTTCGGTCGATCTGGCCGGGGTGCCGGCACGCGGCGCGTTGGCGCTGCATTTCGGCGATGGTCTGTCGCTGGATCTGGCGCTGGCGGCGAGCCGGGTTGATCTCGATGCCTGGCTGCCGGCACTGCTGCGGCCGGGACAGGACCGGCTGCTGCCGGTGGATCACGCCAATCTCGATCTTTCGGCGGAGGCCGGCACGCTGGCCGGCAGCCTGCTGCGGTCGCTGCATGTGACGGCTGCGCTGGACGGCAGCCAGATCACCGTCAATGATCTGGACGCCACGCTGCCGGGCGACGCGCGCCTGCAACTGACCGGGCAGCTGCAGCGCAGCCCAGCACCACGGTTTGACGGCACGGCGGGGCTGAACGCGCCGGCCTTGCGCACCACGCTGGCTTGGCTCGGCCACGCCGGGGTGTTCGACGCCCAGGCCCTGCCAGAGAGTGTGTTCACCCATGCCGATCTGCGCGCCGCCTTGCATGCCGAGGGCGGAGCCGCACCGCTGATCGCGGCTTCCGATCTGAACGGCGTGATCGATGACAGCCATCTGCAGGGCCGTGTCGATTTTCACCCCGCCGCCCACCCGGAGGCCCGCCCGGTGATGCAGGCCAGGCTCGACCTCGACCGTCTGGCGCTCGACCCGTTCGTGCCGTCCTCGCTGAAGGCCATGGCCGGCAGCACCGGGGCGCTGGATCTGGACCTGCAGGCCCATGTGCAGACGGCGCGGATCGGTGCGCGCACGATCTCGCCGCTGATCCTGGATGCCAGCTTCGACCAGGCCCACGCCACGCTGCGCCGGGTGGATGCCAGCCTGTCCGGGATGCATGCCGCACTCTCCGGCACTGTGGCCGCCGATGGGCGGATCGCCGATGGCAAGCTTGATCTGACCGCCCAGGGCCGCGCCATGGCCGATCTGCTGCGCGACCTTCCGGAGGCCGCCCAGCCCTGGGTTGCACGCCTGCCAGCGCTGGATCTGACAGTGCAGGCCAACGCCGCAGGACCCGTTGAGGCGCTGGCGCTGCGCTTCGTGGTTGATTTCGGGGATCTGCATGCGGAGCTGCAACCGGTGCTGAACCTGCAGGCAGGGTCGTGGGGCGGCAAGCTCGCGCTGCGCCACCCCGGCGCCTCCCGGCTGATCACCTCGCTCGGCTTTGCCGATCCGCGCCCGTGGCTGGGTGAAGGGTCGTTCTCGCTGTCCGGCATGGTGTCGGGCATGGGCATGATCTGGTCGCCGGTGAAGCTTTCGAGTGACGGATTCGACCTCGCGGCAGGCCAGCTGCGCACCAGCGGCGCGCTTGCGTGGGATGCAACCGGCCCCGCACCGCTGCTGACCGGCCGTCTCGCCGCCGAGACGCTGCCGCTCGCGATCCCTGCCCTGCGCTCCGCCGAGCCGCTGGATGTTGCAGCTTTGTCCGGCTGGCAGGCCAGCGTGAAGCTGCAGGCGGGCCAGGTTCTGGCGGGTCTGATGCCGCTGCTGGGCACGGTATCCACCACGGTCTCGCTGCAATCGGGCGTTTTGCGGCTCGACGGGCTGAGTGCCACGCTCGATGGCGGCAAGCTCTCCGGTGCAATCGAGGTGGATGCAAGCCTTGCCCCGCCGAAAATCTCCGCCGATCTGGCCTTGACGGGAACCGCGCTGGAAGGCCCGTTGTTCGGTCTGCCGGTGGATGTCACGGGGGGCGTGCTGGATGCCAGCGCCAAACTCTCCGCCAGCGGCTTTGCGCCGGCCACGCTGCTGGCCACGCTGGGCGGCACGGTGCAGGCCAGCCTGCGCGATGGCGCGCTCACCGGTGTTGATCTCGGCCGCATCGGCCCCGCTCTGGCCGAGACCGATCTGCGCGCGGCGCTGGAGGGTGGAAGCACCGCGTTTGACCGTCTGACCGTCAATGCCACGGTGCAGAACGGCGCCGTCACCTTGAGCGACACGCTGCTCGACAGCACGGCCGGGCAGATCACCGCGTCCGGCAGTGTTGATCTGGTGGGGCGCAGCGAGGCGATGCGCCTGGGCGTCTCCCCCCCGGTCAGCACCCCGCCTGCGATCGGGCTGCGGCTGTCGGGCGACATCACGGCCCCTGCCCGCACGCCGGAGTTGGCCGATGCAGTGCGCTGGCGTGCGGAGCACCCGGCCGCCGTGAAGCCGCAGGAGACCGCGCCGGCTCAGATCGCAGCCCCCGTGGCAGCGGCGCCGGCCGCGCAACCTGCAGCACCGCCCGCCCCTGCTCAACCACAGCCGGCGCCCCAGCCGGCACAACGCCGAACGCGCGGGCCGTAGCGCCACGATCAATGCGGCCGGCCGGCCTCACCATCGTCAAACACGGTGTGGGCCAAGGCCAGAAGATGCTCCGCCGTCACCGCGCAACCGGCGCGATCGGCCACTTCGGCAAGTGCCAACAGGCGATCGCACAGCACCAGGCGGCTCGGCTCGAAAAGCTGCGCAGCAGGATAGGCGTGTTCAACCAGACCAGGCATCAGACGGCTCCTTTCACACCGGACAGGGGGATTTTCCCCGATCGGCGCTGCCGGATTTTCCCGCAACGCCGGCGTATTTCGCGCGACCATTGCAGCCCAGAGTGATTGCCAAAGTGTTAAGCGGAGGCATGATCTCCGCGTTTCAGCGCAAAAATTCGCAAGGCCGAGGCGAGTGGCCGCTGCGGCGCGCGGGCAGCGTCGATCTCGGTCACCAGCCGGGACAATGTCAGCCCGCGTTCGGCGGCAAGTGTCGTCAGCACCTCCCAGAACTCGGCCTCCAACGCCACCGAGGTGCGATGGCCGGAGAGCGCGAAGCTGCGCTTGACCAGGGCATGGGGTGACGTGCCGCTCATGCCAGCTGCGCCACCGCCCAGCGCGCGGCCTCCGCCACCACCGGGTCGGCATCCTCACACAGCCGTGCCGCGTGCGGCGCCAGGGCGGGCAGGTCAGAATTGCCGATGGCGATCAGCACGTTGCGCACGAAGCGGTTGCGGCCGATGCGCTTGATGGGTGAGCCCGCGAAACGCGCGCGAAACCCGGCATCATCGAGCGAGACAAGCTCGACCAAGGCGGGCTGCACGAGATCATCGCGCGCCTGCAGCTTCGCGTGGCGGGAGGCTTCGGCAAAACGGTTCCACGGGCAGACCGCCAGGCAGTCATCGCAGCCATAGATGCGATTGCCGATGGCGCGGCGGAATTCCAGCGGGATCGGGCCGGCATGCTCGATGGTGAGATAGGCGATGCAGCGCTTGGCATCGAGCTGATAGGGCGCCGGGAAGGCGTTGGTCGGACAGGCGGCAAGACAGCGCGTGCAGCTGCCGCAGCGATCACGGTGCGGCGCATCCGGCGGCAGTTCCAGCGTGGTCAGCATCTCGCCCAGGAACAGCCAGGAGCCATGGGCGCGCGAGACCAGGTTGGTGTGCTTGCCCTGCCAGCCCAGCCCGGCCTGGGCGGCCAGCGGCTTCTCCAGAACGGGGGCGGTGTCGACGAACACCTTCACATCCCCGCCGAAGCGCGACACGACGAACTGCGCCAGATGCTTGAGCAGGCCTTTGATCAGGTCGTGATAATCCCGGTTGCGGGCATAGACCGAGATGCCGCCGGTCTCGGGATGGGCCAGATGTGTCAGCGGGTCGGTGGCCGGTGCGTAGGACATGCCAAGCGAGATGGCGGAGATCGCCTCCGGCCACAGCGCATCCGGGCTGGCACGCTGCTCCGCGCGATCTTCCATCCAGGACATCGAGCCATGGCGGCCTTCGGCGATGAAGCGAGCAAGGCGTTGGCGCGTGACGTCATCCAGCCGGGCGCGGGTGATGCCCACGGCGTCGAAGCCGAGGGCCAGCGCCTTGGTGCGGATGGCCTCAGCCGCGTCCACGATACGGCGGCACTCCCTGGTCGGGCACCCAGACGCCGTCCGGCGGGGCGCCGGTCTGCCAGAACAAGTCGATCGGGATGCCGCCGCGCGGATACCAATAGGCGCCGATGCGCAGCCAGACGGGATTGGTGATCTCCACCACGCGGCTTGCCACCAGCATGGTGCAGGCCTCGTGAAACGCGCCATGGTTGCGGAAACTGCCGAGGAAGAGCTTCAGCGACTTGCTCTCCACAATCCACTCACCCGGCACGTAGTCGATCACGATATGGGCGAAATCCGGCTGGCCCGTGAGCGGGCAGAGCGAGGTGAATTCGGGCGAGGTGAAGCGGATCAGATAGCGCGCATCCGGCCGCGGGTTGGGCACCCGTTCGAGCTGCGCCGTTTCGGGCGAGGTTGGCGATGGCGTCTGCTGGCCGAGCTGGGTGAGGCCCTGGTAGGATTCGGTCATTGATCTCCCTCCGCCCAGGCGGCGCGCACGGCCGCGCTGTGGGCTTCCAGGCGCCCTTCGGCGATGGCGGCGCGCATGCCCGCCATCAGATCCTGGTAGTATTGGATGTTGTGCCAGGTCAGCAGCATCGGTCCCAGCATCTCCTCGCAACGGAACAGGTGATGCAGATAGGCGCGGGAATGTTTTGTGCAAAGCGGGCAGCCGCAATTCGGGTCCACCGCGCCGTCATCGGCGGCGAAGCGGGCGTTGCGCATGTTGAACACGCCGCGGCTGGTATAGGCGCGCGCGGTGCGCCCGGCGCGGGTGGGCATCACGCAGTCGAACATGTCCACCCCACGCGCCACCGAGGCCAGCAGGTCATCCGGCGTGCCGACACCCATCAGATAGCGCGGCTTGTCCCTGGGCAGTGCCGGTGCGGTGTAGTCCAGCACGGAGAGCATCGCCTCCTGCCCTTCCCCCACCGCGAGGCCGCCGATGGCATAGCCTTCGAAACCGATTGCGGTGAGTGCCTCAATCGATTGCAGCCGCAGATCGCGGAACACGCCGCCTTGCACGATGCCGAACAGCCCGTAGCCGTCGCGCGCCACGAAGGCCTCGCGCGACAGCTTCGCCCATTTCATGGAGAGCAGCATGGAGCTGCGCGTCTCCGCTTCGGTTGCGGGAAACTTCGTGCATTCATCGAACGCCATGGTGATCGTGGCGTCGAGCAGATGCTGGATCTCAATCGACCGCGCGGGGGTGAGCCGGTGCTTGCTGCCGTCGATATGGGACTGGAAGGTGACACCATCCTTGTCCAGCTTGCGCAGTCCGGCGAGGGACATCACCTGGAAACCACCGGAATCGGTCAGGATCGGCCCGGGCCAGTCCATCATCCGGTGCAGGCCGCCCAGGGCCGCCACGCGCTCGGCGCCGGGGCGCAGCATCAGGTGATAGGTGTTGCCCAGGATCAGCCTGGCGCCGGTGGCGCGCACCGAATCCGCCATCATCGCCTTCACCGTGCCGGCGGTGCCGACCGGCATGAAGACGGGGGTGGGCACATCGCCATGGGCGGTGTGCAGCGTGCCGAGACGGGCCTCCCCGTCCGTGGCCTGGCAGGTCCAGGACAGGCTCATGCGCGGTCCAGCAGCGAGCTGTCGCCGTAGGAGAAGAAGCGGTAGCCGGTGGCGATGGCGTGCGCATAGGCGGCGCGCATCCGCGCCTCGCCGGCGAAGGCGCAGACCAGCATGAACAATGTCGATTTCGGCAGATGGAAATTGGTCATCAACAGATCCGCGGAGTGAAAGCGATGGCCGGGGACGATGAAGATATCCGTCTCCCCGTGGAAGGGATGAATGCCGCCTTCATCGGCCGCCGATTCCAGCAGGCGCAGCACGGTGGTGCCCACCGCCACGATCCGCCCGCCCTGGGCGCGGATGGCGTTGAGGCGGGATGCGGCCCCAGCCGAGATCTCGCCGCGCTCGGCATGCATGCGATGCTCGTGCACGTTTTCGGTGCGCATCGGCAGGAAGGTGCCGGCGCCCACATGCAAGGTGATGGTCTCGCGCAGAATGCCGGCGCCGGTCAGTTCGGCCAACAGATCCGGCGTGAAATGCAAGGCGGCGGTGGGGGCGGCAACCGCACCCTCGTGCTGGGCGAACACCGTCTGATAGTCCTGCGCATCCTGCGCGGTGGGGCCTTGCGGACGGTCGATATAGGGCGGCAAAGCGAGCGCTCCGGCACGGCGCAAAGCATCGGCGAAGGCATCTCCCTCCAGCGAGAAGCGCAGCACCACCTGGCCGTCCGCGGGTGCGGTGATCACCTGGGCCTGCATCGTCGTGTCGCCGTCGATGTCGAGCACATCGCCCGGTTTTAGCTTGCGGGCGTTGCGGGCGAGGGCCGACCAGTCGCCATCCGGCAGCGGACGGTCCAGCGTGATGCCGATCCGCGCGGCACCGCGATGCGCCGAGAGTTGGGCCGGGATGACCCGCGTGTCGTTGGCGACAAGAACGTCACCCGCGCGCAGCAGGCCCGGCAGGTCGCGCACGATGTGGTCGGACAGCGCAGGGCCGATCCGCAGCAGGCGCGCCGAATCGCGCGGCCGCGCCGGTTCATGCGCGATACGCTCCGCCGGCAGCTCGAAATCGAAGTCGGAGGTGCGCAGGCGCCTCATGCCTCCAGATAGGTCGCGATCTCGATCAGATTGCCATCCGGATCGCGGCAATAGACCGAGGTCATCGGCCCAAGTGCTCCATGCTTGGCGGCCGGACCTTCCACCACCTGCACCCCGCATTTGCGCAGATGCGCCGCCACGTCATCCGCCCCCACGGCGGTGACGAAGCACAGATCGGCCGAGCCCACGATCACCTGGTCCGAGGTGTGCCATTTCGACATCGACGCATCGGCCGGGCGCAGATTAATCTTCTGGCCGCCGAATTTCAGCGCGGTGCGGCGCTGTTCGCCGAATTCCTCACGGTCCATCCCCAGCACGCGCTGATACCAGGACGCGGTGACCTCCACATCCGTGCAGTGCAGCACCAGATGGTCCAGGCGATCGACGGTGAAGCGCATCAGCCAATGCCCTCGTAGAAGTCGTTGCCCTTGTCATCCATCACGATGAAGGCCGGGAAGTCCTCCACCTCGATCCGCCAGATCGCCTCCATCCCGTCCTCGGGGAATTCCAGCACTTCGACCTTGCGGATGCAGTCCTGGGCCAGGCGGGCGGCGGGGCCGCCGACGGAGCCGAGATAGAAGCCGCCATGCTGCTTGCAGGCGTTGCGCACCGCGGCCGAGCGGTTGCCCTTCGCCAGCATCACCAGCGAGCCGCCGGCCGCCTGGAACTCGGCCACGTAGCTGTCCATGCGGCCTGCGGTGGTGGGGCCGAAGCTGCCGGTGGCATAGCCATCGGGCGTCTTGGCGGGGCCTGCGTAATAGACCGGGTGGTTCTTGAAATAATCCGGCAACGGCTTGCCGGCATCCAGCAGCGCCTTGAGCCGGGCATGGGCGATGTCGCGCGCCACCACCATGGTGCCGGTCAGCGAGACGCGGGTCTTGATGGGATAGGCGGAGAGCTGGGCGCGGATCTTGTCCATCGGCTGGTTGAGATCGACCTTCACCACCTCACCGCCCAGATCTGCATCAGTGGCCTCGGGCAGGTATTTGTGCGGATCGGTCTCCAGCGCTTCGAGGAACACGCCGTCGGGGGTGATCTTGGCCTTGATCTGGCGATCGGCCGAGCAGGACACGCCGATGCCGACGGGGAGCGAGGCGCCGTGGCGCGGCAGGCGCACCACGCGCACATCGTGGCAGAAATACTTGCCGCCGAACTGGGCGCCAATGCCGATCTTGCGCGAGATCTCCAGCACCTTCTGCTCCATCTCGACATCGCGGAAGGCATGGCCGGCCTTGCTGCCATGGGTCGGCAGGGCGTCCAGCCATTTGGTGGAGGCGAGCTTGACGGTCTTGAGCGTGGTCTCGGCCGAGGTGCCGCCGATCACGATCGCCAGATGGTAGGGTGGGCAGGCGGAGGTGCCCAGCGTCTTCATCTTGGTTTCCAGGAACTGGGCGATCTTCTCCGGTGTTAGGATCGCGCGGGTTTCCTGGAACAGGAAGGTCTTGTTGGCCGAGCCGCCGCCCTTGGCGACGAACATCAGATGGAACTCATCGGCGTGGTGCTCGCCGGGGGCGGCCAGGATGTCGAACTGCACCGGCAGGTTGTTGCCGGTGTTGACCTCCTCGAACATCGAAAGCGGGGCCATCTGCGAGTAGCGCAGATTGGTCTCGGTGTAGGTGCGATGGACGCCATAGGCGATTGCCTCCTCCTCGTCGCCCTGCACCCAGACGCGCTGGCCCTTCTTGCCGAAGACGATGGCGGTGCCGGTGTCCTGGCACATCGGCAGCACGCCGCCGGCTGCGATGTTGGCGTTCTTCAGCAGGTCGATGGCGACGAAGCGGTCGTTGGACGAGGCTTCGGGGTCGTCCAGTATGGCGTGCAGGCTGGCCAGATGGGCGGGACGCAGCAGGTGGGAGACGTCGTGAAACGCCTGAAACGCCAACTCGCTCAGCGTCTCCGGCGCCACCTTCAGGACGGTGTGGCCGTCAACCTCGATGGTGGAGACTCCGCCGATCTCAAGCTTGCGCCAGGGTGTGGCGTCATGGCCGAGCGGGAACATCGGCGCGTAGAGGAAGTTGGACGGGCGTGACATCTCGTTCATGGCGTGGTCTCCGCAAAAATCGGGCGGGTTTGGATCAGGCGTCCTTGGCCGGGTTGCGGCGGCGGAAGGCATCGAGGCTCACCACCTGCGGCGCCGGATCGGGCTCGGCGGGCGTGTCGCTCTGGGTCTGCTCGGCGGCGGCGCTCAGCACGTCCGCATCGTCCTCCACCACGGTCTCGGTCGCCACATGGAAGCGCAGGCCGTAGCGCACATGCGGGTCGGCGAAGGCGGTGATGGCTGAAAGCGGGATGACCAGGGTGGAGCCGACTCCACCGAAGGTGAGGCCAACCGAGAACACGCCGGCCAGCTCATCGACCGTGAGGTCCCAGAACTGGTGCTGCAGCACGATCGTCATCTCTTCGGGATATTTGGCGCGCAGCCGGGCCGGGATCACCGTGCCGGGATGGTCGGTGCGGAAGGTGATGTAGAAATGATGCCCGCCCGGCAGACCGTTGGCGCCGACATGGCGCAGGGCGCGCACCATCACATGGCGCAGCGCCTCCTCCGTCCAATCGTCGTAAGGCAACAGGCTCTCGGGAATCTGATCGTCGGTCTCGTCCATGCGGTCCTCGGTGTCTGTGCTGTGCATAGACCCGCTGGGCGCGTGAGAGAAGCGCGAAGGCTGGTAGGGCAGTCCGGCGTCGGGGGGATACGGGTCGCTGGTCGGGCGGTTCCTGCCACGTCACATTTTCGTTCATAATGGCGATCCTGCCCGTCTCGTTACGTTAAGGTTAATGTGGCTCATGTCCCGGATCGATCGGCGATCTGGTGCAGCATCTGGACCGTCACGGGGGCGCGTCATGATCAAAAGACTGAAAACGCCGCCTGGTCTGGCCGGTCTGGCCCTGTGCCTGGTGATCGGCGGGTGCAGCGATCAGGTGGTGAACACGTTTCGCAGCGGACAGCCGGATTTCGACACGGGCCTGCTGATGCCGACCGTGAGGTCCAGCGACGGAAAGACGACCATGCTCGTCAGCGGCGCCACCGGCACGACCCCTGGCGCCGCCCTGCCGGCAGCGCCACTGCAGCCACAAAGCTGCGTGGAGAACAACACGGCGGATTGCATCTGGGATCTGAAATCGCTGATCGACAATGCCTATGGCGGCTACAAGATCGCCCTGCGGCAGATCATCGATGGCGGCAACACCGGCGCCGATCTTGCGGTGCTGGGACTGGCCGCCGGCATCACGGCAACCCCCGGCGCCTCGGTCAAGACGTTGCTGGCAGCGATCCAGACCGGCATCGCCGGTGGGAAATCCGCGGTCGACAGCGACATGATCTACAAGCAGTCGGTGGGTCTGATCATCAATCAGATGGACAAGGACCGGGCGACGATCGAGGCCGCGATCATCAATCACGTGAACAACGATGGCAGCCGCTACACGCTGTCGCATGCGCGCAACGACCTGCTGGATTATTTCAACGCCGGCACCTTCACCCATGCCCTGGCGTCGCTGCAGAACAGCACAGCAACCGCAAGTGCCGCCTGCCAGGCGCAGGCGGTGGCGGCGAAGGCGGGCGGCAGTGCCACGCCGCCCCCTGATGCCTCCGGCAATTGCGCGCCGCCGCCTGTGGCCGCCGCCAAGCCGGGGGATGGTCTCAAGCTGGAACAGGCCAGCGGCACGATGAAGAGCACCGACACGGCATTCACGATCAAGGTGACGGCGCTGAGCGCAACCACCAGGCTTGCCATTGCATCGAGCAACCAGGCGGCGAAGTTCGACACCATCACCGCAACCGGCACAGCGGTGCTGCTGAAATACCCGCAGCCCGCGATCACCCTGGCGGTCGGATTGCCGGTCTCCGCCACGGATCCGCTGACCATCACCTGGCCGGTGAGTGGGCTGAAGGCCAAGGACACCGTGACGATCAGTGCGAGCAGCCCCGACGCGACGGGGCAGGTCGTGGTGTATACCGAGACCGTCAACTGAGACGTTGATCTTGGAGGCCTGATGCGGAAAGCGGGGGGCATTCTGTTGCCCGGGGCCCCCCTAACCGCGCTAACGCTTATGCAGCGAGAGCGAGTGCTTCATGATTGTCATTGGCACTTGTAAATTGACCCGATAACGGCGGTATCATGCCGGGCAAAAGGTTCGTCTTTACCACGCGTGTCGAGCCTGTTTCGCCCCCAAATGGCCGCACCGGAATGCTGCCAGACTGGTGGAGGCGCCGGGTACCGCCCCCGGGTCCACAACGATTATTCCACGCACCGTTTATCACCATAGTCAGCAAGCTGACACACCATGTATAGGCGCGGCCGGCTGGATTTGAAAGGGCTGCATGATGACACAGGACAGCGTTGCACCAGCGCGGCCGCTGCCACCGCATCGTCTGGTGCGGCATCCGGCGATCGACCTGATCGGGATCGAGGCCCGCTTCACGCCGCAGGACAGCCCCCGCATCGCGCAGCAATGGCGCCATTTTATGACCCGGCATGTGGAGATCGCGAACGCTGCCCCGCAGCCGCCGCTGGCCTGCGCGCATCTGCATCCGGATGCGAGCTTCGACTATCTCTGCGCCGTGCAGGTGACCGAACCCTCCACCCCGCCGGAGGGTATGGTGCTGCGTCGCCTGCCGGATTCGGAGTATGCGGTGTTCCGCCATGCCGGCCCGGTCAGCACCATCCGCCAGACGATGCAGGCGATTCTGGACCCTTGGGTCCTGTTCCGCCCCTTGGCGCGCCCGCCGCTGGTGCTGGAGCTGTTCCTGCAGCAATTCGACCCGGCGACCGGCGAAGGCGGGGTGGATATCTGGGTGGCGCTGGCGCCTGCCGGCCAAAGCGGCTTGGCCTTTCCGGCCGCAGGCTGCTAAATCGCGCAATGTCCATCGACCCATCCCAGCAGGCCGAGATCGACGCCCTGCGCGCCCATTCCACACCCACGCGGCGCGCCACCGTGCCGGCGCTGGAGGAGATGCTCTACCAGGCGATACCCGTGCTGGATCACGGCTTCGTCCGGGTGATCGACTATATGGGCGATGATGGCGCCGTGGTGCAGGCGGCCCGCGTGTCCTATGGCCGCGGCACGCGCAAGGTCTCCGAGGATGCCGGGCTGATCCGCTATCTGATGCGCCATCGCCACTCGACGCCGTTTGAGATGTGCGAGATCAAATATCACATCAAACTGCCGATTTTCGTGGCACGGCAATGGATCCGCCATCGCACCGCCAATGTGAACGAGATCTCGGCGCGCTACTCCATCCTCGATCGGGAATTCTATCTGCCGGCGCCGGAGCAGCTGGCGGCGCAGAGCAGCATCAACCGCCAGGGCCGCGGTGAGGTGCTGGACGATGCGGAATCAGCGCGCGTGCTCGATCTCCTGCGGGCGGATGCGATGCAGACCTACAACACCTATGTGCATCTGCTGAACGAGAACGCGGATGGCACGCCGGCCGATCCGGATCGCAGCGGCCTCGCCCGCGAGCTGGCGCGGATGAACCTGACGCTGAACACCTACACGCAATGGTACTGGAAGACGGATCTGCACAATCTGCTGCATTTCCTGTCACTCCGGGCCGACAGCCACGCCCAATATGAGATCCGCGTCTATGCCGAGGCGATGCTGAAGACGGTGGATGCCTGGGTGCCCGCGGTGGCGCAGGCGTTTCGCGACCACAGGCTGGGTGCTGTCACCTTCTCGGCGCCGATGCTGGCGATCCTGCGCCGCATGCTGGCAGGCGAGACGGTGGATCAGGCCGCAAGCGGCCTGTCCAAGCGGGAATGGACCGAGTTCCAGGCAACGCTCAAAGGCTGATGACCACGCGCCGCCGCGCCATCATCAGACGCACAATCATCAGACCGGCACAGGATGTGCCCAGCAGCAGCCAGGCGGCCGGCTCCGGCACGTCCGTCGTGGTGGTGGTGGCAAGCGTGTTGTCGGCGCCCGCATAGGTGTACGTGATCTGGATCGTGTTGCTGAGCAGGTCGTTCGACACTTCCATGATCTGCGAGGGATCGCCGCCAAAGGCCGTGGTGTCCATCACCGAAATGTTGAAGAAGGCATTGTTCGGGTCGGTGAAATAGGCAAGGTCGCTGGCTGCGGTGAGCAGCGTGTCCTGCGTGGCGGTGAGCCCAGCCTCGATCTGGATGAGGGACGATGCATCGCTGAACGGGTTGCCGGAGGTATAGGGCTGCAGCGTCCCGCTGATGGTGGGGGCCTGCACCGTCACGCTCGTGACCGGTGTCTGGTCGGCATAGGTGATGGTGCTGACGGCCTGGAAGGCCAAGGTCACCGGAATGGTGTTCTGCGACAGGTTCTGCATGCCCACCGCCGCCTCGCCACCGAAGGTGACCAGCAGATCGGCCGATTGCAGCGTGCCCAGGCTGGTGTCGAACGGGGTGAAGGCAATGGTTTCGGTGGCCGGTGTCACCTGATCGGGCGGCGTCAGCCCGCCATCCTGCACGGTTTGCACGATGGTGTCGGCGCGGGACGGATCCGGGGCGAGTGCCAGGGCGAGGGCGGCGGCGGCTGTCAGCAAAGTCTGGCGCATGGCGGCTTCTCCACCCCAAGGCTCGCGACGAGCCTGGAGGTTGCTTGCGGTGGACATTGGTCCAGCACAAGAAAACCGATCCGCGGCAACAACCCCAGTCAATAGTTAATAATAATCATCTTTCACGAAAACAGACGTTAAATAACATTTTATTTGAAATTTGATCTTTTGCACCTGCATCGATGCCATGTGGCATCGATGCAGGTTGCCCCTGGCCTCAGCCGATCGCGTTCACGCCCGCAAGCGCTGCCACGACCGCCTGCGTGACCTCGGCCGTGGTGGCGCTGCCGCCAATATCACGCGTCATCACGCCTGCGGCGCAGACGCGTTCCACCGCATCCATCAACGCGGTGGCAGCGGCGCGTTCGCCCAGATGCTCCAGCATCATCGAGGCGGTCCAGAAACTGGCCACCGGATTGGCGATGCCCTGCCCCGCGATGTCGAAGGCCGAGCCATGGATCGGCTCGAACATCGACGGGTAGCGGCGCTGTGGGTCGACATTGCCGGTGGGCGCCACGCCGAGGCTGCCGGCGAGCGCTGCCGCCAGGTCGGAGAGGATGTCGGCGTGCAGGTTGGTGGCAACGATGGTGTCCAGGCTGCGCGGCTTGCAGACCATGCGCAGCGTCATCGCATCGACCAGTTCCTTGTCCCAGGTGACGTCCGGGTAGTCCTGCGCCACCAGGGCTGCGATCTCGTCCCAGAACACCATGCCGAAGCGCTGCGCGTTGGATTTGGTCACCACGGTGAGGTGCTTGCGCGGGCGGGCGCGGGCGCAGTCGAAGGCACAGCGCATGATGCGCTCCACGCCGACACGGGTGAAGATGGCCACCTCGGTCGCCACCTCCTCGGGCAGGCCGCGATGGGCCCTGCCGCCGACACCGGCATATTCGCCTTCCGAATTCTCGCGGATGATCAACCAGTCCAGATCACCCACGCCGACATCGCGCAGCGGCGAGGTGACGCCGGGCAGAATTCGGGTGGGGCGCAGATTGGCATATTGGTCAAAGCCCTGGCAGATCGGCAGGCGCAGGCCCCAGAGCGTGATGTGGTCGGGGATGTCCTTGTCGCCCACCGCGCCGAAATAGATGGCATCGGCGGATTTCAGCTGGGCCAGCCCATCCGCCGGCATCATCACGCCGTGTTTGCGGTAATAATCCGAGCCCCAATCATAGCGATCGACGGTCAGTGAGAACCCGGCGCGGGAGGCCAGGACATCCAGCACCTCCAACCCCGCATCGATCACCTCCGGCCCGATTCCATCCGCCGGAATCGCCGCGATCCTGTAATGCCGCATGGCACACCCCCCTTTTACGTTTGAAAGTTTTTTTGCTTCTTTTTTCTCAAAAAAAGAAGATTCTTTCTTTGTTCTTTTTTGAAAAAAAGAACCAAAAAACTTTTCTGGCCTGGAATCCGCTTTGGGGCAGTTTGCCGGTCTTATCACGCAGATTCACCAAGGCGGCCATCTAGGCATAAGTCATTGAAATGCTGGGTGTCCGTGACATTGGCGGTGACGCACATCGTCAGGGCACCCAGGTTCATGGAGCCATTGTTGGCATGGTGAACACGGGTATCACTTCGACAATGAAGCCGCCGGGACCTAAGGAAAGAGATAAAAAAGACACCGCTGAAGAAGCCACCACAACGAATGAGGCGGCGGCAAATATCGCTAAGGGACCTAAGCCCGCCAATGGCGGTAAGGCGGAATAATAAAACAGGGGCCTTGCGGCCCCTGTTTTATTATTCCGACATCAAATCCCGACGAGCATTAGTCGGCGCGGCGGCTCGCCGGGTTCGATATCCCAAGGTTCTTGGCGCTGGCATCAAAAGCGGCCTCGAATATAAGCGTTATCTTTCGCTTTATATCGCCGTCCTTGTAGCGCTTGCCGCTATCCGCGCGAAGTGGGCTATCCGGATGCGCCTCGGCGTAAGCTTTGTTCATGGCAGCTAGCCCGTCAGCCCTTGCCGTCTTAATCGCCAGAGCATCCTTCAGGCGAGCGACTTCCGCTTCCAGCTCCTTCGCATGCTTCTTCCATGAGATGTAGTTCTCATAGTTGATATCAGCGCTCCGAACAGCAGCATGGGCGGCGCGGTTGTTCGCAATCGCAAGACCCAGAAAATTGTCAGTGCTCATGATATCCCGTCCTCACGTTCAACGCCGCCATCATCGCCGATACGATAAATGATGACGCAGCAAACCTGTTTTGGAAATCAGAAATCACATCACAAGATCTCGGGCTCGACATTTTGGATGGATCACGATATTGAGCTGTGCCCGGTTTCACGGACACCTGGTTAAGGTGTTTTGATGGAACTGGAGGGTGCAGATGAGACGACGAACATTCAGCCGAGAATTCAAACTTGAGGCTGTCAGACTGGTCACAGATCGGGGCGTTTCCGTGCTTCAAGCTAGCCGGGACCTGGAGATTGGCGAAGGCGTGTTACGGCGCTGGGTGAAGGAGCAGAGCTCCGATCCAGTCCAATCCTTCCCGGGTCACGGCCAGTTGAAGCCGGAGCAACAGGAGCTTGAACGGCTGCGGCGCGAGGTGGTGCGGCTGAAAGCGGAGCGTGACATCCTAAAAAAAGCCGCGGCGTACTTCGCGAGGGAGTCGATATGAAGTTCGGCTTTATCGCGAAGCACCGAGGGATCTGGCCGGTTCGGTGGCTTTGTGCGGCGCTCGGTGTGTCGCGCAGTGGTTTTCATGGCTGGCTGACACGCAAGCCAAGCCTGCGCACCCGCACCGATGAATTGC
>CAIYCW010000087.1 GCA_903924855.1 uncultured Rhodospirillales bacterium | reverse complement strand
TCCGAGCTCGCCGCGTTCTATAAAAGGCTGGTTGCAAACGGAAAAAAACCTATCGTCGCACTGACAGCTCTCATGCGTAAGATCATCGTCATCGCAAACGCAAAAATCCGAGATCAACGCACTCAACTGAGTTGATGACGAGGAGGGCTTCGCTTCTCGCAATGACGGGGAGGAGGGCTTCGTTCCTCGCATTGACGCGGTGGGGCTCATGCCTCGCGCTTGAATTCACCCAGGCCGGGCTTGAAGCTTTTTTCGTCGAGGAACTGCTTCATCGCCTTCTGGCGGCCGCCTTCGGGGTCGACATATTTCAGCGCGTCGCTTTTGGCGTTGAGATAGTCGAAGGCCTGCTCGCGCGACATGTTGCGCACGGTGCGGATGGCGTCCTTGGTGTAGCGCACGCCGGCCGGGCTTTTGGCGGCGAGTTTCTCGGCAAGGGCCAGGGTGGCGCCGCGCAGCTCCTCCAGCGGCACGGATTTGTTGACGAACTTCATCGCCGCCGCCTCCTTGCCGGAGAACTGATCGCCGGTAACGGAGTAGTAGATGGCGTCGCGGTAGTTCATCACCTGCGTCACCGCCCAGGCGACCAGGCCGCCCGGGATGATGCCCCAGTTGACCTCGGACAAGCCGAAGGTTGCGTCATCGGCGGCGATGGCGAAGTCGCATGCGATCACCGGGGTGAAGCCGCCGCCGAAGCAATAGCCGTGCACCATGGCGATGGTGGCCTTGGGGAAGCTGGACAGCTTGTCCCAGCGCCAGGCATGGGCCGCGGCGCGGGCGCGGGCGCGCAGCTTGGGGTCGCCCTCGGTGCCGCGGAAATAGAGCTTCAGATCCTGGCCGGCGCAGAAATTGCCGCCGGCGCCGGTGATCACCACGACCTTGGTTGCGTCGTCCTCGGCGGCCCAGTCCAGCGCCTCGCACATGTCCAGATGCAGCTGCGGGCTCATCGCGTTGCGCTTCTCGGGGCGGTTGAGAATGATGAAGGTGGTGCCGCCCTCACGCTCGATCTTCACATTTTCCAGGGTGATCACGTCGGACATTGTGGCTTCCTTCCCGTTGGGTGTTTCTCAGCTGATCGGGTGTTCGAGCGCCAGGCAGCGCTGCGGGTCGATGGCGAGGAAGACGGGCGCGCCGATCTCGGCATCCCAGGAGGGGTGCGCGCGGACCTGCAGCACGGATGGGCCGACCTCGATCTGATAATCCTGCACGTCGCCGCGAAAGACGCGGGCGTGGACGGTGCCGTGGAAGACATTGCAGCCCGCCTCGGGGGCGGTGCGGGAGAGATGCAGGTTTTCCGGCCGCATCGAGATCAGCACGCTGGCCGCCTCGACCAGGGCGCCCTGCGCGCGCAGCCGGCCGATCGGGGTTTCCACCACCAGGGCGCCGTTGTCGCTGCCCTGCACGCGGCCTTCGACGAAATTGGTGGAGCCCACAAAATCGGCCACGAAGCGGGAATTCGGCCGGTCGTACAGCTCGCGCGGGGCGGCGCGCTGGACGATGCGGCCGTCCTGCATCACCGCGATCTCGTGCGACAGGGCCAGCGCCTCGTCCTGATCGTGGGTGACGTAGATGGTGGTGATCTTCAGCTCGCGCTGCAGGCGTTTCAGCTCGAAGCGCATCTTCTCGCGCAGCTTGGCGTCCAGATTGGAGAGCGGTTCGTCGAGCAGCAGCAGGCGGGGCTGCATCACCAGGGCGCGCGCCAAGGCGAGGCGCTGCTGCTGGCCGCCGGACAGGCGGGTGGCGGCGCGTTCGGTGAGGTGGTCGAGCCCGACCGCCTCCAGGCAGCGGCCGACCCGCTCGGCGATCTCGGAGCGAGACAGGCGCTGGCGTCCCACCTCCAGCGGGAAGGCGGCGTTCTGGAACACGCTCATATGCGGCCAGATGGCGTAGGACTGAAAGACCATGCCGAAGCGCCGTTCGGCCGGTTTCACATGGATGTTGCGGGTGGAGGAGAACACCACGACGCCATCGACGGTGATCTCGCCGGTTTCGGGGCGTTCGAGGCCCGCGATGGAGCGCAGCGTGGTGGTTTTGCCGCAGCCGCTGGGGCCGAGCAGGGTGAACAGCTTGCCTTCCGGCACATCGAAGCCGACATCGCGCACCGAATGCACGCGGTGTCCCGCGGCATCGACATAGGCAGTGTTGAGCCCTGCGATGCTCAGCATCGGCCCGTTATCCCCCTGGTGTTGTCCGCAATGCGAACATTCGTTCGTTTCAGGCTAGAAGCGCCATCCGCCCCCGTCAACCAACCGGAAAGGCTTGGCCCGGCCTCGTTGATGAAAGTTTCTTTGGTTCTTTCTTTTCAAAGAAAGAACTTCTTCTTGAAGTACCTCTCAACCTCTGGCGCCCTGCAAAGCCTTCCAAACCCGCTCCGGCGTTGCCGGCATCTCGAAGCCGGCAATCCCGCGCAGGGCCAGCGCGTCCTGGATGGCGCCCATCACGCTTGGGATGGCGCCGGCGCAGCCCGCCTCGCCGCAGCCTTTCACGCCGAGGCCGTTGCTGGTGGCCGGCACCTCGATGGTCTCGCACAGCATGGCGGGAATATCGTCCGCCCGTGGCATGCGGTAATCCATGAACGAGCCGGACAGCATCTGGCCCGACGCGTCGTAGATCGCCTGTTCGCCCAGGATCTGGCCGATGCCCTGGGCGACACCGCCATGCACCTGGCCTGCGACGAGGTTGGGGTTCACCACCACGCCGAAATCGCCGACGGCGGCGTAGGACACCACCTCCACAACGCCGGTCTCGGGGTCGATCTCGACCTCGGCCACGTGGCAGCCATTGGGGTAGCTGGAGGGCGGGGTCTTGATGATGAGGCTGGCATCGAGGTCGTGCTCGGCTGCGAGTGTGAGCAGCGAGACACTGCGATCGGTGCCGGCGATGGTGTAGCGCCCATCGGCGAATTCGATATCGACCGGTGCTGCCTCCAGCACCTGGCTGGCCACGGCGCGGCCCTTCTCGATCACCTCGGCGCAGGCGGCGGAGAGTGCCTCCCCGGAATTCATCATCGATTTGGAGCCGCCGGTGCCGCCGCCGAAGGTGAGCAGGTCGCTGTCGCCCTGTTGCAGGCGGATCAGGTCGAAGGGCACGCCCAGCCGGTCCGCCACCACCTGGGCGAAGGAGGAGGCGTGGCCCTGGCCGTAATCCAGCGTGCCGGTGATCATGGTCAGGCCGCCATCGTCATCGAAGCGGATGGCGCCCATCTCCTGGCCCTGCGGCCCGGTGGCCTCCAGATAGAGCGACATGCCGCGCCCGCGCAGCCTGCCGCGCGCGGCCG
Source organism: uncultured Rhodospirillales bacterium (assembly GCA_903924855.1). GTDB lineage: Bacteria > Pseudomonadota > Alphaproteobacteria > Acetobacterales > Acetobacteraceae > CAIQQQ01. Next base: position 10,559 of record CAIYCW010000087.1, on the reverse strand, counting down.
CTTCGGCGCGGCGCTGTGCGAAGCCGGCCCAGTCGGACAGGACCAGCGCGCGGTCCAGCACGCGTTCGAATTCGCCGCTGTCATAGACCGCGCCGGAGACCAGCTTGAGCGGCTCGGTGATGGGGGCGAGCAGGTTACGCCTGCGCAGCTCCACAGGGTCAATACCGGTCCGGGCGGCCGCCAGTTCGATGGCGCGGCTCATGTAGTAATTGGCTTCCGGACGGCCGGCGCCGCGATAGGCGGCGACCGGCGTCTTGTTGGTCAGCACGCATTTGGTGTCGATCTCGATGAGCGGCGTGCGATAGGGCCCGATCAGGTTGCGGATGGCGTTCGCCGTCACCGGCTGGGGCGAGACCAGATAGGCGCCGACATCGGCGGTGATCGCGAGGCGCACGGCGAGGAAATGCCCCTCCTTGTCGAGGGCCAGGCTGATCCTGGCATCCGTGCTGCGGCCGTGATGGTCCGACAGGAAGCTCTCCGATCGCTCATCGGTCCATTTCACCGGCAGGCCCAGGCTGCGGGCGGCGTGCAGCAGGCAGACCTGTTCCGGGTAGGGCTGGCTTTTCATGCCGAAGGAGCCGCCGACGCTGCCGGTGAGCACGCGCAGCTGCCCGGCCTCGACCCCCAGCACATGGCGCGCCAGACCGTCGCGCAGGCCCCACACGCCCTGGCTTGGGCTGTGCAGGGTGAACCGGCCGGAGGCTGCGTCGTATTCCGCGACCGCACAGCGCGGCTCCATCGGGTTGACGACGATGCGGGTGTTGACCACGTCGGTCGTGACCACAAAGGCGGCGCGGGCGAAGGCCTCCGCCACCAGATCGCTGTCGCCATGGTGGAAATCCACCGGCAGATTGCGCGGATTGCCCTCATGCAGCAGCGGCGCGCCCTCGGCAAGGGCGGCATCGGGGGTCATCAGCGCGGGCAGGGTTTCGATGTCCAGCACCACGGCTTCGGCGGCGGTCTTGGCCTCTGCCTTGGAGCGGGCCACCACGCAGGCCACCGCCTCTCCGGCGAAGCGCACCTTTTCGGTGGGCAGAGCCGGGCGGTGCGGGGATTTGATGGCCGAGCCGTCACGGTTGGTGACGGCGGCCTTGGATTTGATCGGGCCCAGCCCGGCCGCCACCAGATCGTGGCCGGTGAACACCGCGAGCACGCCCGGCATGGCGGAGGCGGCGCTGGTGTCGATGCCGCGGATCAGGCCATGGGCGTGTGGGCTGCGCACCATGACGGCATAGGCCTGGCCCGGCAGGTTGACGTCATCGGTGTAGCGCGCCTCGCCGCGCAGCAGGGTGGCGTCCTCCTTGCGGGGAAGACTCTGGCCGACCAGCCTTGCGTGCGGGGCGCTGTGGGTGACGGAGTCAGGCATGGTGGAAGCTCCTCTGCGGGTCGGGCTGGTATGACGGTCCGACGCTTTTGCCGGACAGTTTCAACCCGCTTGCTTCATTCGCCAAGCGCTCGATGGCGCAAGAATATTGCGTTTCGCGATGAGGGGAGGCAGGGCCTGCCTCCCCTGCCAGGATCAATGTTTCTCGGCGGCGGCCTTTCGCACGGCGGCGCCGATCAGCCCGTCGAGCTGGGCCAGCACGGTCTTGTAGAAATCCATCGGCTTGCCGAAGGCGTCCAGCACCTCGGAATTGGTGCCGGTGGCGTATTCCGAGAGGGTGAAGACATGGCCCTTGGTCTCGGGGAAATTGGTGAGGATGAAATCCCGGTGCGCCGCGGTCATGGTGAGGATGACGTCGGAGAATTTCGCCTCCGGCGCGCCGAAGCCCGCCGCGACATGGGATTTCACGTCGATGCCGCGCTCGGCCAGAAGGGTTACGAAATTCTCCTCCGGGTGGATGTTGTAGGGGTTGAGCGCCACGGCGCGGGAGATGACCTGCACGGCCAGGCCTTCCTTGGCGGCGATCGCCACCGCCAGCGCCTCGGCGGTGACGGAGCGGCCGGTGTTGCCGGTGTCGACAAAGGCAAGACGGGTTGGACGTTCAGCGGACATGGCCTGGCCTCCCAGCAGCGACGACAGAATCAGAAAACTCACGGCAAGGCGCTTCAGCATGGCGTGCACTCCCGAATGATGCGAAAGCGGGCTAGCACAGAGCCGGTTCATCCCGAAATGACAGGCGCAAGACATCGACCCCACAGCGGAGCCAATGGCCGCGATGCCCCCCATCGAAACCTGCGTGCTGGACGTGATCGCCAACGCCGCGCCGGACCGGCCTTTCGTGGTGGCGCAGCTGGGCCAGTCGCTCGATGGGCGGATCGCCACTCTGTCCGGCCACAGCCGCTGGATCAGCGGGGAGGCGGCGCTGGATCATCTGCATGCGCTGCGCGCGGTGGTGGATGCGGTGGTGGTGGGGGTGGGCACGGTGGTGGCGGATGATCCGCAGCTCACCGTGCGGCGTGTCGCGGGGCGGCATCCGGCACGGGTGGTGATCGACCCGCGCGGGCGGATGCCGGGGGGGATGCGCTGCTTCGGCGCGGATGGCACGGCGTGTTATCATGTGACAGCCCAGCAGCAGAGTGTGCCGGAGGGTGTGGTGAACATCGTGGTGCCGGCACCGGGCGGGGAGATGGCGCCCGCCGATATCGTGGCGGCCTTGTTCGCCCTGGGGCTGCGCCGGCTGCTGATCGAGGGCGGGGCCAACACGATCTCGCGCTTCATCGATGCCGGCGAGGTGGACCGGCTGCATGTGCTGCTGGCCCCGGTGATCCTCGGCTCCGGCCGGCCGGGGCTGGAGCTGGCGCCGATCGAGACGGTGGATCAGGCGCTGCGGCCGGCGACACAGGTGCGGCTGCTGGCGGATGGCAATGTGTTGTTCGATTGCGATTTGCGGGCGTAGGGCGGAGGGCGAAGCCCTACGCCTGCGGCATTTTCTTGAAGGGGGATGGCGGAGGGCTTCGCCTTCCGCCCTACGGGGTGGTGAGAACCGCTTTGATCCTGGCGGCTGTCTGGTGCCAGCGCGGCAGGGTTTGCGCGTGCGTCCAGGCGGCGTCGGCACAGGCTGCGCGCAGGGCGGGATCGTCCAGCATGCGGGCGAGCGCGGTGCGCAGGGCTGCGATATCGCCGGGTGGGCAGGTGACGGCGCAGGATGCGGGGATGGTGTCCAGCAGGGCGCCGCCGGTGGTTGCGACCAGCGGCAGGCCGTGCGCCAGGGCGGTGGCGGCGGCCATGCCGTAGCCCTCATGCAGGGCGGATGCGACAAAGAGATCGGAGCTTCGGTACAGCTTCAGCAAGGCTGCGTCCGGCACGGCGCCGGAAAGTGTCACGCGATGTGCAAGCCCGTGGGCTGCGATGGCCGCGCGCAGATCGGCGACCTCCGCCCTGTTGCGCGACAGATCGCCCGCGATGGTCAGATGCCAGGGCCGGTCGGCAAGCCCTGCCAAGGCCGCCACCAGATCGCGATAGGCTTTCCGCGGCGAGACGGCCCCCACCGCCAGCAGCTGCGGCGTGGCATTGTTGGCGATGGCGCGGGGTGCCGGATCGGTGCCGGGTTCTGCCACGTGGAGCCTTGCTTCCGGGATCGCGAAATCCTGCATCAGGCTGCGCGCGGTGCTGGCGCTGGTGGTAATCACCTGTGCGGCCCGCGCCAGGGCCAGGCGCTCACTCTCGCGCAGGGCGGCGGTGGTCTCGGGGGCAAGCCCGGTCTCGAGGCAAAGCGGGTGATGCACCAGGGCCACGATGCGTGCGCGGATGCGATCGAGGCACCAGGCGGGGAGTGCGCCATAGGCCAGCCCGTCGATCAGCAGCACGCTGCCCGCGGGGATTTCGGCCAGCAGGTCCGCGGTCTGTTGAAGTACTGTCTCCGCCGGCAGCGGAAACCCGTCCGGCAATGGCAGCAGCGCGAGCGCCGGCAATGCCGCCAGCACGCGCCTGGCATATTCATAGCCGCCGGTCGGGGCCGAGAGATCGCCCGGCACCGCAAACACCGCCCGCATCAGGCGGCGACCGGGCCCTCGAACCAGGCCTTGGCCAGATGCGTCTCACCCAGTGTGACCCGCAGGGTGGTGAGCCTCTGCCCGCCCTCCCCCAGCTCGCCACGGCCGATCGCGGCCTTCATCGCATCGAAGATGTGACGGCAGAGGAATTCGGTGGTGGTGAGCTTGCCTGCAAATTGCGGCAGCGTGTCCAGATCCTGGTAATGCAGCGGCTTGAGGATGGCCTTCAGCACGTCCTGCGCCGCGCCGATATCGACCACCACGTTGTGGCTGTCGAGCGACTTGCCGATGAAGGCCACGTCCACCACGAAGGTGGCGCCATGCTTGTTGGCGGCGGGGCCGAAAAACGGATCGGGCAGCGAATGCGCCACCATGATGCAGTCGCGCACCTCTACGGCGTAATGTCCGGACATGTGATCGGCTCCTGGCGTTCTGTTACGGGGCAGATGGGTAGGCGATGACCGGTGCCAAGCCGGTGCCCTGCATGAGCAGGGCGGGAAGTTCCGCCGCGGCATCGGCAAAGGCGATGGGTGTGGGCAGCAGCGCGTCCAGCCTGGGATCGGCCAGCAGGCCGAGTGAAGCTTCAAGCCGCCTGGCATAGTCCCAGCGCGGGCGGCGGGTCGGTGAGACATGGCCCACCTGCGAGGAGATCAGCCGCAGCCTGCGGCTGTGGAACGCGCCACCGAGCGGGATGGCGGGGGCGCGGTCGCCATACCAGCTCATCTCGATGATGCTGGCCTCCAGCCCGGCGCAGGCGATGGCGGTGGCGAGCCCCGCTTCGCTGGCGCTGGTGTGGAACACCAGATCCTGATCGACCGGCGCCGCAGCCGGCAGGGCGAACCCCACCCCGAGATGGTGGGCGAGCGCGGCGCGGTCCGGGTCGATGTCGATCAGTGTGACGACGGCACCGGGGATGCGCCCGGCCAGGGTTGCCACCAGCAGGCCCAGCACGCCCGCGCCGATCACGGTGATGCGGTCGCACGGGCCGGCGCCGGAATCCCAGATCGCGTTGAGGGCGGTTTCCATGTTGGCGGCAAGGGTCGCGCGCAGCGGCGGCACTGTGGGCGGGACCGGGGCCAGCATGGCGATGGGCGCGATGAAGACATCCTGATGCGGGTGCAGGCAGAACATGGTCTGGCCCAGAAGCGCAGCCGGCCCCGCCTCCACCACGCCGACCGCGCAATAGCCGTATTTCACCGGGTAGGGGAAATCACCCTCCTGCAAAGGGGCGCGCATCCGCGCCCATTCGGCCTTCGGCACCCTGCCCTGCAGCACCAGGCGCTCGGTGCCGCGCGACACGCCGGAATAGAGCATGCGCAGCCGCGCCTCGCCGGGGCCTGGATCGGCCAGGTCATGTGTGCGATGCACCATCTCTCCCGGCGCCACGGTCCAAAGGGACGTTGCCATCACGCCGCGCGCAGCCATCTCGGGACCATCATGATCATCACACCCTCTCCCGCCGCGACATCACGCCGCCGCCTGGTTTTCGTTGCCGCCAATCTGGCGGTGTATCTGGCCCTGCTCGCAACACTGCACGCAGCCCTTGGCCCGGGATGGGTTTCGGCCTTGCTGACGCTGCTGGCCGCCATCTTCGCGCCCTGGAGCGTGCTGAGCCTGACCACCGGGATCATCGGCGCATGGCAGCTGTTTGCCGGACCGCCTCGCCCTCCTGCCAGCAATGCCGCCATCGTGCAACGCACCGCCATCGTGATGACCATCCGCAACGAGGACCCGGCGCGCGCGCTGAAGCGGCTGCGCATCGTGCAGGAGAGCCTGGATGCGAGCGGCTGGGGCGATATGTTCGGCTTTCACGTGCTGAGCGACACCTCCGACCCCGAGATTGCCGCTGCGGAGGAGGAAGCCATCGCCGCCTGGCCGGGCGGGCGCGTGGCCTATCGCAGGCGCCACGACAACACCGGCTTCAAGGCCGGCAATGTGATGGCGTTCTGCCAAAGCCATCTGGGGCAGTACGAGTGCATGATCACGCTCGATGCCGACAGCCTGATGACCGCGCAGGCCATTCTGCCGCTGGTGCGGCTGATGCAGGAGAACGCGGATTTCGGGCTGATCCAGGGTCTGGTGGTGGGTCTGCCGGCGGCCAATCTGTTCACCCGGGCATTCCAGTTCGGCATGCGCCACGGCATGCGCGGCTACACGGTGGGCCAGGCCTGGTGGACGCTGGATTGCGGCCCGTTCTGGGGCCACAACGCGATCATCCGCATGCAGCCCTTCGCCGCCCATTGCGGGCTTCCGGTGCTGGACGGTGCACCACCCTTCGGCGGACACATCCTGTCGCATGATCAGGTGGAGGCGACCCTGATGCGCCGCGCCGGCTATCAGGTGCGGCTGCAGGTGATCGCCGGCGGTTCCTATGAGGACAACCCGCCCACCATCCTCGATTACATCGGCCGTGATCTGCGCTGGTGCCAGGGCAATCTGCAATATCTGCGGCTGCTCGATCTGCCAGGGTTGAAGCCGGTCAGCCGGTTTCAGCTGGTCTGGGCAATACTGATGTTCATCGGCATCCCGGCCTGGCTGATTGCGGTGGCGCTGCTGCCGGTGTCCGGCTGGGCGATCACGACAGCGCATCCCGCGTGGCTGCCATGGCTGTCCGCGGCCTTCCTGTTCATGCAGCTCTGTCCCAAGCTGGTGGGCTACGCCCACAGCCTGGCTCTGGCGCCGCGCGCCAGGCGCTATGGCGGGCGCGCAAGACTGTTGCTCGGCGCGCTGTTCGAGATCGGCTTCAACCTGATGCAGAACAGCATCACCTCGTATCCGGTGACGTTCTTCATCCTGGGCCTGCTGCAAGGTCGCGCCACGCGCTGGGGTGCGCAGCCGCGCGATGCGCGCCGTGTGACCTGGGCGGAGGCTGCCGCCGTGCTCTGGCCGCAGACGCTGTTCGGCCTGTGGCTGCATGGCGGCATGGCGCTGTGGTGCCCTGCCCTGCTGCCCTGGGCGCTGCCCTGGACGATCGGCTATCTGCTGGCGATCCCGTTCGCGGTGCTGACCGCCGATGCCGGGATCAGCGCATGGTTTCGCGGCCACGGCCTGCTGACCACACCCGAAGAGAGGGCGCCGCCACCGGAAGTGGCGGCGCTGTAGGCTGGCCAGGCCTCAATGCATATAGGCGCCGCCATCGACGACCAGGGTCTGGCCGGTGATGAAATCGCTGTCCGGTGAGGAGAAGAAGGCGATGGTGCCGACCAGATCCTCCGGCACCTGCATGCGCTTCAGCGGCCGCGCATTGCCCTTGCCTTCACGGTATTTCTGGATGTCCTCGGAGGGTTTCTCCTCGGACAGCGTGCTGCCCGGCGCCACGCAGTTGACCGTGACGTTGTAGGCGCCCAGCTCATGCGCCAGCGTCTTGGTCAGGCCCAGAATGCCGGCCTTGGTGGTGATGTAGTGGATGCGCCCGCCGGTGCCCTTGAACGCGGTGCCGGAGGCGATGTTGATGATCTTGCCGTAATTCTGCGCCTTCATCACCGGCGCCACCGCCCGCGCCGCCAGCCACACGCCTTTGAGATTGACGTTCATCGTCAGGTCCCATTCGTCCACGCTCACCTCATCGAAGGGCAGGCGGGAGACCGGGATGGTGGCGAAGATGGCGGCGTTGTTGATCAGCACGTCGATCCGGCCGAAGGCGGCCATGGTCTTCTCCACCATCTCGGCCAGGCTTGCCTCGCTCGCCACATCGATGCGCAGGCCGAGCGCGCGGCCGATCACACTGTCATCCGCGTTCAACGCGGCGGCAGCTTCCTCCGCCGCCGGGCCGTCGATATCGGCCAGCACCACATCAGCACCTTCCTGCGCCAGGCGCCTGGCATAGGCGCGGCCCAGCCCGTGCCCACCGCCGGTGACGATGACAACGCGCCCGCCGAGCCTGCGGCAGACCATGTTGGTTGCTTCACTCATGTTCGATGTCCTTGTGTTGAAACTCTCAGACCGGGCGCAGCGCCAGCATCCGCGCCGGACCCGCGACCATCAGCTGATCGATCTGCGCCTCGCTCGCGCCGCGCGCGCGCAGCAGCGGCAGGAATTCGGTGAAGGTGGTGGCATAGCCCACACCGCCATGGGCCAGCAGGCGCGACTTGCGGGCGATATCGGCGGAGAGCAGCAGCTGATGGCCGTGACCCAGCACCAGGATCTGCATCGCCCAGTCGGCGATCTGCGCGATGGGCGGCCCCTTCTTGAAGCCCAGCTGGTCGAAGCCCACGAACACCCCGGTCTCCAGCACGCGCAGCAGATCGGCGAAATCCTGCAGCTTGTGCAGATGGCTGATCACCACGCGCGACAGATCCATCCCCTCGTCGCGCAGCAGATCGAGCTGCCAGAACGCCTGCTCGGCGTGGGAGGTGTGGGTGACGATGGCGGCACCCGTGGCCTTGGCCGCATCGACGGCGGCGCGAAACAGCGCCTCTGCCGCCGCATCCGGCGCCCCGGGCGCCGTGCCCACCTTGATCACCCCGCAGCGTATGCCGGTCTCACCGATGCCCGTCTCGATCTCACCCACCATGATGGCGGCAAGCTCGGCCCGGGAGACGGCGTTCACCAGAGCGGGAAACGGCTCCCAGTAAAAGCCGGTGGCGCAAACGACCGAAACCCCGCTCTCGCGTGACAGGTCGCGCAGCACGACGGGGTTTCGGCCGGAGCCCGGCACACTCATATCGGCCACCAGTGCCAGCCCATGCGCCGCTTTGGTTTCGCGCAGATCGAACGCCACCGCCGCCGCCTCGGCCTCGCGCATCACATTGTCCAACCCCTTGTTGTGCGAGAGGTCGATCTGCAGATGCTCATGCGCCAGGATGGGGCCGGTGGGGGGCGTGATATCGCCAAGCACCGTGCGGATCATGCCGGGCGTCACAGCCCTTCCTTCGCAAGCGCTGCCATGCAGCTCGCCGCCACCACCGCAGCACCCGCCAGGATCACGAAGCCCAGGGTGAAATCACCGCCTGAGCCCTCCAGCAGATAGCCGATCAGCACCGGGGAGAAGGAGCCCAGTATCTGCTGCAACGCCGTGGCGTAGCCCTGGCTTTTCGCGATGTCCTTCGCCCCCACCACCGAGTGGAACAGCATATGCGCCGAGCTCACCCCGGCCTGCTGCGCGCAGAGCGAGGCGGTCATCAGCACCACCGCGGTGCTCGCATCGCTCACCAGCGTGGCCGACAGCAGGAACACGCCGGCCAGCAGCCAGCCGGCGCCTGCGATCGGCGCGCGACGGTAGATCCGGTCCGAGAACCGACCGAACAGCAGAATGGTCAGCGTGGCGCAGCCATACATGACGAAGGTGAGGTAGCCTGCCTTGCTGAACGAGAAATGCCGCGCCGTCTTCAGATAGGTCGGCATCCAGGACGACCAGCCCCAGAAGAAGATCGAGTTGAAGATGGTCGAGACGATGATCAGCCAATAGCGATGGTTGGACAGCCAGCCCTTGCTGCGCGCGCGCAGGATGCGCCCGGGGGCGGACTGGTCGTGCTCGATGCTGCCGGCCTCGATCAGGCTGGCCTCGGCGTCGTTGACGCCGGGATGCGCCCGCGGCGTGTCGCGCAGCAGGAAATACACCATCGGCAGCGGCAGAAACACCGCAAGCGCCGCCAGCACATGGAACTGCGCGCGCCAGCCGAAATTCACGATCAGCCAGGTGACCAGGGCGCCGGTGACCATCGGCCCGATCATCGTGCCGATCCACCAGGACGCGGTGGCCCTTCCGCGTTCGCGCATCGGGAACCAATGCGCCACCATCGACACCGTGATCGGATACAGCGCCGCCTCGGCGATGCCGAGCACGATGCGCGCGGCCAGAAGCGCGCCGAAGGAGGCGGACAGCCCGGCCACCACGCACACCACAGCCCACAGGATCAGGCTCGCCATCATCGCCCGGCGCGCGCCGATCGCCGTCACCACCAGCCCCCAGGCCGGCGCTGCCACGCCATAGGAGATGATCAGCCCCGTGGTCAGCCAGCCCAGCAGCGCCTGCTTGCCCTGCAGCCCCATCTCGGTGAGGAAGCCAGGGTCGGCGATGACGATCGAGATGTTGCTCTTGTCGAGCATGCCGACGATCCACACCACGAGCAGCGTCGGAGCCACGGCGAACCACCGCACCCGGCTGGCAGCCGAGGCCTCACCCACACCCGCGCCTGCCGCCCCGATCGTGGTCGAGCTCATGGCCTGTCTCCCCAAACAGTGGACAGGCTTGGCCTGTCGTTTTTTCCCGGACGTCGTTTCGTGCTTCGTGCGCATCGCGCACATTATGTGTTTAAAACGATATGAGCCGGCCCCCCGGGCGTCAATCGGCAATTCCCACTCTCTTGCCAACGCCGTCCCCTGCGTTCATCACCACCGGCGATAGGCTGGAGTGAAGTGCATGACATGTCAGGTTTTTGGTCACAACGCACCGTCCGCGGTGCAGCCCGGTGATGGCATCAAAACCCGGGCGGTGCGCTGAGATGACGGCCTCGGTGCGACTGGCGTTGATGGGGGCTGGTCTGATCGGCCGGCAACACGCGGCACGGATCGCGGCCAATCCGAATGCAAGGCTCGCCGCCATCATCGACCCGGCCGATCCCGGCCGCGCGCTGGCGGCCGGCCATCAGGTGCCCTGGTATCCGTCGCTTGAAGCGATGCTT
>CAIYCW010000086.1 GCA_903924855.1 uncultured Rhodospirillales bacterium | reverse complement strand
TGCGATCATCGCACCGATCCGGTTGCGGCCCTGGTCGGGGACGAAGACGGTGTTGTCGATGGCTTCAAGCGCCTTGGCGCGGATCTGCTCCGGCCCGTCCATGCGGATGAACCATTGCGGTGTGGCGCGGAAGATCAGCGGCGCCTTGCTGCGCCAGGAATGCGGGTAGGAGTGGACCAGCTTGCCACGGGCGAGCAGGGCGCCGGCCTCCAGCAGGGCGGTGCAGACCGGTTCGGCCGCCTTGTAGACATGCACGCCCTCGAAGCCTGGCGCGCGGTTGGTCAGGGTGCCGTCATCGGCGACGGTTTCCGGGATTTCGAGGTTGTGGGCGCGGCCGAGGATGAAGTCGTCCTCGCCGTGGCTGGGAGCGATGTGGACGAGGCCGGTGCCCTGCTCGGTGGTGACGAATTCGGCCGTGAGCAGCGGCACATCGTGGTCGTAGCCACGGCCGCGCAGCGGGTGGGCTGCGATGGTGCCTGCCATCTCGGCGCCGGTCAGGCGGTGGCGGATGGTGTGGGCGGTGATCTTGGCGGTGGCGACGAAAGCCGCCAGCAGGTCTTCGGCGACGATGAACACCTGCCCTGCGCTGGCGGTGGCGCCATCGGCCATCTCGGTGGCCTCGACGGCGACGTAGACGATCTCGGCCCCGGCTGCGATGGCGCGGTTGCCGGGCATGGTCCAGGGCGTTGTGGTCCAGATGACCAGGTTGGCGCCGGAGAGTTGCGGCACCGAAGGTGTCACGATCGGGAAGGCCACAGTGATCGTGGTGGAGGTGTGATCGTGATATTCGATCTCGGCCTCGGCCAGCGCGGTCTTTTCGACGGGCGACCACATCACCGGGCGCAGGCCGCGATACAGCGCGCCGTTCATCAGGAACTTGCCGATCTCGCCTGCGATGATCGCCTCGGAGGCGAAATCCATCGTGGCGTAGCGGTCCTGCCAATCGCCCTCGATGCCCAGCCTGCGGAATTCGTCGGATTGGATGCGCAGCCATTCGGCGGCGTAGGCACGGCATTCGGCGCGGAACTGCAGGATTGGCACCGCGTCCTTGTTGCGGCCTTCCTTGCGGTATTGCTCCTCGATCTTCCATTCGATGGGCAGGCCGTGACAGTCCCAGCCGGGGATGTAATGCGCGTCCTGGCCGGACATCTGGCGGGCGCGGTTGATGACATCCTTGAGGATCTTGTTCAGCGCGTGGCCGATGTGAAGGTTGCCGTTGGCGTAGGGCGGGCCGTCATGAAGGATGAACTGCGTCTTGCCAGCATTGGCGGCGCGCAGCTTCTGCCACAGCCCCATGGCCTGCCACCGCGCCAGGATCGTCGGCTCCTTGGCCGGCAGATCACCGCGCATCGGAAACTCCGTGGCGGGGAGGAAGACGGTGGCGCGATAGTCCTGGGGGGTGGCTGTCTCGGTCATTGGGCGGTTATGCGAAGCGGGGCCGCCTATGGTCAAGCAGTGGCTCCGAGCAGGGCGCGGGCCTGCAAGCTATCGGCTTCGATCTGGGCGCGCAGCGCGTCGAAGCTGGCGAATTTCTGTTCGGGGCGCAGGAAGGTGATCAGCGCGATGTCAAGCGTTTGCCCGTAGAGATCATCCGCGAAATCAAAGAGATGCGCTTCAAGACGGGACTGCGCGCCATCGGCGATGGTGGGCCTGAGACCGAGATTGGCCACACCTGGCACCACGCGCCCATCCGGCAGTGATGCGCGCACGGCATAGACGCCACGCGCCGGCTCCAGAATGGGGCCAAGGGCGATGTTGGCGGTGGGAAACCCGATGGTGCGACCGCGCTGCGCGCCGTGGATCACCTCACCCATGATCGACCAGGGGCGGCCAAGCAAGCTTGCGGCGCGTTCGGGATAGCCATCCTGCAAGGCGCGGCGGATGCGGCTGGAAGAGATCGGGCCAGCGCCGTCGGTGAGTGGAGGGACGATGGTGAGACCGATGCCAAGCGCTTCGGTGCGGCTGGCAAGGAAGTTGGTGTCTCCGCCACGGCGATGGCCGAAGGCGAAATCCGTGCCGCAGGCGACATGCACGGCACCGAGGCCGGCATGCAGGACATCGGCCACGAACTGCTCGGCGGTGAGCGCCGCGAAGGCGGCATCGAAGGTGATCTCGATCACCTCGCGCACGCCGAAGTCTGCAAGGGTTGCTGCGCGCTGTGCGGCGGTGGAGAGGCGAAACGGTGGATCGTCCGGCCGGAACACCGCGCGCGGATGTGGCTCGAAGGTGAGCACACCGAGCGGCATATCGGGCCGGGCCGCATGGGCTGCGTGCAGCAGATGGGCGTGGCCACGGTGCACGCCGTCAAAATTGCCGAGCGCCAGCACCAGACCGCGCGCCTGGGGCGGCAGGGTCTGCCAGCCGATATGCCTGCTCATGCCTGGTCCAGCCGTTTGGAAAGAAAGTGGCGGGCGTGGCCAGTGGGGTAGCCGTCGATCTGGGCGAACATGCTGAAGCCACGTTTCTCGTAGAAGGGGCGGGCCTGGAAGCTGAACGTGTCCAGATGCACCGCGAAGCAGCCGCGGTTGCGCGCCTCCTGCTCGGCCATGTCCATCAGGCGTGAGCCAAGCCGTGCGCCGCGCAGCTCCGCCGGCAGGCCAAGCAGTTCCACGAACAGCCATCCGCGTGCGGTTTCACCCCAGAGCCCGCCCAGAATGCCGCCATCCTCATGGCGCACCAGAATGACAAGCGGCCGGCCGTCCCTTGGGCCTGCGAAACCAACATTGTAGTCTTGCAGGCCGGCGCTGGAGGCCGTGATGTCTTCCGGGGACGGGTCGAGTGTGATCTCGATCCCGGGCGGCGCCGGCCTGTCTGTCAGATGTTTGGCCAGAAACACCGTGGCGTGGCCGGGTGGATGGTCGTGCAGCACGCCGATGCGCGTGTAGCCCTGTTTTTCGTAAAAGCTAGGCGCCTGGAAGGTGAAGCTGGTGGTCCAGCTGCCGACGGCGCCGTGCGATCGACATTCGGCCTCCAGGGCCGCGAGCAGATTTCGGCCAAGCCCGGATTTGCGGGCGGCTTGCGGCAGATAGGCCAGCTTCAGTTTGAACCAGCCCATCCAGAGCCGACCGGACAGGCCACCGATCACCTGGCCTGCAGGGTCACGCAGGAAGGCGGCGAGGTCCAGGCCTTTGTCTTCACGCCCGGTCTGTTCGAGGGTGTGGGTGATCAGCGGCGCCACGATGGCGGCCCGGATCTCCGGATCGGTGGTTTCGATGAGCTCGATCTGCATGAGCGCAACGTGGACAAGCAGACGCGCGCCGGCAAGGGGGGCGGGCGAGAGGTGGGGCGGTTGGACAAGATCGGGGCTGCCGCCTACACCGGATTTTCGTCGATGGAGGAAACAATGTCTGAGAAAGCTCGCAAGGCCGCCGATCTGCTGCTCGCCGCCCGTGCCAACCCGACTGCCAAGCTGACCGCCCTGCCGGAGGAGCTGCGCCCGGCGGACCGGGCTGAGGCCTATCAGGTTCAGGCCCTGGTCGCTGCGACATTCAGCGGCATTGGCGGCTGGAAGGTGGGGGCCGCGAACGGCGCTGCCGAGCCGCAATGCGGGCCTCTGGCTCAGGTGAATGTGGTTCTGAGCCCCGCAATATTCCCGGGCGCGCACAACACGCGTGGCATCGAGGCGGAGGTGAGCTTCACCATCGGCCACGACCTGCCGCCGCGCGCGCAGCCCTACTCCCGCGAGGAGATCATCGCGGCCATGGCCACGGCGCATCCGACGATCGAGCTGCTCGACAGCCGCTATGTCGATGCCGATGCGGTGGATGCGTTCTCGGGCCTGGCCGATTCCCAGATGCATTTCGCCCTGATTGTTGGGCCGGGCCGGGCGGATTGGCACGGCATCGATTTCGATGCCGAGGTGGCGCATCAATATGTCAACGGCACGCTGCAATGCGAGCACCAGGGCAATCCGGGGGGCGACATGGTGCGGCTGGTGCAGTGGCTGGCCAACACCGGGGCGGTCTGGGCCGGTGGCATCAAGGCTGGTCAGGTGGTGACCTGCGGTTCATGGACCGGCAAGACGATGGTGGGCGAGCGCGCCGAGATCCGGGTGATGTTCCCGTCCCTCGGCGAGGCTCATGCCCGTTACAGCTGAGGCCCGTTACAGCTGAGTTTGGCGTGCCAGGGTCTGGAACAGCTGCAGGCCGTTGAGCAGATCGTCGATGCGCACGCTCTCATCGGGGGTGTGGGCATCGGCGATGTCGCCCGGCCCCATCACCACGCAAGGCGCCAGATGCTGCAGCATGGCGGCATCGGTGCCGAACGGGCCGGTGCCGGCGCTGTGGCCGGACAGGCGTTCGGCAAAGCGGATCAACGGATGATCGGCAGGAAGTTCCGCCGGCAGTCCGTGATAGGTGGTTTCAACCGCAATCCCGGCGCGGGCGGCGGCGGCTTCCACCAGCGAGACCACCAGCTTGGGATCGATGCGCGCGCTGTAGCGGTATTTGATCCGCACCGTGGCGCGCGGAACGGTGATGTTCACGGCCGTGCCGTGATTGTCGATTGTGAGGTTGAAGTCGCTGAAGGGCGGGCTGTAGGCGTCATCTTGCAGGGTGGCGTCGGTGCGCAGACGGTCATGCAGGGCCTTCATCTCGGCCAGAAAGCCAACCAGCTGCCAGTTGGCGTTGACGCCCTCGCCGGTGGAGGAATGAGCCTGAACGCCATAGGCCGTTGCGATGAATTCGATATGGCTGCGATGGCCTCGGAGTGGCGCAAGGCCGGTTGGCTCGGCGACAACGATGCCAAGCGGGGCATAGGCGCGGGCGAGGCGTGATGTTTCGGCGATCAGGCGGGCGCCCTGCTTGGTCACCTCCTCATCGGCGCTGAACAGCAGGCAGATGGGAATGTCTGAAGGCAGGCTCTGGGCGGTTGCGATGCAGATGGCAAGCGGGCCCTTCATGTCGGTGCTGCCAAGGCCGTAGAGCCTGCCATCGGCGATGGTGGCGGCCCAGGGATCGCGCGACCAGCCGAGCTCGGGCACCGTGTCCATATGCGCGCTGAAGGCGAAGCCGCCGCTGCCGCGCCGGGCGACCAGGGCACGTTTCGGGATCCCGGCGGCATCCTGATAATCAAGCCGCTCGATCTCGAAACCGGTGAGCTCGGCCTCGATCCGATCGGCAAGCTTGAGGTTGCTGACAGCACTGCGACTGTCGATCTCGATCAAATCCTGGGCGAGGCTGATGATGTTGTCCACGAAGGGCCCTCTGCGTCTTGCCAAGTTCGCGCAGCTGGATAGCCTTGCGGGATGAATGAAACTCCCCCCTCCTACATCGATCCGCGCTCCGGCAAAACCTATCCTTTGTCAATCGTGCGCTGGTGCGGTGACGACGGCGCACCATTGCTGCTGGAAGATTTGCCGGGTCTTAATAAAAACGACATCGTGACGGACGATCATTCGCTCTGGCGCTACCGGGCCGCATTGCCCGTGCCGGTGGCGCGGCCGATCACCATGGGCGAGGGCATGACGCCGCTGCTGACCCGCACAATCGGTGGGGCTGAGGTGCGAGTGAAATGCGAATGGATGATGCCGACCGGCAGCTTCAAGGACCGTGGCGCCAGCGTGATGCTGAGCCTGCTGCGCGAACAGGGTGTTCGGCATGTGCTGGAGGACAGTTCCGGCAATGGCGGGGCTGCGATCGCGGCCTATGCGGCCGCGGGTGGGATGCAGGCGACCATCATGGCGCCGTCTTCCACCAGCCCGGCCAAGACGCTGCAGATGCGCGCGCATGGCGCATCGGTGGAGTTGATCCCCGGCACACGGCAGGACACCTCGATTGCCGCGGAAGCGCGGGCGCCGCGATTCGGGCTGTCTGAGATCTTCTATGCCAGCCACAACTGGCATCCGTTCTTTCTGCACGGCACCAAGACCCTGGCCTATGAGCTATGGGAGCAGCTGGGGTTCAGGGCCCCGGACAATGTGATCATCCCCTGCGGGGCGGGCTCCAACGTGCTGGGCTGCGCGATCGGGTTTGGCGAATTGCTGCGGGCGGGAGAGATCGATCGGATGCCACGGCTGTTTGCAGCACAGCCCGCGAATTGCGGTCCGATTGCACGCCATGTGCTGGGCTTGGCGCCACAGCCGGCGATGCCGACCATGGCGGAGGGCACGGCGATCGCAGCGCCGATCCGCCTGGCGGAGGTGTCCTTGGCGCTGTCCGCCAGTGGCGGCGGGGCGGTGCTGCTGACTGAGGAGAGGATTGCCGCCGCCACGCTGGCCCTTGCCGGGCTTGGACTTTACGTGGAGCCAACCTGCGCGCAGGCTGCGGCCGCGATGGAGATCCTGCGTGGCGACGGCGTCATCCGCAACGGGGAGACAACGGTGTTGATCCTGACCGGTACCGGCCTTAAAGCGGGACCGAGGATCGCCGAGCTGCTGGGGATTTCCGTGCCTTAACTTCTGTGGCTGAGGGATTGGTTCATGCGTCTTTCGGATCTGCCAACCCCCTGCCTGGTGCTCGACCGGACCGTTCTGCAGCGCAATCTGGCGCGCATGGCCCGGGTGATCGCACCATCGGGCGTGGCATTGCGCCCGCACATGAAGACCGCCAAGTCGATGGATGTGCTGAAGCTTGCAATGGCGGCGGGCCCAGGCGCCGGGCCGCGCGGGATCACCGTGTCAACGCTGGCGGAGGCCGAGTATTTCTCCGGCAACGGCGTGATGGACATGCTCTATGCGGTGGGGATCACGCCCTACAAGCTTGACCAGGTGGCCAAGCTGAATGCCGCCGGCGCGCAGATCATTGTGATCACCGATGATCTGGCGATGGCGGGACATATTGCGGACCAGACAAACCCGCCGCGCACCTTGATCGAGATCGACACCGGCGAGCATCGCGGCGGGTTGGCGCCTGATGACAGCCGGCTGATGGAGATTGCAGCGAAGCTGGGCCCTGCTTTGGTTGGCATCTGCACCCATGCCGGGCACAGCTACAGCGCGCGCAGTCCGCAGGCTGTGGCACAGGTGGCGGAGGCCGAGCGGGCCGGCGCCGTGCACGCGGCAGAGCGTCTGCGGGCGGCGGGGCATGAGATCAAGATTGTCTCGGTTGGAAGCTCCCCCACGGCCCTTGCGGGCGGCAGCCTGGAAGGTGTGACGGAGATCAGACCTGGGGTTTATATGTTCGGTGACCTGTTTCAGGCGGAGATCGGCACCCACGGTCCGGAGGATATCGCCGTCAGCGTGCTGACCAGCGTGATCGGCAACCGGCCGAGCCAGGGGCGCATGCTGATCGATGCCGGCAGCATCGCCCTGTCCAAGGATCGCAGCACGGCGGATACCGAAAACGACATGGGGTTTGGCCTCGTTGTCGATCTGCACGGGCAGCCAAGCCTGGGGCGCAGCCTGGTGGAACGTGCATTCCAGGAACATGGCGTGGTGGCGATCGACCCGAATTTCGCCAGCAGCCAGATGCCGATCGGCACAAAGCTGCGCGTGCTGCCCAATCACACATGCCTCACCGCCGCCGCGCATGACCGTTATTTTGTGGTCGATGGCGGTGGGGATGAGGTTGTGGCGATCTGGCCGCGGGTGAATGGCTGGTAGGCAGGGACGCGATTGCGCACCCCTGCCTTTCCAGACCGACTCAGCCGCCCTTGCCGGTCGGCGCTGCGAGCGTGAGCGGCACGTAGCGCATGCCATCGCTGGTCTGGACCAGCATCAGCACGGATTTGCGGCCGGATTTGCTGAACCGATCCACCTGGCTGACCACATCGGCCGGCGACTGCACCTCCTGCTGCTGCACTTCGAGAATGACGTCGCCGGGCTTGAGACCCTTTTCAGCCGCTGAGGATTTCGGCCCGACATCGGTGATGACGACACCTTTCTGATCGTCCGACAGCTGATATTTGCTGCGTGTCTCATCGGAGACCGGCGACAGCGTCAGGCCCAGCCCCGCCAGTTCGGTGGATTTGGCGGCGGGCTTCTTGTCCGCACCGGCCGATGCCTTCACCACAGAGGCGTCATCGGGGAGTTCGCCCACCACGATGTCGAGCTTGACCTCATGCCCGTCGCGCCAGACGGTGATCGGCACCTTCTTGCCGATCTCGGTCTCGGCCACGATGCGCGGCAGGTTGCGCATCTCCTTCACCGGCGTGTCGTTGAAGCTGATCACCACGTCCCCACCCTTCAGCTTTGCCTTGGCGGCAGGGCCGTCCTCGGCGACGCTTGCGACCATGGCGCCGCTGGGGTCCTTCAGCCCGACGCTCTCTGCGATATCGGGCGTGACCTGTTGGATGTTGACGCCGATCCAGCCGCGCCGCGCATGGCCGAAATTGCGCAGCTGGTCGACCACCAGCTTGGCCTGGTTGGATGGGATGGAGAAGCCGAGACCGATCGAGCCGCCGGACCGGCTGTAGATGGCGGTGTTGATGCCGATCACCTCGCCATCCATGTTGAACAGCGGGCCGCCGGAATTGCCCTGGTTGATGGCGGCGTCGGTCTGGATGAAATCGTCGTAATTGCCCTGCTTGATGTCACGTCCGCGTGCCGAGACGATGCCGGCGGTGACGGTGCCGCCAAGGCCGAACGGATTGCCGATGGCGATCACCCAATCCCCCACGCGCGATTTGCTGCTGTCGCCGAACGGGACGGGCACCAGCTTGTGGTCGGTCTCCACCTTGAGCAGGGCGATATCGACCTTCTCGTCGCGGCCGATCAGCTTGGCCTTGATGGTGGTATTGTCCTGCAGGATGACCTTGATCTCGTCAGCCCCCTCGATGACGTGGTTGTTGGTGACGATGTAGCCTGATGCGTCGATCACGAAGCCGGAGCCGAGGCTTTGCGATTTACGCCCCTCGGATTGACCGTCACCACCGCGGTGATTGCGGTCCATGAAGTCCTTGAAGAATTTTTCCATCGGCGAGCCGGGCGGAAACGGCATGTCCGGCATTGCCTCGTCGCCACCGCCGGCCTTGATGATCTGGGTGGAGGCGATGTTGACCACGCCGGGCAGCAGGCGTTCGGCCAGATCGGCAAAGCCTTCGGGAGCCGGACGCGCCTCTGACGGCGCCGCCAGCACACAGGTTGCGGCGATCAATGCCGCTGCGAACATTGCTGCGGCCGGCCGCCCGGCACGTCGGATTGTGGGGAGGAACTTGGTCATCGCGGGTCAGTCCTCTGGGGTGGCTGTGATTTCGAGGCGGGGTGGACGCTCATGGTGCAGCAGGAGCGGCCGAGGTGGTGGTTGGCCCATGTTCGAGCATCTTGAAGAAATCCGCATCCGGTGACAGCACCAAACGCGTGTTGCCGGCGGTCAAGCCATCACGATAGGCCTGCAGGGTCCGCCAGATCTGAAAGAAGGCCGGGTCGCGTTCAAACGCCACCGCATAGGTGGCGATGGCGGTGGCTTCGCCAAGACCGCGCAGGCGATCTGTCTCGGCCTTGGCATCGGCCAGCAGCACGGTGCGTTCGCGTTCCGCGTTGGCGCGGATGCGTGCGGAGGCTTCGGCGCCCTCGGCACGGGCCTGCCGCGCGATACGCTCGCGTTCGGACTGCATGCGCTGCAGGATGGCCTGGGTGTTCTCGCCCGGCAGATCGGCGCGGCGGATGCGGACATCCTCGATCTTGACGCCGAAGCCCTGCATCTCGGCATCCACCTGATCGCGGATCTGCGCCATGATCTTGGCACGGTTGGAGGACAGCACGTCCAGCAGGCGCTCATTGCCGAGCACGCGGCGCAGGGCAGAGGATTCGACGGAGTTCAGCCGTGCGACGATGCCCTCCTCGGTGCCGCCGACCGCCTGGTAGGTGCGCAGCGGATCGACGATGCGAAACCGCACGAAGCTGTCCACGATCAGGCGGCGCTGATCGCCGAGGATCACCTCCTCGGGCGGCACCTCATAGTCGAGCAGGCGGCGATCGAAGCTGATCGCGGTCTCGATCAACGGGATTTTGGCGTGCAGCCCCGGTTCGGTGATGGTGCGGCGCGGTTGGCCCAGGCGCACCACCAGGGCCTGCTGGGTCTGGGTGACGACGAAGATGGTGGAGCTGGCGATCAGCAGCAGCACCAGGGCCAAGGCTGCGGTGATGGGCAGCATGAGACGCGATTGGGTCATTTCACACCTCCCGATGTTGCAGGCGGTGGTGAGGAGGTCGCGGCCGGGGGGCTTGCTGTGATCGGCGCCGCAAGCCCTGCACCGGGGGCCGGCAAGGGCAGATAGGGGACCATACCGGTGGATTTGACGATCGTGGTTGGGGTCTTGCTCAGGATCTCCTGCATCGTCTCGATGTAGAGGCGTTGCAGGGTCACGTCCTTCGCTGACTGATATGCTTGCAGCACCGAGCTGAAGCGTTGTGCCTGGCCGGTGGCCTCGGCGATGTTGGCCTGACGGGTGGCGTCCGCCTCGGCAATGATACGCGCGGCGTCGCCGCGGGCGCGCGGGACGATGTCGTTGTGATAGCTCTCGGCCTCGTTGCGCATCCGGTCGGCATCGGTGTTGGCGCGTTGCACGTCGCGAAAGCTTTCGATCACCGCAGGCGGCGGATCGACGCGTTGCAGCTGAACCTGGGTGATCTCCACCCCTGCCCCATACTGGTCGAGCACGGCCTGCACGCCGGTGGTGACGGCGGCCTCGATGCTGGCGCGGGCATCGGTGAGGGCGGGCTGGATCGGCGTGCGGCCGATGACCTCGCGCAGCACCGATTCGGCGGCGGATTTCACCGTGGTCTGCGGGTTGCGGGTGTTGAACAGGAAGGTGCTGCCGTCGCGGATGCGCCAGAACACGGCGGCGTTGATGTCGATGATGTTCTCATCGCCGGTCAGCATCAGGCTCTCCTCGCCGATATCGGCGCGCGCGGTGTCCCGCCCGGACAGCGAGGCGCCATCGCCGGAGCCGGAGCGGTAGCCGATATCGACCCGGTTGATGCGGGTGACGGCAGGGCGTTCGACCGATTCGATCGGCCAGGGCAGATGATAGTTGAGCCCGGGCAGGGTGGTACGGGTGTAGGCGCCGAATCGCAGCACCACGCCCTGCTCGTCCGGCTGCACGCGGTAGAAGCCGCTGGCCAGCCAGAGCAACAGCAGGACGGCCAGTGCCGCGGCGATGCCACGCGGGCCGATTGTGCCTGGCGGCACCGCTTGGCCCGGTCGTGGCGGGGTGCCCTGCGGCCCACCTGGTGTGATCAGCCGTTCGGCCCATCCACGCAGCTGTGCCAGCATGTCGCGCAGTTCGGGTGGCAGGCCGTTGTTGGATGGGCCGCCCGGGCCACGATCCCTGCCGCCACCGTTCGGCGACCAGGGATTGGGCGGTGGCGGGGTGCGTTTGGGGGGGCGGGGCGGCACGTCTCCCCAGGGATCGGACAACACCAACCCTGGCCGTGCGATGATTGCGCGCACGAATGATCGCAATGTGGGCGTGACAGGCTTTGATGCCATCTGGTGTTGCGGCTCCCTTGATCGCCGGCTCTTTGAAAGAGGGCTGGCTCGTGCAGCGATGTCGGGGGCGCCTTGCCGCGCGGCCCCCACGGCCCCATTGATATTGACCGCGTCTGAAAGGTTTTCAAGTCGATGAGCTCTCCCACCCCTGACATGCTGCGCCAAACCCTCGCCCGGGTGATCGACCCGATCAGCGGGCGCGACCTGGTGGCCAGCGGTCGGGTTGGGGAAATTGCCGTGGAGGATGGGGTGGTGCGGGTCAGCCTGCTGACCAACCGTGCCCAGGCGGCGGCGCTGGAGGGCGTGCGTGGCAAGGCGGAAGCGCTGCTGGCAGCGCTGCCCGGGGTGCGCAAGGCGGCGGTGGTGCTGACGGCGCATCACGAGACGGCTCCTGCAGCCCCCGCCCCGGCACCTAATGCGGCAGTCGGAAAGCCCGCCGCCAAGCCTTTGCTGCTACAGAATGTGCGCGCCGTGGTCGCGGTGGCGAGTGGCAAGGGCGGAGTTGGCAAATCCACCACGGCTGTGAACCTTGCCGTGGCACTGGCGCGTCTTGGTCTGAAGGTTGGTCTGCTCGATGCCGACATCCATGGCCCATCCTTGCCGGTGATGCTGGGTCTGCACGGCCGCCCGGCACTGGATGGCGACCAGATGGTGCCGATGGAGGCATTCGGCGTGAAGGCGATGTCCATCGGCTTCCTGGTGGAGGCCGAGACACCGATGATCTGGCGCGGTCCGATGGTGATGGGCGCGCTGGAGCAGCTGATGGGACAGGTTGCCTGGGGCGCGCTTGACATCATGCTGGTGGACATGCCGCCAGGCACCGGGGATGCGCAGCTGACCATGGCGCAGCGTGTGCGGCTTTCTGGCGCGGTGATCGTGTCCACGCCTCAGGATGTGGCGCTGAGCGATGCCAGGCGCGGGGTGAAGATGTTCGAGCGGACGCTGGTGCCGGTGCTCGGGCTGATCGAGAATATGAGCTTTTTCTGCTGCCCGAACTGCCAGCACACCACGCCGATCTTCGGCCATGGTGGTGCCAAGGCGGAGGCTGCGAAGCTTGGCACAGAGTTTCTGGGGGAAATTCCGCTGCAGCTGGATATCCGCACGGCATCCGACGCCGGCACGCCGGTTGTGGCGGCCGATCCGGGCGGCGTGGCCGGGCAGGCCTTTGCCGCGATCGCCAAACGGCTTTGGCAGAAGATCGATATGGGCAGCTGAACGATCTGATCGCGTGGCGGTCAGTGCTGCAACGTGGCGACCAGGCAGGTGATGTCGTCTGAGGGCACTGTGTCTCGTGCGAACCGATCGACATCGGCGATGATGGTGGTCAGCAGGCTCTGGGCAGAGGGGCCTGCTGCGGATGAGCAGGACAAGGTGAGGCGATCTGCACCGAAGGGCTCGCCCTGGCTGTTCTCGGCTTCGAGCACACCATCGGTGCAGAGGACGAGCGTGTCCTGTGGGCCGAATGGCACATCATGCGTGGTGAAATCGGCGTTTTCGATCAGTCCCAGCATCAACGAGGGTTGCAACGCCGGGCGGTCCACCTGGCCATCGGCACGGCGGATCAGCGGCATGCCGTGGCCTGCGCTGCAGAACCGCAGGCGACCGGTGCCGGCATCGATGATGGCAAACAACATGGTGACAAACAGCGACAGCGGGTTGCGCGCGACGAGGCGGCGATTGATCTCGGCGATCAGATCGGAGGGGGCCGCACCCGGCGCGCGGGCGGCCAGCACGTCCTGCAGAATGGTGCGCACCAGCATCATGAACAGGGCCGCCTGCGGGCCCTTGCCGCTGACATCGGCGATGACCAGGGCGATACGGTCGCGGTCGAGCACGACGACGTCGTAGAAATCACCGCCGATGGCGCGGGCCGGCCGCATCAGGGCGGCACCGGCCACGCGCGGATGGGCCGGAAAGGTGGCCGGCAGAATGGCCTGCTGCAGCGTGCCGGCGGCGCGCAGCTCCTCATCCATCACCGCCTGGGAGGCACGCAGCGCGGCATTGGCCTGGGCCAGTTCGCCGGTGCGTTCCGCGACACGGCGTTCGAGTGCGGCCTGCTCGGCCAGCAGGGCGTGATGCAGCGAGATGTTGTCGAGCCCGACACCCAGGGTTGAGCAGAAAATGTCCAGCAGGTCGCATGTGTCGGTGCTGAGGGGAAAGCTCGGCTGGATAATCAGGCAGGCGGACTGAGATCGTGTGGTGTGAATGGGGCGCAGGATCAGATCTGGCCGGGTGATCGCCTGCGCCATGGCGCCAACGAAAGGCGCAATCGCCTTTGCGGGGCTTGCGAGGGTCTCGGAGGCCAGAGTGCCGGCCAGGCAGTGCCATTGGCCATCCTGCGGCGCTTGCGACAGCAAGGCACTGTGATGCTGCGGGCCGATCAGGTCTGAGATCTGGGCAAGTGCTGCCTGGGCGAACCGATCCTGGTCGTGCTCGGCGAACAGCCGTGGCGCGCCCTGCACCAGGCAGGCGAGAAACCGCCGGCTTTCATCAAGGGTGACGATATCGGCATAGCTGCGCAGGGCCGAGACGGTGGCGGTGAAGAGCTGCTGGGAGGTGAGGTCGGCCTTGGATTTGTAGTCGTTGATGTCGAAATCGAGGATCACCCGGCGCTCGGGCGCCTGGCCCGGCTCCCCGGTGCGCAGGATGATGCGAACCGCGCGGTTGCCGATATCCTCGCGGATCTCACGGGCGAGACGAAGCCCGGCATCCTCACGCTCCATGACGACGTCGAGCAGGATGACCGCGATGTCGTGGCGCTTGCGCAGGATTTGGGCGGCTTCAGCACCGCTGAAGGCCGCGATCAGCTCAAGACCGCGCCCCTGGAACTGCACATCGCCCAGCACAAGGGAGGTGATGGAGTGCACGCTGGCATCATCGTCCACCACCAGCACGGGCCAGGGTTTCAGCCGGGCTTCAGGTGGCGCATCGATGCTGTCATCCGCAAAGACGAAATCTTCGTCGGACGTGGGATCGCTCATTCGGCGACCGTCTGGGGCATGGTGATGGTGAACACGCTGCCCTGCCCTGGTGCGCTGCGGCAGGTGATGCTGCCGTGCAGCTTCTCGGTGACGATGTTGTAGACGATGTGCAGGCCAAGCCCGCTGCCGCCAGAGCCGCGGCGGGTGGTGAAGAACGGATCGTAAATGCGGCTGAGATGCTCCGCCGGGATGCCCTGCCCGTCATCCTCCACATCGATGACGACGTGGTTGCCCTCGCTGCGCACAATCAGGCGGATCTCGCCGCGGACATCCTCCGGATAGGCATGCACGAGGGCGTTGGAGATGAGGTTCGACAATGCCTGCGCAAGCGCGCCGGGATAGGCGTTCATCGCAATGCCCGGCGGGCAGGAGAGGCCGATATTGTGGCCAAGCTTGCGGCCCTCGGGCCGCAGCGAGGTGACGAGCTGTTCGAGATACTGGCCCAGATCGAAGCTGCGGCGCTGTTCGCTGGCCTGATCGACGGCGACCTGCTTGAAGCTTTGGATCAGCTGGGCGGCGCGTTGGATGTTGAAGCGCAGCAATTCGGTGCTCTGTGTGGCCAGACCGACATAGGATTGCAGGTCCGAACGCTTCATCTGACCCGCGGTGAACAGCGTGTTGAAGGTGGTTGTACGTTCGGCGAGATGTGTGGCGGCGGTCAGCGCCACGCCGATCGGCGTGTTGATCTCATGGGCGATCCCGGCCACCAACTGGCCGAGTGCCACCATTTTTTCAGAATGCACCAGATGGTCGCGGGCCTTGCCCAGCTCGTCCAGCGCTGTGCGCAATTCGCCCGCGGTGCGTTGCACCTCATCGAGCAGCCGGTTCTTGGCCTGCATCGCCATGTCGAGCAGCACGGATTGGACGCGCAGCAACAGGTCGATGGCCAGGACCCGGCGTGACTGGCCTGGGGTTTCCACCAGGACGGGCTCGTAGACCATTCTGGCATCACGTGAGAGTGCCACCTCGACGGCTGTTGCGATCGGCATGTCATGGCGCAGCACCAGGGGCGTGCGGTCCATCGCATCCAACATTTCGCTGACCGGGCGCTTGAGGAAGATCTCTCGGCCCATGGGGCGGCTGAGCTGCTGGAACAGCAGCCGGCGCGACAGCAGCGCCACCAGCTGGCCCTGGTGCTGGACGACGATGCCAGGCAACTGGCTGTCCTGCTGCATCATCTGCTCGGCGGAAAGCGTGGGGGCGGCCAGGTCGATTGTGGCAGACCACAGCCTGAGATCCCCCACGGTGCGGACCGTGTCGAAGCTTTCGATGTCGTTCATTGCACGAGATCGAGGCCGATGCTGGCATTGCTGCAGAACAGCTCGATCAGCCGGTGATCGACTGCGACAAGTCTGCGGTCGGTCTCCATGTAGAGGACGGTGACGCGATCGGGGTTGGAGTGGAAATAGATCACGCTTTGCCGATCGCGAAACCGGCTGGCACGGCTGTTGATGACATCGGCCACCTGCGCCTGGATATCGGCGGCGAGCTCGGTTGCGGACTGGCCGCCGAGGGCTGCGAACCGGCCGGAGGCGCCGACCACGCTCATCTGGGAGAGCTGTGTGCTGCCATGGCTCTGGCGAGCGCTGACCATGACGGCATCGACGCCGACTTCGAGCAGGGAGCCGAGTTGCAACAGCAGGCCGGACAGGAAGGGCTCCATGGCGCGGATGCGGAACAGCTCGGCGCATGAGGTGATGATCTTTTCAAGGCCACGCCTGCTGGCCTCGATGGTCATGATATCCTTGTAGGAGCGAAGCGCCGTGACCATCGTGCTGAACAGCTTCTGCGCGGTGAGCTCTGATTTTTCCTTGTAGTCGTTGATGTCGTATTCGACGATCACGCGCCGCTCCGGCGCCTGCCCTGGCTGGCCGGTGCGCAGGATGATCCGCATGAACGGGTTCTTGAACTTGCCGCGGATGTCGTGGGCGAGGTCGAGGCCTGCGTGATCGGTTTCCATCACCACGTCGAGAAAGCAGACTGCGATGTCTGGATTGGCTGCGATCAGGGCGGCACCTTCGGCGGCGGAGTGCGCGGAGAGGAATTCGAGCGGCAGATCGCGGAAGGTGAAATCGTGCAGCACCATGCGGGTGACGGCGTGGATCTGTTCATCATCATCGACGATCAGCACCTTCCAGGCGCTGACACGTGGCGTGCTGGCCGCCACGTCTGATTCATCGATGAAGGCGAGATCGTCCTGCGTCTGGCTCATGGGTTCCGCCTGTGCAATGGACCTGGTCTAGCTGTCTGATTCAAAGCAATTTCAATGGTTCCGACGGCCAGACATGTCCGGGCTGTGAACGGTTGCAACATATTTGTCCCTTGCCACGCGATCCGGTCGATCGCATGAGCACGATGGGAATGGCGTCGACTTGCCAAATTGTGGCGACCACAGTCCGCAAGCTTGTGGAACACAGGGTATTCGAAACATGAAATTTATCAAGCACAAAAATTCCAATTCGATATGATTAATTCAATAATTCACGAGAATTTACGATGAATATATCTGTTCAAAACTTGCCGTCTGGCACCATTTTGGTTGCTTTGATTGGAAAAATGGACATGAAAGGGGCGATGGATATTGATATTGAATTCAACTCCATCGTTCAAGATTGTAGATTGATAATTGTTGACATGAGCGGCGTTGAATTTTTGGCCTCCATGGGTTTGCGAACCTTGATTATGGGTGCCAAGTCAATACATTCACGGTCAGGAAAGATGGTGTTGCTGGCGCCGAACAGTCTTGTTGCTGAGGTTCTGCATGCCAGCGGTACGGATGTCTTGATTCCGGTTGTCCACGACCGGGCCGAAGCGGAAAGAATTTTGGCCTCGTGACCAATATGGCTGGTGACTGGCCCGCCACAGGAGAATCGATGCGACTTTATCCGGAGCTTGCGGAGCTGGTGCGCCTGTCTGCCTGGGTGGATCAACTGGCACAGCAGATGAACATGACACCGTCGCAGCTTTACGCGGTGCAGCTCTGCCTTGAGGAGTTGGTGGCGAATGTCGTGCTGCATGCGCGGCCGGCAAGCGATGCACCGCTTTCGATCGAGGTGGATGTGGCACCTGCGCCAAGTGGCGTCTCGGTGCGCGTTGCGGACAATGGCCGGGCATTCGACCCGATCGGTGCTGCCCCGAACGCGCTGTCCACCAATCTGGATGATGCGCCGCTGGGGGGGCTTGGCCTGGTTCTGGTGCGCAAATTCGCCCAGTCACTCAGCTATCGGCGCGACGGTCTGTGGAACGAGGTTCTTCTGGGCATCACAGGCTGACTCTGGCGGCGGTTCCCAGTTGAAATTCTGGCGCGCCCTGGTGGATTCGAACCACCGACCCACAGCTTAGAAGGCTGTTGCTCTATCCAACTGAGCTAAGGGCGCCCAAGGTGCAGCGGCGTTGAAGCATCGCCAGCCAAGGCGTTCTACGTCGTCAGTGGGTCCAGTTTTCCGGACGACCGAAGCGGAAATTATCGGCATAGGCCTTGGGCTTGATGCGGCGCTCGTGCGGCAGTTCGACATCGAAGGCAAGGCCTTCACGCTGCGCATAGGCGATGGCCTCGTCGCGCGTTTCAAAATGCAGGCGCAGTTGAGACGCGGTGTCCCCGCTGCCGATCCAGCCCATCAGCGGGTCTGGACGTCTTGGCTCGGAGGGCGCGAATTCCAGCAGCCAATCCTGGCCGGCGGGGCCGGATTGCATGGCGGTTTTGGGTTTGCGGTAGATGCGTGCACGAGCGGACATGAAGATCTTCCTGAAGCGTGGCACCCAAGCCTGTGGCTGAGGTTGGTCGGGGCGAGAGGATTCGAACCTCCGGCCCTCTGCTCCCAAAGCAGATGCGCTACCAGGCTGCGCCACGCCCCGACTTGGCGCGACCCTAGTTTTACGCGCGGTTGGTTGCAAGCGCGGCGAAAGCGGTGCTGCCCATCAGGGCGCGTTGCCGAAGATGCGCTGGTGCACCACGTCGCCCACCCGGATATCGAGTTTCTCGGCACTGCCGGCTGCGATTTCGAGCGTGGCGCGCACCGGGCCGCCGCTGGAGATCACAGCCAGGCTTTGCGGCACTGTGTGTTCGGCGATGTGATGGATATGGCCGTCCGGATCGATGAAGAGCATGTCGAGGGGCGCGATGGTATTGCGCATCCACATATCGCTCTCCCGCGCCGAGCCCCAGTCGAACAGCATGCCGGTGCCAGGCGGCACGGTGGGGCGGAACATCAGGCCGACCGTCTGCTGATCCTGGGTGATCGCCATTTCCACGTCGAATGGCAGGGTGCGGCCATCATGGGTGGTGATGGTGAGCTTTTCGGTGGGAAGCGGGGCCTGGGGGCCGGTGGGGTTGATGATCTGGGCCAGGACCGGGGCCGCGATCAGGGCTGAGAGGCAGGCTGCGAGCAGGGTGCGGCGGGATGTCATTGGCGAACCTCATCGGCGAATTGGGCGGCCAGATCGATGATCTCCTGACGCACCGGGCCCTCGCGCGGCTGATCCTGCAGCGTGGTGAACCAGTGCTCGGGCGGATTGCGTCCGGCCGCGCGGTTGTAGACCAGGGCGCGCAGGACTGTCTCGGCCGGCTTTGGAATTTGCTGTGGAATGGGAAAATCATTCAACGCGGCCCAGATGCCGGCCCAGCATCGGGCGGTGGTGTAGGGATTGTAGCCGCCTCCGCCGACCACCAGGAGCCTGGGCGTGAGCTTCATGATGGCCCGCACCACGCTGTGATGGGCGTTGTTGGACAGTGACAGCCGGGCCAGCGGGTCTTCCTCCAGCGCGTCGGCACCGGATTGCAGCAGGATGGCCTCGGGCTGCGCCCGCTCGATCATCGGCAAGATGGCATGGTGCATCAGATGGCGCATCTCGGTGTCGTTGAAGCCTTGCGGCACCGGGAAGTTGCGGGCGTATCCGCCGCCGCGGTCCGAGGCGAGGCCGGTGCCGGGCCATCGGCCGGCCTCATGCACGCTGATGCACAGCACGCGCGGCTCGTTGTGGAACGCATCCTGCACACCGTCGCCGTGATGGGCGTCGATATCGAGATAGACGATGCGGCGCAGACCGAGATCAAGCCATTGCAGGATGGCGAGCACCGGATCGTTGAGGTAGCAGAAGCCGCTCGCGCGATCGGGCCTGCCATGATGCGTGCCGCCGCCCGGGCAATGGATGATGCCGCCATGGGCCAGCATGTTGGCCGCCAGCATGGTGCCACCGGCCGAGGTGGCAGGCCTACTGAACACCTCGCGGTAGACCGGATTTCCATCTGCACCAATGCGGTAGCGCGTGCGTACCGCGTCACTGACCGACTGGTCCTGCTCGGCCTGCTGAAGGGCCGCCAGATAGGCCGGATCGTGAAACCGGGTCAGCTGTGACACTTGGGCCATTGGCGCCTGCACGACGATGGCAGGGTTGAGCCAGCCCATGGCACGAACCAGATCGGTGCAGCTGGAGACACGGGGGATGGCCAGTGGATGTTTCGGTCCATAAGTTGAGAAGCGATAGATTTCGCTGGTGACAAAAACCGGCTGCCGCGTTGGATCGGGCAGCGTTTGGTTCGGTGCATTATGGCTTTGAGCGATTGACATCTGCCTCCATGTTTGTGTCTTGACGCAGGCTGCACGATGATTTGTGGCGATCATCGGATGCGGCAAACATCAGGCTTCGCGAATGCTGCGGATTTTGATGGCGAAGCGGTGGTCAAATCGTCACTGATCGATCATTTAGTCGTTATCGTTGCCAATGCGAGGGGACCAGATTCACGATATGCCGGCCTCGCCCTCCCTTCCGACGCCAGAGGCGTCCTCGCATGAGGTTCTGTTGCGCGCCCTGATCGAGGCGCTGCCGCAGGGCATTGTGATACGTGATGCGTCTGGCATCGACATTCTGCGCAACGCGGCGGCCAAATCCCTGCAAGCGGTGGATGAGGCCATGCTCGACCGCAGGTTGATCCGCATGCCGTCTGGCGAGGAGATCGAAATCGGCACTGATCGCAGGCCGGAGGAGACCCAGGCACGCGAGCTTGCCGAGGCACGGGCGGCGGCAGATCGGGCCGGACAGGCACGTGCGGATTTTCTGGCGGTGATGAGCCATGAGATCCGCACCCCGTTGAACGGGATTCTGGGGTTTGCCGCCCTGTTGCAGGATCTGCCCTTGGGCACCCCGATTGGCCCGGACGAGCGCGACTATCTGGGGATCATCGCGCAAAGCGGCCAGCATCTGCTGCAGCTGGTCAACGATATTCTAGATTTTTCCAGATTGGATGCGGGCAGGCTCACGCTGGAGCGCACTGCGTTCGATCTGCGCGGTCTGGTGCGCAATGCGATCGACCTGCTGCAGCCGGAGGCGCGGCGCAAAGGCATTGAACTGAATCTGCATCTGGCCGCCGACCTGCCCTTGCGCGCGGCGGGCGACCCAGCGCGGTTGCGCCAGGTGCTGCTGAATCTGGTGGGCAACGGCATCAAGTTCACCGAGACCGGATCGGTCTCCATCGATGTGCGCATGACCGAGGATGATGGTGCCTTGGTGCGCGTGCAGTTCCGGGTCTCGGACACCGGGATCGGGATCTCGCCAGAGGCGATGGAGCGGTTGTTCACCGCCTTCGAGCAGGCGGACAGTTCGATTTCGCGCCGGTTTGGTGGCAGCGGGCTGGGACTTGCCATCTCGCGCCAGCTGGTGCGCCAGATGGGGGGCGATATCGGCGTTGAAAGCCGGCAGGGCCATGGCAGCACGTTCCAGTTCGATGTGGTGCTGAGCGCTCGGCGTGCCAGTGACCGTGTGCAGCCAGTGGCCGTGACGGAGGTGTCGAAGACGTCTGATCAGGGCCTGACGCCGTGCCGGGTGCTGATTGCCGATGACAATGCGACCAACCGGCTGGTGGCCACGCGCATTCTGGAGCGGCTGGGTCACCATGTGACATCTGTGGAGAATGGCAGCGAGGCGGTCAGCGCCGTGCAATCGGGTAGCTTCGACCTGATCCTGATGGATGTGATGATGCCTGAGATGGACGGGCTGCAGGCGACATCGCAGATCCGGGCGCTGGGCGGCCAGGCCGGGCGCACGCCGATTGTGGGGCTGACGGCGAACACGGCACCTGAGGATCTGGCTGCCTGCCTGACGGCCGGCATGAACGGGGTTGCCACCAAGCCGATCTCCGCCGCCAAGCTGATCGAGGCGATGACGGAGGCGTTGGCAGGTATGGCGGCGCCGGTGTCGGGTGTGACGGGCCCGGTTCCGTTGTCACCGGTTCCGGCTGGACCCGTGCCACTGGCACAGGAAAATCGCCGCTTTGATCCGGCCGTGCTCGACAGGCTTCTGATTTCGCACCGCAATCATGGCCAGAAGGATGCCGAGCTGGCGCGCGCGATCGATGCATTCATCGCACGCGCCAATGATCTGACCGCACAGATCCGTGCCTTGCAGGAGGGGGACGACCTGGCGGCGCTTTGCGCCGCGGTGCGCCGCCTCGGCCCGGATGCGGCGCGGTATGGCCTGATGCGGCCGGCGCGGGCGGCGATTGATCTGCCCAATGATGCGGACCGTGGACAGGTGGAGGTCTTTGCCGCCGCGATGGTGACGGGGCTTGATGAACTGCGCCAATGGCGCAGGAGTGCGTTGCGCGGGTTCTGAGCTGCGACCGCGATGCTAGGCGATGGCCTGGCTCAGGCCATTCCGCGCGGCAGAGAGGCCGCATCAGCCGCCAGTTCGCGTTGCACGCGTTCCAGGGCAAGGCCGGCGGCCACAGAAGCCGCTTCGATGGCCTGAAAATTCGCGAGCAGATCGGCCTGAGTGTCGGTTGCGGCCTTCATGACGGCACGGCAGGTCTGCTCCAAGGCATTGGCGCCGACGGCACCGGCGGCGCCCGCCAACGCATGGGCCGCACGGCGCAGGGCCGGCCCCTGGGCCGCTTCCGCGGCCGCCTGTATGGCGGCGGTGAGGCGCTGAAGATCGCCGGAAAACAGCGACAGGACATGGCGCGTGTCCTCGGGGGGCAGATCTTCGCGCAGTTGAACGGCAAAATCTGGCTCAGGATACATCATCGTTGTGTCCCGCCCGCCTGCACCAGTCTGCCTGAACATTGGCCTGCGCCCTTTCTACAATCCACATTCGGACTATCACAGCGATATGACATCCGGTTTTAGGAATTGTCATGGGTTACCATGTTCGCTCGCGAAAACGTGTCAAATCGGTAAAATCATCACACGTCATCAATAAACTTCAATTGATGTCGCGTTTCGGTCATTTGGAGATCGAAAATGCGCCTTGGCAGGCCTTGCGATGTTCGACGGCCTGCCGCAGCGCAGGGACCCGGGCGTAAAGGCTGGCGGTGAGAGTGGCGCGGTCCTGCCAGAGCTGGCGATACCAGTTGCGGCGGGCGAGGGTCTGTTCGGCAAGGCTGCGCGTGGCAAGGGTTTCATGCCGTGCCGCCTCAGCGAGTGACTGCGCCCAGGATGGATTGGCAAGGACCGCCCGCAACTGGGACTGCAGGTGATCGCCATCCGTGAACAGCAGCCCGTTGCGGCCGGATTCGATGACGCTGTCATAGACCACCGGACTTGCCAGTGAGAGCACCCTGGCGGCCGATGCCTCCAGATGCTTGAGGTCCGATTTGCAGCGATTGAATGCGGTGTCGCGCAACGGCATCAGCGAGATGTCACTGGTGGCCAAAAGGTCGAGATAGGTCCTGTAGTCACACAGCGGGGTGAAGTGCTTGTGCGGTGTGGCAAGGGCGGTGAAGAAGCGATGATCCGACACCACCCGCACGAACAGGCGTTCCCCGGCTTCCGCCAGCACCGCGTTGAGGGCTGGCATCAGATCCGGCCAGTCCTGCTCGCGGTTGAGACCGCCGAAGAACAGGGTGAGCCGGTTGGGATCGGTGAAGTTTCGGGCGGGACGAGCCTCGTCGATCGCGTTGGGGAACACCGCCACATGCGGATTGCGCTGGGCCAGAACCGAGGCGAGTGCTGGGGTGGTGGTCTGGATGGCATGAACAGCGTGAAAATTGACCACATCCGGGCGTTGCAGCACCGGCAGGTGATCTGGATGGTCGTCGAATTCGCAGATCACCACGAAATCCTGGGCGAGCAGGTCGGCCACGGTCTCGATTCCGCTCGGCTCCACCAGGCAGGGGCGGTGAAAGATGAAGATACGTGGCCCTTCTGCCTTGATCTGCGGGGTCTCACCGGGTGCGATGACGTGGCTGACAATGCCGGGCTCGCGGCCAAGGGCCTGCAGCGGCTGCAGCACCCGCACATCGCTGACGCCGCCCACCGGCTCCAGCATGGTGGACACCACCGTCATGGCGGGCTGCACCGACGCTTCGGGCATGGCGCGCCAGACATGCTGAAGGGGGGTGGCGCGGTGCAGATACTCCGCCGGGTCGAGCCCCAGCGCGTGCAGGGCGGGCGCCATCTTGCTGGTGAAGGCGGCCGCTGCCGGGGCGTCGAAGATCCGGGCGGAGACATCGAGGCAGGCAAGCCCCGCCCGGCGCAGCATGTCCTCCATCGAGGCGAGGGTGAACCAGCGCAGATGCGCACGGTCCATCAGCCCTTCCTCCTGGTAGCTCCAGCTTCCGGTCAGCACGGCGTGGGTGAAGCTCCAATGCTCCAGATTGGGCACGCAGAGCAGCATCAGGCCACCCGGGGTCAGCTGACGGGCTAGCAGCGCCAGGGCGCGCCAGGGATCGGCCATGCGCTGCAGGCTGTCACCCAGGAGGATGCAGTCGAACAGCGTGGTGCCAAAGGGCGGCACCGCGGGTTCGAGCAGACCGCAGAGCACGTGATCGAGACGCGAGGCGGCGATCTGTGCAGCACCGGGGTCCGGCTCGATTCCGTACAGCAGTACGGCCTGGTTGCGGGCACGATAGGCGGCAAGGGTTGCGCCAGTGCCGCAGCCGACATCCAGCACATTGCGGGCACTGAGCGGGATGCGGTCGAGCAGGTCGGGGTTGCAGGCGTCGAGAAGGGCCATGATGCCAGAATCAGTGTTTTGACCAGCGCCCGCAACCCCGGGAAACTGCCGATCAGCTGCGGCTCAGCACCCGTGCCGCCACCGCATCGAGCCGGGCCAGCATGGCCGGGTCGCGATGGTTGGGATGGGTGATCAGCGCATGGTCGAGTGCCCGGTCGCAGCCGGCGGGGCATGGGCCGCGGGGGCTGCCGATCATCGGCACGGTGGCCTTGACCAGGTTGCGGGCGCGGTCGGCATTGCCGAGCAACACCTTGACGACCTGTTCGACGGTGACGTGGTCGTGGTCCGGGTGCCAGCAATCATAATCGGTCACCATCGCCATGGTGGCGTAGCAGATCTCGGCCTCACGGGCGAGTTTGGCCTCGGGCATGTTGGTCATGCCGATCACCGAGCAGCCCCAGGCGCGGTAGAGCTCACTTTCCGCCTTGGTGGAGAATTGCGGGCCTTCCATCACCAGATAGGTGCCGCCACGGGTAACGGGCAGGCCGATCTGGTGGGAGGCGGCCTCGAGCGCGTCTCCCAGGCGCGGGCAGACCGGGTGGGCGACCGAGACATGGGCCACGCAGCCCGGGCCGAAGAAGCTTTTCTCGCGCGCGAAGCTGCGGTCGATGAACTGATCGACGATGACGAAATGGCCCGGTGGCAGGTCTTCGCGCAGTGAGCCGACGGCGGAGAGCGACAGGATGTCCGTCACGCCCAGGCGCTTCATCGCATCGATGTTGGCGCGGTAGTTCAGGGCGCTGGGCGGCAGGGGATGCCCGCGACCATGGCGCGGCAGGAACACGCAGCGCACGCCGCCGAGTGTGCCTTCGAGCAGCTCGTCCGACGGGTCGCCCCAGGGGGTTTCGACCTTGCGCCAGGCTTTGTTCTCCAGCCCGTCGATATCATAGAGGCCGGAGCCGCCGATGATGCCGATCACCGGCTGAATGTTGGTCTCGGTCATTGTGAAATCTCCTGGGCAACACGCAAACGCCCCGCCCTGTGACGGGGCGGGGCGTTTTCGTCAAGTTCAGGCGGGTCGTGGACCCGTCTTCAGCGGTCAGTGATGCACGTCAGACCAGATCTGTCGCTTCACGGCGTAGGTGACGCAGGTCAGCGCCGCCAGGAACAGCATGACGCGCACGCCGAGGCGCTTGCGCTGCTCCATTTCCGGGTTGGCGATGTAGGCCAGGAAGGTGGTGACGTCCCGGGCTTCCTGCTCCAGCGTCGGCTTGGTGCCGTCGGTGTATTCGACGCGGCCGTCCGAGAGCGGGGCGGCCATGGCGATCTGGTTGCCGGCCATGACTTTATTGTAGTTCATGCCCTCGCCCATCTTCACGCCGGCCGGCGGCTCGGAGTAGCCGGTGAGCAGCGCGTAGATGTAATCCGGACCGCCTTCGCGGGCCTTGATCAGCACCGACTGGTCGGGCGGCAGCGCGCCACCCTGCGCGGCGCGGGCGGCCTTCTCGTTCGGATAGGGCGCCTTGAAGTGATCGGACGGCAGGCCCTTGCGGGTGGTGGGCTGGCCGTCGTCACCGATCGTCGGCACATCCACCTGGGCGGCGATGGCCTTGATCTGCTCGTCAGACAGGCCGATGCCCGCGAGGTTGCGGTAATAGGCCTGCTTCATCGAATGGCAGTTCGAGCAGACCTGCTGATAGACCAGGAAGCCGCGCTGGGCGGATGCCTTGTCATAGGTGCCGAACGGGCCTTCGAAGCTCCAGTTCTGGTGCGGAAGCTCAACTTCCGCAGCCAGCACCGGGGTGACCGAGCCGAGGCCGATGGCGGCGCCGAGCAGGGTGCCGAACAGGGTGAAGCGGTTCAGGGACATCACATTTTCTCCATCGGCTTGGCCATGGCGCCACCCGGGAGCGGGCCACCACCGATCGGGGTCAGAACAGGGTTGGCGATGCTTTCCGGCAGCGGCAGCGGCTTCTCGAGCTTGCCAAGCAGCGGCAGGATCACCAGGAAGTGCAGGAAGTAATAGGCGGTGCAGACGCGGCCGATCACCACCCAGATGCCTTCCGGCGGCTTTCCACCAGCAACGCCGAGGGTGATGCACACCACCACGAAGACATACAACAGCTGGCGGTAGATCGGGCGGAACTTCGCCGAGCGCACCGGCGAGGTGTCAAGCCAGGGGAGCACGAACAGGATGGCGATCGAGCCGAACATCATGATCACGCCGCCGAGCTTGGACGGCACCGAGCGAAGAATGGCGTAGAACGGCAGGAAGTACCATTCCGGCACGATATGCGCGGGCGTCACCAGCGGGTTGGCTGGCGTATAGTTGTCGGCATGGCCGAGATAGTCGGGCGCGAAGAACACCAGGGCCGCGAACACCATCAGGTAGACGCACATGCCCACCGAGTCCTTGATGGTGTAGTACGGATGGAACGGCAGCGTGTCCTGCGAGGATTTCGGCTCAATGCCGAGCGGGTTGTTCGAGCCCGTGATGTGCAGCGCAACCACATGCAGGAAGACCACGCCGGTGATCACGAACGGCATCAGGTAGTGCAGGCTGAAGAAGCGGTTCAGCGTGGGGTTGTCCACCGAGAAGCCGCCCCAGAGCAGCGTGACGATATAGTCGCCCACCACCGGGATGGCGGAGAACAGGTTGGTGATGACGGTGGCGCCCCAGTAGGACATCTGGCCCCAGGGCAGCACGTAGCCCATGAAGGCGGTTGCCATCATCAGCAGCAGGATGACCACGCCGATCATCCACAGCAGTTCGCGGGGCTTCTTGTAGGAGCCGTAATAGAGACCGCGGAACATGTGGATGTAGACGACGATGAAGAACATCGATGCGCCGTTGGCGTGCACGTAACGCAGCAGCCAGCCATAGTTGACGTCACGCACGATGCGCTCGACGCTGTCGAAGGCGCCGGCGGTGCTGGCGTTGTAGTTCATCGCCAGGAAGATGCCGGTGACGATCATGATCATCAGGTTGATCATGGCCAACGCGCCGAAGTTCCAGAAATAGTTGAAGTTCTTCGGCGTCGGAAAAACGCCATATTCCTTGGTCATCATGGTGAACAGCGGCAGGCGCGTGTCCACCCAGTTGATCACCGGGTTCTTGAACTCACTCTTATGCAGGCCAACCATGGCTTTGCTCCGAAAATGCTGGTCTGTGTTGAGACAATCAGCCGATCTTGATGCGGGTGTCCGACATGAACGCGTAAGGCGGCACGGCGAGGTTTGCCGGGGCCGGGCCATGGCGCATGCGGCCGGAGACGTCGTACTGGCTGCCGTGGCAGGGGCAGAACCAGCCGCCGAAATCGCCGCGCGGGTCAGTGGATTTGTTGCCGAGCGGCACGCAGCCGAGATGGGTGCAGATACCGACCACCACAAGCCATTGCTCGTGGCCGGCCTTGACGCGGTCTGAATCCAGCTGCGGATCGCCCAGCTCGGAGAGTTTCACGGCCTCGGCGGTCTTGATCTCGTCCGGGGTGCGGTGACGCACGAAAACCGGTTTGCCGCGCCAGACGACAGTCACCGCCTGACCCAGCGGGACCGGGGCCAGATCGAATTCCACCGAAGACAGCGCCAACACGTCTCCCGACGGGTTCATGCTGTCGATCAGCGGCCAGGCCAATGACCCCACGCCGATGGCGGCGCCAGAGGCTGCGACCAGCTTCAGGAAATCGCGCTTGGAATGGTCCGGCGCGTGCCCGTCACCTTGGACATGGGCGGTTGCAGACATCGACAACGTCCTTCTATCTGTGCCCACATCGGTGCACCGATGTGAAGCGTTTGAAGCCACTGGCAATTGGATGTTGCGGGCTGGCAAAGCGCCGCAACGCGTCGGGCACGGAATGCGCCGGCAAGCCTGCCGGGGCAATGGGAAAGTTCGGTGGCGATCTTCTATAGCCCCCACTTCGCCCCTGCAACATGGGGCGAAGATCGGGTTATGATCTCTCTTGCAGCCAATTGGGATGAAACGACAATGCCGCAATCCTCCATGATCGGGGAAAAAACACCGCCACATGCCGCATTGCAGCAGGAGGCGCGCGCGTGGTTCGAGAGTTTGCGCGACCGCATCTGTGCGACGTTCGAGGCGATCGAGGATGAGGCGGACGGACTCGATATTTATGCATCGAAGCCGGCCGGGCGTTTCGTCCGCACCGCCTGGGATCGCCCGGAGGGTGGTGGTGGCGTGATGGGGGTTATGCACGGGCGGGTGTTCGAGAAGGTGGGGGTGAATGTCTCCACCGTCTGGGGTGAGTTTTCCGAGGATTTTCGCGCACAGATCCCGGGGGCGGCGGAGGATCCGCGCTTCTTTGCCACCGGGATCTCATTGGTGGCGCATATGGCGAGCCCCCGTGTGCCGGCGGTGCATTTCAACACGCGCATGCTGGTGACCACCAAAGGCTGGTTCGGCGGCGGTGGTGATCTGACGCCGATGAAGCATCAGGCGGCGGAATCGATCGCCGATGCGGCGGATTTTCATGCCAGTTTCAAGGCGGCGTGCGATCGGCACGATCCGGACTATTATCCGAAATTCAAGGCGTGGTGCGACCGCTACTTCTTCCTGCCGCATCGCAACGAGCCGCGTGGCCTGGGCGGGATCTTCTATGACCATCTGGACACCGAGGATGTGCAGGCGGATTTCGCCTTCACCCGTGATGTGGGCGAGGCGTTCCTGGCCGGTTATCCGCCGATTGTCCGCAAGCGCATGGCTGAGCCCTGGACGGCGGAGGAGCGTGAGCATCAGTTGATGCGGCGCGGGCGGTATGTGGAGTTCAACCTGCTTCATGACCGGGGCACGATTTTCGGCCTGAAGACCGGCGGCAATGTCGAGGCGATCCTGATGTCGATGCCGCCCGAGGTGCGCTGGCCGTAACGCCGCCTGGCCTTTGGCGAAACTGTCATCGCACAGGGGGTTTGCGGACAGACAGATCGGTCCATATGGGCGAAAGCCCCCGAATGGGGTGCGCCTTCAACGCAAGGACATGTCATGAGCACGATTGAGATCAAGGCAACCGACGGCAGCGGCAGCTTTGCCGCCTATCACGCGGCCCCTTCCGGCAACCATGCCGGCGGTGCGGTGGGCGCTGTGGTGCTGATCCAGGAGATTTTCGGCGTCAGTGATTCGCTGCGCGAAATCGCCGATCAGGTGGCGGCACTTGGCTACCATGTGCTGGCGCCCGATCTGTTCTGGCGCCAGGAGCCGGGGGTGAACCTGTCCGACAAGAGCCAGGCGGAGTGGGACAAGGCGTTTGCGCTGCTAAACGGCTTCGACCAGGACAAGGGTGTGGCCGATCTGAAGGCGACACTGGCCGTGGCGCGAACGCTGCCGGGCACCAATGGCAAGGCGGCCACGATGGGCTACTGCCTGGGCGGGCGGCTGGCGTTCATGATGGCGACCCGGTCGGATGCTGATCTCAACATCTCCTATTATGGCGTGGGCCTGGACGGGCTGATCCCGGAGTTGGGGCAGATCTCGCATCGTCTGGTGGTTCATGTGGCCGATCGGGACAATTTCTTCCCGGCCGAGGCCCGGGCGAAGCTGATCGAGGCGGTGAAGGGCCATGCGTTGATCGACACCTATGTGTATCCCAACGCCGACCATGCGTTCGCCCGCGCTGGCGGCACGCATTGGGACACCAGGTCGGCCTGGATCGCCAATGGCCGCAGTGCCGCAGCACTGGCCGAGGCGCTGGGCTGACAGGGCTTGCACCGCCCGAGATCGCCCGGCAGGCTGGCGATCTCGGGAGGATGACCACATGACTGTCTTGGCGCTGGATGCGCTTGCCGCCTTGGTGCCGGATGGGGCGCTGCTGGCGTTGCCGCCAGATGATTCGCTGACACCTTCAGCCCTGGTGCGTGCGCTGATCCGGCGCAACGTGCGGCAGCTCCGACTGGTTGGGGTTCCAACCGCTGGACTTGGGGTGGACCTACTGGTCGGGGCTGGGTGTGTGGCCAGTGTTGAGACGTCCGCCGCGTCACTGGGCGAGGCTGGTACGGCGCCGCGTTTTGCCGCAGCCGTCAAGGCCGGCACGCTGCGGGTGATCGACGCCACCTGCCCTGCCATCCACACCGCGTTGCAGGCTGCTGAGAAGGGTGTGCCGTTCATGCCGCTGCGCGGTGTGCTGGGCAGCGATGTGCTGGCGCATCGGCCGGA
Organism: uncultured Rhodospirillales bacterium; assembly: GCA_903924855.1. Lineage (GTDB taxonomy): Bacteria > Pseudomonadota > Alphaproteobacteria > Acetobacterales > Acetobacteraceae > CAIQQQ01. The sequence continues at coordinate 18,815 of CAIYCW010000086.1, read as the reverse complement.
TTGGCACGTGATGGCCAACCCGTTCACCGTTGATGATGATCCGATCCTGGTGCTGCCGGCGCTGCAGCCGGACATTGCGGCGTTTCATGCCGTCTGCGCCGACGAGGAGGGCAATGTGTGGGTGGGGCGCCGGCGGGAGCTGGCGACGATGGCCCATGCCAGCCGGTTCAGTCTGGTGACGGTGGAGCGGATGGTGTCGGGTAATCTGCTGGCGGATGAGCGCATGGCGCCTGGGGTGATCTCGGGCGTCTATGTCGAGGCGGTTGCGGTGGCGCGGCGAGGAGCCTGGCCAGGGGGCGTGCTGGATGAATACCCGGCAGACCGTGCGCATATCATGGCCTATGCGCGGGAGGCCCGCACCGAGGCGGGGTTTGCGGCCTATCTGGCACGGCATGTGTTGAACGCCAGCGCGCAGGATGCGGCATGAGCAGCGCGATTGCCCCGCAGGAGCGGCTGATCGCAAGCGTAGCACGGCTGATCATGGAGAAGCAGCCCACAGGGCGGCTGCATGTGGCGGTCGGCATGGCGTCTCCGGTGCCGGCGGCGGCGTGTTGGCTGCTGAAGAAATCGGGCGTTCCGATCCGCATCTCGCTGCTGCAGCGCCAGACCGGTGGCCCGTTCAGCGAGGGCGGGCGGGAATTGTTTGATCTGGCCGGACAGGGGCGGATTGATCTGTTCTTCCTGGGCGGCGGCGAGATCGATGGCGAGGCCAATATCAACATGGTGGGCACCGGCGCCTGGCCTGGCACCGAGGTGCGGTTTCCCGGCAGTTTCGGCTCGGCCTTCATGTATCTGGTGACACCGCGGACGATCCTGTTCCGCGAGGAGCATTCCCGCCGGGTGCTGGTGGACAGGGTGGCGCATATCTCGGCGCCTGGGCGGTCGCGGCCGGAGGTGGTGCGGCGCGGGTCGGCGCAGGCGCTGGTGACCGGGCGCTGCATCTTCCGCTTCGATGGTGACCGATTCCATCTGGCCAGCGTGCATCCGGGTGAAACCACCCAGAGCATTGTTGAGAACACCGGTTTTGCATTCGAGATACCGGATTTTGTGCCGGTGACACCCGATCCGACCGAGGCCGAGCTTGCACTGCTGCGCGGGGCGGTGTGTGACGAGATGCTGACGACCTATCCCGATTTCTGCCAACGAGTGTGGGGCCGCTCCCCCGCCGAGCGAGAGAAGACCCAAGCGTGATGACACAGGATTCAGCGCCTGGCAGCAGCCTGGCCCCTGCCCCGTTCGGCGCCCCGTTTGGCGCGCTGGCCGGGCTCAAGGTGATCGACCTGACCCGCGTGCTGGGTGGGCCGTATTGCACGATGATCCTGTCTGATCACGGGGCGGAGGTGATCAAGATCGAACCACCGCAGGGTGATGAGACGCGCGGCTGGGGGCCGCCGTTTCTTGATGGCGATGCCAGCTATTTTCTTGGTGTGAACCGCAACAAGAAGGCGCTGGCGCTGGATCTGGGCAGGCCCGAGGGGCGTGAGGTGCTGCTGCGTCTGCTGGCGGATGCCGATGTGGTGGTGGAGAACTTCAAGACCGGCACGATGGAGAAATGGGGGCTGGGCTATCACACCGATCTGGCACCGCGGTTTCCGGGCCTGGTGCATTGCCGGGTGTCCGGTTTCGGGGCTGAGGGGCCGCTGGGCGGGCTGCCGGGCTATGACGCGATTCTACAGGCGATGACGGGGCTGATGAGCATCAACGGCTCGGCCGAGACCGGGCCGTTGCGGTTGGGCACGCCGGTGGTGGATCTGGCGACGGGGCTGTATTCGGCGCTGGGCATCATGATGGCGCTGCATGAGCGGCAGCGCTCGGGGCTTGGGCAGTATCTCGACATGACGCTGCATGATTGCGGCATGGCGCTGCTGCATCCGCAGGCGGCGAATTTCTTTCTCAATGGCCGTCGCCCGATGCCGCCGGGCAATGCGCACCCGAATATCTGCCCTTACGACAAGTTTGCGACAGCCACCGGCGACATCTTCATCGCCATCGGCAATGACGGTCAGTTCCGCAAGCTGATGGAGGTGCTGGGCCAGCCCGAGGTGGCGCAGGACCCGCGCTATGTGAACAACGGGCTGCGTCTGCAGAACCGGCTGGCGTTGACCGAAACACTGGCAGGGCTGTTCTCGGACAAGGACGGGCAGAGCCTGACCCTGACCATGCTGCGCGCGGGGTTGCCGGCGGGGCCGGTGATGGGGGTGGATCAGGCGATGCGGGCGGAGCACACCAAGGCGCGCGACATGGTGGTGGATGTGGGTGACGTGCGCACGCTGGGCACGCCGATCAAGCTGTCGCGCACGCCGGGCGGTCCGCAGAGCCGTCCGCCGCATTTTGCAGAGCACACGGATGATGTGCTGGGGGCGCACGGGTTCACGCCAGAGGAGATCAGCGCACTGGAAGCCTCAGGCGTGCTGGCGCGGGTGAAGCGGTAGCGGTTCTGTCACAGGGCCGGGGAATGAAAGGTTCTGCTGCTTTTTTTCAAACGGAAGCGCCTGCCTGTCAGGTCCTCGGACCGTGTCAGTTGTCCGCAGCGTCGCGCAGGCGGCGGTAGCTGCGCAGGCTGAAGGGGAGCATACCGGCATAGAGCAGACCGGCGGCAGCGAAGGCGGCCCATGGGTCTGCCACCAGCAGGGCTGCGTAAAGCCCGATGCCGAGCAGCGTGGGCAGCACGTAATGCGACGGCACCTTGAAGTTCTTGAAGCTCCACACCGGCAGGGTGGAGACCAGCAACAGGGCGGTTGCGATCAGCACGATGGCGCTGAACAAGGGCTGATGGGCGGCGGCCTCCAGCCAGGGCCATTGGATGGCGCGGCCCTCCAGCCCCAGGAACAGCGGAAACAGTGCCAACACCGCGCCGGCCGGGGCGGGCACGCCGGTGAAGAAATTATACTGGAAGGCCGGGTGGGGACCGGCATCGATGGAGGCGTTGAAGCGTGCAAGGCGCAGCGCCATGCAGACGGAGAACATCACGCAGGGCATGAAGCCATAGCCGTGAGACGTTTGCAGGGTCCAGAGATAGAGCACGAAGGACGGGGCGACGCCGAAGCAGAGGAAATCGGCCAGGCTGTCGAATTCGGCGCCGAAGCGGCTGGTGGCCTTCAGCAGGCGCGCGATGCGGCCGTCGAGTCCATCGATGCAGCCGGCCACCGCAATGGCGATGGCGGCGGCGCCGAAGCGGCTTTCAAGGGCAAAACGCATGGCGGTGAGGCCTGCGCACAATCCCAGCATGGTGAGGATGTTGGGGATCATCCGGTTGAAGGACGGCCCGTTAAAGCGCGGCCGCTTGCGCACCAGAAAACGCCGCCCGGCGCGGGGTTGGGGCGTGGGCTCGGCTGAGGAGTCCGTCATTCGCTGGCCTGCAGATCGGCGATGACGGTCTCACCGCCAATCATGGTCTGGCCGACCGCGACCAGGGCGGTTGTGCCATAGGGCAGATAGACATCGGTGCGGCTGCCGAAGCGGATCAGGCCGAAGCGATCCCCCGCGCGGGCGGTATCGCCCTGATGGCTGAAGCAGAGGATGCGGCGGGCGATCAGGCCGGCGATCTGCACCACGGCCAGGTCCCGCCCGTCGGGCAGGCGCAGGGCCACGGCGTTGCGCTCGTTGTCGACGCTGGCCTTGTCCAGGCTGGCGTTGAGGAACTTGCCATGGCGATAGGCGATGCGGGTGACCACGCCGCTCACCGGCCAGCGATTGATGTGCACGTCGAGGACGGAGAGGAAGATGGCGACACGCACACGCGGCGTGTCGCCCAGATCAAGCTCCGCGGGCGGGATGGCGTGATCGACCAAGGTGACATGGCCATCGGCCGGGGCCAGCACCAGGCCTGTGCGGGCGGGGGGCACGCGCTCCGGATCGCGGAAGAAATAGAGGCAGAACAGGGCGAGGACAACGCCCAGCCAGAACAGCCACAGGCTCAGGAAAGCACCACCGCAGGCGATGGCGAGGCCTGCCGCGATGAACGGCCAACCGGCACGGTGCGGTTTGGCGGCAACGAGGCGGATCGAGGCTGCGAGGGACATCTTCATCCAGTCGGGCATGCGGCGGAAGACGGCAGTTTATGGATGGTTCATCTGTTTGCGGCAAGGGTGGGCAACGCTGTCACTGCAATCAGAGATACACTGCATGATGTTGCCGCCAGAGTTTGTATTGGGCCCGTTCAAGGTTGATCGGGCCGGGATGCTCAGCCCTGCCACGCATGAGACATTTCCGCGCCTGGCGTGGCGCTGGCGGGATCGGCTGTGGCATGCGCGGCTGAGCCAGGTGGAGGGTGACGACGATGAGACCGGACGCCTGGCTCTGTCATCGCGGATCGGGCGGGTTCCCAGCAGTGCCACGTCCATGTTGGGCCAGCGTGAGGGGGCTTTGGCGTTGCTTCATGCCATTCCGCCTCGGCTTCCGCCATGTTGGCGGCTGCGGTTGCTGGCCGACCATGTGGTGCAGATCGAAGCAGGCCTATCCCTGCGGCTGCCGGTCAGTGCAGTGGGGCTGGTGAGTGAGTTGTCGGCGTTTCTGCTGGCCGCCTCCCCGTTTCTTGACGTGCTGGACGAGGGTGGAATGGATCGCGGCGGGTGCGGGGCTGTGCGACCTTGGTTGGCGTATCCGCACCTTCCGGTGCCGGAGGGGGAACGCGTCGGCCGAACGTGCTGAACCCTGGCCTGGCACCATTTCGCGGGGCGCGCGGGAACAGTATCACAGGGGCACCGCAATTGGTGGAGGCCCTCGATGGCACTGCGCACGACGAAGACGTCTCTCATGCTGGCGATGAAGGTCTGGGACCGTTCGACACGGCTGTTCCACTGGCTGACCTTGGCCTGCATGGTGACCAGCTATGTCAGCATCTCCCTGGCTGATGGCGCCAATGCTGCCGTTTGGATGCGCGTTCATGTGGTGAGTGGCGAGACGATGCTGGGGCTGCTGATCTATCGCCTGATCTGGGGCGTGATCGGCAGTGAGACCGCGCGGTTTGGATCCTTCCTGCGCAACCCGGTCGTGGCTTTGCGCAGCCTTGCCAAATGGCGTGAGACGTCCGGCGATGTGGAGGTTGGCCACAACCCGCCCGGTGGCTGGATGGTGGTGCTTCTGCTTGGCCTGTTGCTGGCGCAGGTGGGAACCGGCCTGTTTGCCAATGATGATGGCGCCACCAAGGGCCCGCTGATGCGGTTTGTGTCCAAGAGCACCAGCGATATGCTCTCTGACCTGCATGGCGCGATCTTCAACGTGCTGATGGGGGCCGCCGCGGTGCATGTGGTGGCGATCACGCTTTATCTGGTGGTCAAGCACCAGAACCTGATCACGCCGATGGTCACCGGCAAGAAGCGTCTGCCGGCGGCGATGCCAGCCCCGCGTTTGGCAAGCCCCCTTGCGGCAATTGGGACCTTGCTGGTGGCCGTGGTTGTCACGCTTGCTGTCGCCCTGCTGTGAGGGATTGGCCGCTGTGTCCGTCACCGTTGCCGGCATGCGGGTTCGGATGACGCCGATCATAGGCATTGGCGTTGATATGGCCGTGCGGACGGGATGGTGCGTGGGTGCGGTTTGCCGGTGGACGCGTGAGGCCAAGCGCGGCAAACCGGCCTTGTGATCGAATTTCAGCAGGAGCATCCCGGCGTGACGACAGCACGAAGTGTTGCGGTGTTTTGTGGCGCGAGCCTGGGCCGTGATCCGGCTTGGGCGGAAGCCGCACGTGCCCTTGGCACGGGGCTCGCGGCACGCGGCCATACGCTGGTTTATGGCGGCGGGAAGGTCGGGTTGATGGGTGAGGTCGCAAATGCTGCTGCCGCCGCGGGCGGGCGGGTTGTGGGTGTGATCCCGGAGTTTTTGCGTCGCGCTGAACACGCGCATACGGGCATTGCCGTGCTTGAGGTGACGCAGAGCATGCACACTCGCAAGCAGCGTATGTTCGATCTGGCCGATGTGTTCGTGTCGTTTGCCGGTGGGTTGGGCACGCTGGATGAGACGTTCGAAATCCTGACGTGGCGGCAGCTGGGCATGCATGAAAAGCCGATTGTGGTGTGCGATATCGCCGGGTCCGGCCAGGCCCTGATGGGGGCGATTGAGGCGGCGATTGAGATGGGGTTTGCCAAGGCCGAGCTGCGCGAGATGGTCACAATCGTCAGAAGCGTGTCGGACCTGCTGGACTGGCTTGGCTGAAAGCGGGGATTGCCGCTTGCATGCAAGGGTGGGCTTGGCTAATACCGCGCCCTCGGTCGGGACGTAGCACAGCCTGGTAGTGCGCCTGCTTCGGGAGCAGGAGGCCGGAGGTTCGAATCCTCTCGTCCCGACCAGTTCCGACCCGATCAGTTCCAAATACGCTGGTTGGATCTCGTGGCGCTTAGCGCCGATGCGCCGCCCACAGCATCAGCCAGCGGATTGGCATGACCCAGATGCTGCCCGCGATGACAAAATAGACCGCCTGGATCGCCCAATGCAGATGCTGCACGTGATCCCCGATGGCGAGCACGGCGGCGAGATAGAAAAAAAATCCGATCAGTCCGGTGAGGATCGCGATGGGTGTGCGTGTCATGACGCGCATGTAGCGCTGCGGGCCTGGGTTTGCCAGAGTGTCGGGGGAATTTGGCGGACGTCGCATGCGGCGGACGCCACAGCGTTTGGCGGTGTTGCCAAGGTGTGAGACGCTGTGGTGTGGCGATGGATCACCGGTCAGGCTGGTGACATCACGCCACTCGGCGCACGACCAAAGTGCGATCTTGGATGTTTGGAGTGAGAGATGGACTTACGTGACCACATCCGCGGCGTGCCGGATTTTCCGAAGCCGGGAATTCTGTTTTACGACGTCTCGACCTTGTTGCGGCATGCGGATGCTTGGCAGGTGGCGATGGGCCGGATGGCAAAGATGGTGCGGGCCTATCAGCCCGATTTGCTGGCGGGGATCGAGTCGCGTGGGTTTCTGCTTGCAGCCCCGTTGGCCCTGAAATTGGGATGCGGGTTTGTGATGCTGCGCAAGCGCGGCAAGCTTCCAGGCGCCGTTATCGGCCATGATTATGCCTTGGAATACGGCACCGACCGGATCGAGATACAGGAGGATGCTGTCTCGAAGGGTCAGCGCGTGGTGATTGTCGATGATCTGCTGGCCACAGGCGGCACAATGCAGGCCGGGATTTCCCTGTTGCGGGCCGTGGGCGCAGAGGTGCCGGCGGCTGCCGCATTGATCGAACTGACATTTCTGAATGGGCGCGATCGGTTGGATGTGCCGTTCGAGGCTCTGGTGTCGTACGATTCGTGAGCGGGGATATCACGTGTCTCGGCTGGTGACATGATGAGGGTTCCACGGCGCCGGGTGATGTCTGTTCTTGGGGCATTGCCTGTGATGTCGTGGCATCATCGTTCGTTCAATCCACGCAGGGTGATTGCGGCGCCCCAACCCGCAAAGCCGCCGTTTGAGGGGACGCCTGTGATGATTGTCGCAGCGCCCGCGGCATCTCCGCTGGGTGAGATCTCTCACCGGATTGCCGAGACCATCGACCACAGCTTGCCGGCGCCGTGGTCTGTGGGGCTGCGCAATCTGGGTGGCGCTGACGGCGTGACGGCCACCAACCAGTTCGAGGCGCGATCAGAGCCCGATGGGACGACGATTCTTTTGACATCCGGCGCGGCGGCGATGGCCTGGGTGATGGGTGATCTGCGCGTGCAGTTTGACGTGGGCCATTGGATGCCGGTTGCAACGCTGCTGTCTGGCGGCGTGGTGGTGTCCGGCTCGGCGGCGCGCAAGCGGGGCAGCGGCTGGCGGCTTGCGAGCCGTGAGTCGAGGGACATGATGGCACCGGCGCGGTTGGGGCTTTATCTCCTCAACTGTACGGTGAGCGCGCATCTGCAGACCGACGATCCGTTGACAGCGCTTGTCAGTGGTGAAGCTGATGCGGCCCTGCTGTTTGGCGCGGGACGTGGGCGGGAGATGGCGCGCGCGGTAGAAAACGGAGCTCGTGCCGAATTTTCCTTTGGAGTGCTTGATTCGTCCGGCCACCTGATCCGGGACCCGGTCTTGCCTGAGATCCCGCATCTGTTGGAGCAGGTGCGCGGCATGCCCGCTTCCTCGGAGCGGGACATATTGGCGCGGGGATGGCAGTCGTTGGCTGCGTGCCTGCGGCTGGAGGCGGCCGCTCTGCTGCCATGGCTGACGCCACCGGGACTGGTGGCCTGGTGGCGGGATGCGGTGACGGAGCTTTCGCAGCAAGCCGTGCAGGATCCTGGTGGTGCCGCGGAGTCTGATGCCCGCGTGACACCATGGCGGACGCAACCAGATCAGGGATTCGGCATTGAAGCCCTGACGTTGGACAATGAGGCTGTGCTGGCGTTGCGCCAATGGCAGGCCAATTCGGCGCTTTGAGAGCGATGTCAAAACGCTGGCTTGGTCTTTTGGTGCGGAAGGCTCAGGCGCTATCGGCTGCGCGTTGAGCGGTGGACGACAATTTTGCCGGTTCCCGGGCCGATTGCTGACTGCGCAAACCTTCCATGATATTGCGGTTCACTTCGATCAACGGCGTGACCGACCATTCGGTGGTCATGGCGCCGGTGCTGTATCGCATGGCCCAAAATCCGATATCGATCAGCTCGTGCCTGAGTTTTTCTGGAAGATTATTGCCTGCCATCGCCAGATCGCGAACCAGCAACGACCATAGCTGATGGGTTTTGCTGAGGGCTTCGATCCGCGCGCGGGGATCGGCGGCTTTGGCCAGCCGGGCGTTGCAAAGGCCAAAGGCGAGTATTTCGGTCTCTCGCGGAGATGCGCCGCCAATATGGACTGATTTTGCGTAGCCTTCGGCAAGTGCCATGCGCAAGTACTCGGTGAGTGGGGGACAGATCTGCGTGCAGGCGCGACCGGCGGAAGGCTGGCCTTCCGCCGGTGCGATGGGATCAGCGGAACAACGACATGATCGACTGCGGCTGCTGATTGGCAATCGACAGCGACTGGATTGCGAGTGACTGCTTGGTCTGCAGCGACTGCAACTGGGCACTTTCGGCGGCCATGTTGGCGTCTGTCAGGGCACCGATGCCGGCGGTGAGCGAGCTGCTCAGCGACGTGGTGAAGCTTTCCATGCCGGTGATCTGGTTGGTTTTCGATCCGATATAAGCCGAGTTGACGTTGAGCTGCTTGATGGCGGCGTCCACGGTTGCGATGGCCGCGGTGGAACCTGACACGGCCGCGAGGGCAGCGCCGGTGCCGCTGATCGAGACCGACGAGTTGGCATTGGTGACGCCGTTGCCGGAGATCACCAACTGGCCGTTATTGTCCACCGAGGCGCCAAATCCCTGGGCCTGCAGGGCCGATCCGATCTTCGCCATGATGGCGCCGTTGGAGTCGGTGGCCGAGATGTTGATCGAGCCGTTGAACTGGGTGGAGCTTGATGGCGTTGTAAAGGCGGCCGGAGTGGTCGAGCCATCCGAGAGCTGGAAGGTCCAGCTCTTGGTGCCATTGCCCAGTGTGATCGTGTCGTTGGCTGCTGGCGCCGTGGCATTGGTGAAGGTCAGGCCCACGGCGGCGGCCGTGACGGTCAGCCCTGTCAGCCCCAGGCCCGCCGTGTCGGACGCGGTGACCGCAGCACCGTTGTTGGCATCGTTGTTCGACGCGGTGATGGTCGAGCCCGCGACATTGCTGACCACCGAGACGGCCGAATTGGTGGCGCCCACGCCGGTGCCGGTGGAGGCGATCAGATTGACGCCGTTGAAGGTGGCCGACTGCGCGAACTGATCGATGTTGGCCAGCATCTGGCTGATCGAGTTGTTGATCGTCGCCGGGTCCATGCCGGTCTGCTGGCCAGCGGTGACGGTGTTCTTCAGGCTTTGCAGAACGGTTGCGATCTGGGACTGGGCAGCACTTGCGGTGCCGAGCACGGATGAGCCGAAATTGAGGCTGTCCGACACGGCGGTGAGGCCGGAGACGTCCGCCTGCATCGTTTGGGCGATGGAGTAGACGGCGGGATTGTCCGACGCGCTGGAGATTTTCTTGCCGGTGGAAATCTGATTCTGGGTCATCTGCAGAGCCTGCTGCGTGGCATTCAGGGACTGCAGGGCGGCCATGGCACCGAGGTTGGTATTGACGGAAAACATGCGGAAGACTCCTTTTTTGATGCCCGCGTTTGGGTATCTCGTGCCCCAGACCGACCGCAGCGCTCTGTGCGGATGGTTCGGCCGGGGCGGACATGTCCGCAGGATTTTCCGTGTGGACGGGCAGAGTTTGTGCGGGATCAGGTTAAGAAAGCGTTGAACAAGATGGAATAAAATGGGGGGACCAGGGCGCCTGGCCCGGAACGCAGTCCGGCAGGCGGTTGGGCTGTGGCACAGGAGAGAAATGATGTCTGGCACCATCACGCTGCCCCCGATCCCGGCGTTCAATCGGATTTCGGCCAATGAGGCGGGTTATGTGGCGTCCTTCGCGAAATCTGATCCGCAGACCAAATCCGACGCCGCCTATCTGACGGCGCAGGCTCCCAAGCTGACATCACCGGACAAGCTGCTGCGGGATTACCGATCGCTGTCGATCGTGCTGGGCGCGTTCGGCATTGGCTCGTACATCAACGATACGGCGCTGCTCAAACAGCTGATGACGCAAAATCCGAGTGACACGAAATCAACCGCCTATCAGATGGCCAATCCGGCCTTGACGCGATTTGCCACCGCCATGGGGCAGTTCACCACCAGCCCGTTCAGCTCGGCCACCAACGTGACAGCGCTGCTGAATGCGGCCGCCACCAACAACTACGAAACAGCACAGGATACGCTGTCCCCCGGACTGTCGGATGCCTTGTATTTTTCACGCAACATCGGCTCGGTGACGAATATCGATCAGCTGATGGCCGACCCGAAACTGCTGCAGGTGGCGCAGGTTGCCACCAATATGCCAAGCCAGTTCGGCACACTGGACTTCAACACGCAGGTCAGGCTGCTGTCGCAGCAGATCAATATCAAAAGCTTCTCGCAGCCAGGTGGCGTGCAGCGTTTCATCACCAAGTACCTCGCGATGAACGAGGCCAACAACACAACAGCGACGGATACCACCGGGGCGCTTGCGATCCTCACGGGAAGTGGTTCGTCGGGCAACATCCTGTCAGCTCTGATGCCACAGGGCGGCGGCACTGGTGCTGATCCTATTCTGTCCCTGTTCGCGTAACGCCGCAGGCCATGTTGAGTCCGTCCTGTGTGCGGGCGTTCAACGGCGAGGAGATGGGCGATGCGACAGATGCTGGCGGTCATGGCGATTTTGCTGTTCGGCGTTTCAGCGCAGGCGCAGCCGGCGAAGCGGCCGGTGGTGGTGGAGTTGTTCACCTCCCAGGGATGCTCGTCCTGTCCGCCGGCGGATGCGGTGCTGGCGGAGCTGACACAGCGCGATGACATTCTGGCGCTTGGCTTTCATGTCACCTATTGGAACAATCTTGGCTGGAGAGACCCGTATTCGCTGGAGATCGCGACGACGCGACAGCGTTTCTACCAATGGGCGTTCGGCACAGAGAGCGTCTATACGCCGCAGATGGTGATTGATGGCAGGGCGCAGCTTGTCGGCTCTGACAGATCAGGTTTGAAGGCAGCTTTGCAGCAGGAGGCGGCATGGCTGCGCGCCCAGCCACCGATTTCCGTGCGCCTGTCACGCACGCCCGCCGGGGTTGCGGTGGATGTGAGCGGTGGGGAGGGCACGGCGTCGTTGATCCTGGTTGGATACGATCCGGTGCATCGGACCGAGGTGGCGCGGGGGGAGAACAGTGGGCGCGCCTTGGTTGAGGCCAATATTGTGCGCAGCTATGAGCAACTTGGAAGCTGGAAGGGCGGTGCGCTGCATCTGACCGCCCAACGCCCGACGGCCGAGCGGGCTGCGGTGATCCTGCAGGCAGCGGATGGGAAGATCCTGGGGGCTGCAAGGCTGGAGGATGGTTTGGCGGAAGCCGGCTGACTGTGATCAGCCCGGATTGCAGGCTTCGGGGTCCGGCAGGCCCGCAAGTCTGAGCCCTTCGGCATAAAGGGCCCGGTCCTGGGGGCGGCGCAGGGCGGAACGTGCCATGGCGTTGGCGACGGTCAGGCCTGGGGCGCGGGCGAGCAGCCTGGCACGCAGCTCCGCCGCCTCGTCCAGCCGGCCCATCAGGCCCAAGGCTGACAGCAGGCCCTTCATGGTGCCGATCATGGCGGGGTTGAGCGCCATGGAGCGGCGGCCAAGCGCCACCACCTCGTCGTATTCGTGACGCATCATCCGGGGCACCATCAGGGCGCCATCGAAGAAAAAGCTGTGCGGGTCGAAGGGTGACAATAGGCGGGCCTGTTCGCCGCGTGCCACCGCCTGGTCGTGCTCACCGGCATAGGCCAGCGAAAGGCAGGTGACCGCCCAGGCGAAGGGGAGATTGGGGTTCAACGCCAAAGCCCGCTCATGCAGATCGATCGTCTCTGAAATATTCTTGTGCAGCAGAAAGCTGCGGACATGGGCTGCGACGGACAGGGCGCGGGCGCAGCTCGGATCGAGCGCCACCGCACGTTCGGCCAATCTTCCGGCCTCCTGCATGGTGCAGGGCGCATCCGAGGCAAGGCTCTGGCCGACCAGGAACAGGTTCCAGCAGGCCTGCCAGCCAAGGATCGCGGCATTGTCGGGTGCGAGTTCCGCGGCCCGGGCAAGATGGCGTCCGGCCTCGGTGTATTCCGGTTCGACCAGACGAAAGATGGCCGGAATGGCGCGCAGCATCAGATCGGTGGCGGAGGCGGTGGCAATCGGCACGTTCTGCACCCGGCGGCCTTCGTGCAGCAGCAGTTCAGGGTCCACCTGCGCTGCGGTCTGTGCGACGATGCTGTCCTGGAGGGTGCCGCGATCGCTGGCGTCGCCGTCGAAACGGCGCGACCAGACCATTTCGCCGCCGGCGCGCATGTCGAGCAGACGGATGGTGATGCGCAGTTCGATGCCGCCCACGCCGGTGCTGCGACGCTGAATGGCGCCATCGAGCAGGAAATCCGCCTCCATCGCGCGAGGGCGATCGACAGGGATTGCCTCCAGCCCGCCACCTGGCGCGATCAGGTTGAGCCAGCGGAACCGCGCCAGGGCGGCTGCGATATCCTCGGCCAGTTCGAGGCCGAATCCGGCTTCGTCCTGCGGGTCTGAACAACGGAAGCGGTTGACGGACAGCCAGACACCCGAGCTGCGGCGTGCAGGCGGCCGTTCGATCACATTGAGGCTGGCTGGCTCCGGCGCCCCATCGCCGCGCTGCAGGGCAGTCGGCGTCTCACCGACGGCCAGCGCCTCACACAGTGCCAGGGTTTCCGGCGAGGGCGATCGCCCGGATGAATGGATTAGCGCCTGGGCGCAGCGATCATAGGCATCAAACGCGGCGGCCCGGGCCCCGCTTGCGGCATAGGCCTGGATCAGGCGCTGCCAGCCGGCCTCGTTGCCCGGGGCCAGTGCCACGAGCTGCCTGGCGGCCATGATCACCGCCTCCGGATCGGTCTGGCGGTCGAGCACCATGCCGGCCAGGGCGGCGCCGCTGTCGCGCAGCCGCCTGGCTTCATCGGCGATCCAGAGGTCGAAGGCACTGTCGAGGCCGATCAGGTCCTCCAGGAATTCGCCCTGCAGCAGGTTCAGCCGATCGCCCTGGGATGCGGTGGCGGTCGCGATGGCGAAGACATCCACCCAGATGGACTCAGTGTCGAGGATCAAATGCTGACGGCCGGTGCGCAGCGGTGCGAGGCCGTGTTCAGTGCAGAATTCCTGCAGTTCGTGGACGCATTGGCGCAAAGATGCGCGGGCCTGCTCCCGCTCACGGCGACTCCACAGCAGGGCTGCAACACGTTCACGCAGCACCGGCCGGCCGCCGGCCAACGCCAGTATGGCAAGCAGCGCACGGGTCTTGCGCACCCTGGGCAGCTGGACCGGACCGGCCGCGACATCTGCCGTCATCTGGCCGATCAGTCGCAGCCGCAGACGGCTGGAGGCCTCGGAACTGCTGCGCATCGGGCCCTGGGATGGGCCACGCCGCTCCAACCGGGCCTGCGGCAGATGATCGCTGTGCGATGTGACGAAGCTGTTCATTGCATCACACCAGGGGCTTGACCGGGCGCGTGGTTGGAGCATGGACAATACAGGTCACTCGACGAGACAAAAATCCAGAAAATAGGAACATAGTCTTGACTCCAGCCAGGCAGAGCGGAAGTTTGTCCGTGATGCGGCGCCAAACAGGTGCCGCGTCAACGTCTTCACGTAGGGTGCCGGGTGATCGTGATGATCTTCGTTAATTCGGCGTTACGTCTGGCGTCAAATGCACACAAATCCATAACTGTTTGATCAGAAGGACGTTTTCGTATGCTGAAAACCAAGACATCCGCCTCGCTCGCACCGAAGCCTGCTGCCGACTTGCCGGAGGCTGCGGTGCATATCGGCGGCACATTCTTTCGGCTTCCGCGTGTGACCCTCAGCCGCACCAAGCCTGCCATTGCCACGAAGAGTGGCGTTTCAGCCTGATTGCGGTTGGCGGCCCGTCCGGCGGTTGGCGCCTTGTAGCCAATCGCCGGACGTGTCGGACAGGCATTGGAGGGTTCACATGCATCCATCGACGTCTCCCTGCATCGAGGCTGATGCGCCGATCATTCGGTTTCACCGGCTGATCGCCGGAGCACGGCCGCCGCAACGGGCCGATCGGGCTGCCGGCGGGACGATCCCCACGCGCGCGGCGCGGTTCTGTGACGCGGTGAGCATGGCGTCCGGCTTTGGCTATTATGTGTTTCCGCCGATGGACCTGTCCTTGATGTGGGATGGCGATGACGTGTTCTGGCGTCATGCCGGGCAGCCGGAGTGGCGGTTGGTGGAGATGGAACCGGCCCCTGGGCTGGAGGCTGCCTTCAATGCCGCAGCACCGGCGGATCTGGCCGGAACCGCCCCGCCTTTGCTGACCCGGATGCCGGAGCCCGGCCATGTGCAGCTCTGGTCCGGGCTGATTGCCAGCACCGCGCCGGAGTGGAGCCTGCTGATCCGGCCGGTGGCGAACATGGCGCTGCCGGGCGGGGTGGTATCGTATGAGGGGATTGTGGAAACGGATTGCTGGTTCGGACCGCTGTTCACCAATCTGCGGCTGACCCGCACCCATGTGCCGGTGCGGCTTTCGGCGGAGTTGCCGATCCTGCAGGTGCAGCCCTTGCCGCGGCAGATCTACACCGATGCGATCCTTGATCGGGCCGATTTTCTGCCGGAACTCGCCGATCTGGGGTCCGCGGAGTGGGCGGGCTATCGCGCCAGCATCGCATTGCCCAACCGCGACCCGGATCGGCCGCTCGGCAGCTACGCCATACGCGCGCGGCGCCGGCGGCGGTGCCCGGTGGCGGTGTGAGAGGTCTGGATCAGGTCAGGGCCTGTTGGACGGTGGCCAGCAGATCGCCACCGTCGAAGAGTATGGCGCGGACCTGGCAGGCTTCGGCTGCTTGGATGTCGGTTGGTTGGTCGCCGATCAGCACGCAGCGTGCGGGATCGAGCTGCCAGGCGGAGATCAGGTCGCACAGCATGCCTGGGCCGGGTTTGCGCCAGTCGTTGACCCGGCGATAGCGTTCGATCGTGGCATCGGGGTGATCGGGGCAGTAGCGCCAGTCATCGATGGTGCCGCCGGCCGCCAGGATTTCGCCGTGCAGCCAGGCTTGCAGGCTGTGCAGCGCCGCTTCGTCGTAAAAGCCGCGGGCGATGCCGGATTGATTGGTGACGATGAAGACGTGCCAGCCCTTGGCGGTGGCATGGGCTGCGGCCGCGCGGGCGGTTGCGGTGAATTCGAAGCGATCGATGCTGCCGACATAGCCGTGATCGATGTTGATCACCCCGTCGCGGTCCAGAAACAGGGCGGGGCGGCGCAGATGGGCGGGGAGTTCGTGCTGGGCACGGGCGAAATCGTCCGGCACGCCGATATCGATGAAATAGCCCTGGCCGCGCTGGGCGCGCAGCATGCCTCTGGTGGCCAAGCCTGGCATCACGTCGCGTTCGAGGGAGCAGATCTCCTGGACTTGATCGCAGATCTCGCGGCGGAAGACGTAAAGACCGGCATTGATGTCGCCCGGGGCGGGCGGGCTGCCTTCGGGCGGGCGTTCGTGAAAGCCGGTGACGCGATCGCCCTCGGTGGTCACGACGCCGTAGCGGGAGACATCGGGCAGGTGGCGCAGCAGGAAGCGGCCGATGACATCGGGGCCGTCCTTGGCGGAGGCGGCCAGGAGCGGGGCGAGATTGGCGTCGAACAGGCTGTCGCCGTTGCAGAGCAGAAAACGCTCATCGAGCAGATGGCGGGCGTGGAACAGGGCGCCGCCGGTGCCGGCGCGAACCGGCTCCTCGGAGAAGACGATGGAGAGTTTGCGTGGCAGGAGGGCCGCCATGTCGGTGACACTCTGGCGCAGCGTGTCCGACAGATGGCCGGTGAGCAGCACGACCTCCTCGAAGCCGTAGCGTGACAGTTCGCGGATCAGCCAGGCGAGGAACGGACGGCCGCCGACCGGCAGGATGGGCTTTGGCGTGGCGGCGGTGAGGGCGCCCAGGCGGGTGCCGAGACCGCCGACCAGGATGGCGCATTGGCGCAGCCGGGCGCTCACGACGGGATCACCATTGTGGTGATCGGAGATGCTGGCAGAGCGGGTGCCGGCGCGGGTGGTTGGGCGGGTTGTTCGTCGGGCGTGGGCACCGGCTTGTCCTGTGGTTTTTCGATCTTTTTGTCAGACGGGGCATCCGGCATCGGCACGGTGTAGTCGGGCACGATGCGAGCCTGGGTGCCGGCGATGACCAGCACGTTCTGGCCCACGGCGAGCGGCGGTTCGCCGGCCTGGGTGACGCTGACCAGTTCGCCGGTCTTTTTGCGCACGATGTATTCCCATGCCGTGGTGTCGCCGGTGGCCTGGTCGACCGAGGAGCCGATCAGGCTGCCGAGCAGTCCGCCACCAACCGCACCCAGGGCGGAGCCGGTGCCGCTGCCAGGCACCTGGCTGCCGATCACGCTGCCGGCGGCAGCACCTGCGACACCGCCGGTGGCGCCTGAGACCTTCACGTCCACCTTGCGCACGCCCACGATGACACCCTGGTCGACCTTGTTGGCCTGCTGCACGGCGGTGGCGTTGTAGGTGTTGGGCGACAGGTCGGGGGAGCACGCCACGAGGAGTGCGAACGGAATCGCCAAGGGGATGACGCGCCGCAGGACGGGGCGAATGGCCTGGTGCATGGGAAGCCTCGATGACGCAAGGACAGGAGCGGCGCCGTTGTAGGGCGTTCGACCGGGTGACGGCAAACGGCTAAGCTCGTGGCATGGCAGACTTGGTGAAACCGGTCGATCTGGCGCTGGTGCTGGCCTTTGATGGCTCGGCCAGCGTGACCTTTGAGAGTTTCGGGCTGATTGCGAGCGGCACGGCCGCGGCGCTGCGCGATGACGTGGTGCGGGCGGGGCTGCTGGGTGGGCTGCATCAGGCGAGCCTGTGCACGCTGATGCTGTGGTCCGGCCCTGGTGATCAGGAGGTTCTGGTGGAGTGGACGCGGCTGGACAGCGAGGCGGCGCTTTCGGCGTTTGCGCAGGCGGTGGAGGATGTGCCGCGCGTCGTTCGCGCTGGCACCACGGCGATCGGGGCTGCGCTGCTGGTCTGCGAGGCGTTGCTGGCCGCGGCACCTGCGCCGTCCGAGCGGCAGGTGATCGATGTGGCGGGCGATGGTCGCAACAATGCGGGGCCTGAGCCTGGGCCGGTGCGCGATCGGCTGGTGGCGGCAGGCGTCACGTTGAACGGGTTGTGCGTGCTGCACGAGGAGCCTGATCTGGTGGAGAGCTATCAGCGCGAGGTGGTCGGCGGGCCCGGGGCGTTCGCGCTGCAATGCCAGGATTATGCGGGGTTTGCCGAGGCGATGCGGCAGAAATTGCGCAACGAGGTGGCGTGATGGGGGGCGGAGGTGGGTGGCGTAGATGGCGGAGGCGCGTTGCGCTTCCGCCCTACGGCTGGAGATGGTTGGGGATTTTGAGGCCGAGATTGGTGGGGATGTCCCATTGCTCGTCCACCTTGCGGACCTCGCGGAAGCCGGCGCGGCGGTAGGTGGGCAGCGCTCTTGGGTGATCCGCGGTGCAGGTGTTGACCGTCATTGCCTTGGCACCCATGGCGAAGCCGGTGTCGATGGCGTGGCGCAGGAAGGCCCGGCCGAGGCCCCGGCCGATGGCCTGCGGCATGAGGCCGAAATAGCTGAGATTGACCGCCGGCCAGTAGCTGGAGTCGAGCTCGTAGAACCCCGCGATCTCCCCGTTGTATTCCAGCACATGGATTGACACCGCGGCACGCGACAGGTGCACGGCCAGTTCGCCATCGCTCATCAGACGGCGCAGCCACCACAGCCAGGGCTCACCCACGCTGTTATAGAGTCTGCGATAGGTGGCGACCGAACAGGCGGCCAGGCGGCGCACCGCGGCCCCCTCCGGAAAGGCCGGGGCCTTGTCGGTGGGGGCGCGGTCCATGCGCAGGAAGGTCACGCAGACCTGCACATGCATGCAGTCTTCCACGGGCCGGATCAGGAACGGCATGGGCTTAGTCGTCGAGGAAGCTGCGCAGTTTGCGGCTGCGGCTGGGGTGTTTGAGCTTGCGCAGCGCCTTGGCCTCGATCTGGCGGATGCGCTCGCGGGTGACGTTGAACTGCTGGCCGACTTCCTCAAGCGTGTGGTCGGTGTTCATGCCGATGCCGAAGCGCATGCGCAGCACGCGCTCCTCGCGGGGCGTGAGGCTGGCCAGCACGCGGGTGGTGGCCTCGCGCAGATTGGCCTGGATGGCGGCATCGAGCGGGATGACGGCGGCCTTGTCCTCGATGAAGTCGCCGAGATGGCTGTCTTCCTCGTCGCCGATCGGGGTTTCGA
>CAIYCW010000085.1 GCA_903924855.1 uncultured Rhodospirillales bacterium | reverse complement strand
TAGCTCTCGATCTGCTCCTTGCTGAACACGTCGCCCTTCAGCAGGAAGTCGTGATCGGCTTCCAGCGCGCCCAGGGCTTCGCGCAGCGAGCCACAGACGGTCGGAATCCCCTTCAGCTCTTCGGCCGGCAGGTCATACAGATCCTTGTCCATCGGGTCGCCCGGATGGATCTTGTTCAGAATGCCGTCCATGCCCGCCATCACCAGCGCCGAATAGGCCAGGTACGGGTTCGCCAGAGCATCCGGGAACCGGACCTCAACGCGCTTGGCCTTCGGGTTGGTGGTGTACGGAATGCGGCACGAGGCGGAGCGGTTGCGAGCCGAATAGGCCAGCAGCACAGGAGCCTCGAAGCCCGGGATCAGGCGCTTGTAGCTGTTCGTCGTCGGGTTGGTGAACGCGTTCACCGCCTTGGCGTGCTTGATCACGCCGCCGATGAAATACAGGCACATCTCGGACAGATCGGCATAACCGTTGCCGGCGAACAGCGGGGTGCCGTTCTTCCAGATCGAGAAATGCGAGTGCATGCCCGAGCCGTTGTCGCCATAGATCGGCTTCGGCATGAAGGTCGCGGTCTTGCCGTAGCTGTGGGCCACGTTGTGCACGCAGTACTTATAGATCTGCATGCGGTCGCCCATCTTGGTGAGCGAGCCGAACTTGAAGCCAAGCTCATGCTGGCTCTGCGCCACCTCGTGGTGATGCTTCTCGATCGGCAGGCCCATCTCGCCCATCATCGACAGCATCTCGGCGCGCAGATCCGACTCGGTGTCCACCGGCGGAACCGGGAAATAGCCACCCTTCACGCCCGGGCGATGGCCCATATTGCCTTCCGGGTAGTCCTTCATCGAGGCGTCAGGGCCTTCGATGCTGTCGATCTTGTAGGTCCCGTAATTGCCACCCGTGCCGAACTTGATGCTGTCGAACACGAAGAACTCAGCCTCGGCACCCACCGAGATGGTGTCGCCCACGCCGGTCGAGACCACATATTCCTCGGCCTTCTTCGCCGTGCTGCGCGGGTCGCGCGCATAGCGCTGGCCGGTCGAGGGCTCATAGATGTCGCAGAACAGGATCAGCGACGGCTTGGCCGAGAACGGGTCAAGCACCGCGGTCTCCGGATCCGGCATCAGGATCATGTCGGACTCGTTGATTGCCTTCCAGCCAGCGATCGAGGACCCGTCGAACATGATCCCGTCGCGGAACGCGTCCTCGTCCATCGTGCTGATATGCTGGGCGGTGTGCTGCCACTTGCCGCGCGGATCGGTGAAGCGCAGGTCGACGAGCTCGACGCCGTGCTCCTTGATCATTTCGAGAACTTTTTCGACGCCGGACGTCATTGTGTAACCCTCTGTCGCTAGAAAGTGAGACCCGTTTGGCCAGGTCCCACCAAGAATGAGGCCGCTTGCGCGGCCCCGACTGCGGCTCCGGATGCCCTCCAACCGATGAGGACATCCTGGACCGAAACTCTCGGGTGGGCTCAACCGAAGCCCACCCTGTCACAACAGACGCCCGAGGGGGAGACCCCTATGTCGATCAGATCGCGTCGTTCCCGCGTTCGCCGGTCCGGATCCTGATCACCTCCTCGATCGAGCTGATGAAGATCTTGCCGTCGCCGATGCGCCCGGTGCGCGCCGCGTTGGTGATCGCTTCCACAGCGCGTTCCACCACCGCATCGTCGCACACTACCTCGATCTTCACCTTGGGCAGGAAGTCCACCACGTATTCGGCGCCACGGTAAAGCTCCGTATGCCCCTTCTGCCGGCCAAAGCCCTTGGCCTCGACCACCGTGATGCCTTGCAGCCCCACCTCGTGCAGCGCGTCTTTCACCTCATCAAGTTTGAACGGTTTGATAACCGCTTCGATCTTTTTCATCGCCTTCACTGTCCGGTGTCGCCGGACGCTCCCTAGTCCGAGCCGTCCGACCCGGCAGCTCCGGGGGGTACGGTGAAGTGAGGTTGCATGCGCCGTGCCAGCCGCGCAATTCGCCTCGCATTGCCGCCTGTCTGTCATGTTTCCGCTGCAGGAGACCCCGGTTTGCACGACAAAAAACGCCTGTCACGCCCGTGCAATAGGCGCAATTTGCACAAACGTTCAGCATTTCGCACAGCAATCCATGTGCTCATTGATGAGGCAGTACCGCTTTGCCATACTGCGCAGCCGGCCCCAGCCGTCAGAACGCCATCCCCCGAAAGGTCACCAACCCAGAATGAAGCAACCCAACGCCCTGCTGGCCAACACCGGAACCACCATCTTCACGGTGATGTCGGCTCTTGCCGTGGAACACGGGGCGATCAATCTGGGCCAAGGCTTCCCGGACACCGAAGGCCCGGCGGACGTGGTCCAGGCAGCCGCCGACGCGCTGCTCGACAACCGCAACCAATACCCCCCGCTCACCGGCGTGCCCGAGCTGCGCCAGGCAGTGGCCGCCGCCAACAAGCGCTTCTACGGCCTCGACCTCGACCCCAACACCGAGGTGTGCGTCACCTCCGGCGCCACCGAGGCGATCACCGCAAGCCTGATGGCCCTGCTCAACCCGGGCGATGAGGTCGTGCTGATCGAGCCGCTCTACGACACCTATCTGCCCGTCGTCCGCTTGCTCGGCGCCATCCCCCGCCTGGTCCGCCTGCAGCCGCCGAAATGGGAGCTGCCGCGCGCCGAACTCGCCGCAGCCTTCGGCCCCAAAACCAAGGCCATCATGCTCAACACGCCGATGAACCCCACCGGCAAGGTGTTCACCGCGGCCGAGCTCGCCTTCATCGCCGAGCTGATGCTCCGCCACGACACCTACGCCGTGTGTGACGAGGTGTATGAGCATCTCACCTTCGATGGCTGGAAGCACATCCCGCTGATGAGCCTGCCCGGCATGCGCGAGCGCTGCCTGCGCATCGGCTCCGCCGGCAAGACCTTCTCGCTCACCGGCTGGAAGATCGGCTATATCAGCGGCCCGGCCGATCTGGTGAAGATCGCGGCCAAGGCGCATCAGAACCTCACCTTCACCTCCGCCCCCAATCTGCAGCGCGCGGTGGCCCTGGGCCTGGCCAAGGATGACAGCTACTTCCAGGCCCTCTCCAGCGACCTCGCCGCCCGGCGCGACCGTCTGTCCGAAGGCCTCACCGCCCTTGGCTTCGCCGTTCTGCCGGCCCAGGGCAGCTATTTCGTCAGCGCCGACTTCTTCTTCCTCGGCCTGGGCATGGACGATGTCGCCTTCTGCCGCCACATCACCGAACACGCCCGCGTCGCCGCGATCCCGGTCAGCGCCTTCTACGAAGGGGACGCGCCGCGCCATTACGCCCGCTTCGCCTTCTGCAAGAAATTCGAGGTGCTGGACGAAGCCCTCGCCCGTCTCGGCGCTTTCGTGGCGGCCACGCGCGCTGGCCAATTGACGCCGGCCGCCCGTTCGGCGTAGGAAGCGCTCCCCTCGGCGGCGGTCTTAGCTCAGTTGGTAGAGCGCCAGGTTGTGGTCTTGGATGTCACGGGTTCGAGCCCCGTAGATCGCCCCAGGGGAGAGTTGCGATGCTGACCGTTGGAATAGCAGGGCTTGGCGCCATCGGCCTGGACCTCGCCCGCAGGCTCGATGCCGGGGTGGACGGGCTGAAGCTGGTGGCCATCGCCACCCGCGACCACGACAAGGCACGCGCCAATCTCGCGGGCTTCACCACCAAACCCGACATCACCGATCTCGCAGGCCTCGCCAACGCCTCCATCGTGGTCGAGGCGGCACCCGCCGCTATCTTCGACCAGATCGCCATCCCCGCCATCGAGGCCGGGCGCATCTTCGTGCCAAGCTCGGTCGGCCAACTCCTCACCCGTGCAGCCCTCATCGAGCGCGCCCGCGCCACCGGGGCCCGCATCATCGCCCCCACCGGCGCCCTGCTGGGGTTGGATGCGGTGCGCGCCTGCTGTGAAGGGCAGGTGACATCCGTCACCATCGAAACCCGCAAGGCCCCCCGGGGCCTGGTGGGTGCCCCCTATCTCGAGCGCAACTCCATCGACGTGATGGCCATCACCACCCCCACCATCATCTTCGAAGGCAACGCGCTGGACGCGGCGGCAGGCTTCCCCGCCAACGTCAACGTGGCCGCGGCCCTCGCCCTGGCCGGTATCGGCCCCATGCGCACCCAGGTGCGAATCTGGTGCGACCCTGGCGTCGATCGCAACATCCACACCATCCATGTCGAGGCAGACGCCGCCCGCCTGTCCATGACGGTCGAGAACGTGCCGAGCGAGGCCAACCCCCGCACCGGCAAGCTCACCGCCCTCTCCGTGCTCGCCTGCCTGCGCGGACTGGTCTCCACCCTCAAAATCGGTTCCTGATCGCATCTTGCGAAGCTGCGTGTGTGGTGCATGCTGGCCCCGACGCCATGGCATGGCGCGTGCTAGCATTGATCCCAGCAGAAGGAATTGCCCCATGAAGCGTCTGATATTGGTCGCAACAGTCGCAGCCACGGCGCTGGCCACCGCTCACGCCCGCGCTGAAGACATCGTCATCGGCGCCATCTACCCGCTGACCGGTAACGCCGCCCAGGTCGGGCTCGACGCCAAGGCCGCCTACGAGGTCGAGGCCGACATCATCAACACCACCCATGCCGCCATCCCGATGGTGATGGGCAAGGGCGGCGGTCTCGACAAGCTCGGCGGCGCCAAGATCAAGCTGATCTTCGCCGACAGCCAGAACGACCCGCAAAAGGCCCGCGCCGAGGCCGAGCGCCTGATCACCCAGGAACATGCCATCGCCATCATCGGCAGCTACACCTCCGCCACCGCCGCCACCATCAGCCAGGTCACCGAGCGCTACGAGGTGCCCTACATGTCGGCGGACAATTCCTCGCCCAGCCTCAACCAGCGCGGCCTGAAATGGTTCTTCCGCACCAGCCCGCATGACGAGATGTTCTCGGCCGCCATGTTCAACTTCTTCACCGAGATCGGCCAGAAGACCGGCCACAAGGTGAAGTCCGTGGCGCTGTTCTACGAAGACAGCATCTTCGGCTCGGACAGCTCCAACGTGCAGCGCAAGCTGGCCGCCGATCAGAAGATCGACGTGGCGGCAGACGTCAAATACCGCGCCAACTCGCCCTCGCTCTCGGCCGAGGCGCAAAAGCTCAAAGCCGCCAACGCGGATGTCATCCTGCCCTCCTCCTACACCTCGGATGCCATCCTGATCCTCAAGGCAATGGCCGAGATCGGCTACAAACCCAAGGCCATCATGGCCCAGGCGGCCGGCTTCCAGGAGCAGGCCTTCCTCACCGGCGCCGGCGATCTGGCCGAAGGTGCGATGAGCCGCTCCTCCTTCGCCCTCGATGCCACCAAATCCCGCCCCGCCATCGCCCCGGTGAACGCGCTCTACAAGGCCAAGAACAACAAGGACCTCAACGACAACACCTCGCGTGACGTGACAGCCCTTGCCGTCCTGGCCGACGCCATCAACCGCGCCGGCTCCGCCAAGCCCGAGGACATCCGCAAGGCGCTCACCGAAACCAACATCAAGGGCTCGGACACCATCATGCCCTGGGCCGGCGTGAAGTTCGACGAAACCGGGCAGAACACGCTCGGCACCCCGGTCATCCAGCAGGTCAAGGGCGGCGTCTACCACACGATCTGGCCGTTCGACGTGGCGGTGATGGACCCGGTGTGGAACGTCGGCCAGTAAGCCCCGATGTCCCTTGATGCCATGCTGCAGGTCGCCGCAAGCGGCCTGCTCATGGGGCTCATCTACGCTCTGGTGGCCGCCGGCCTCAGCCTGATCTTCGGCCTGATGGACGTGGTCAACTTCGCCCATGGCGAGCTGATGATGATCGCCATGTACGCCGTCTTCAGCCTGTGGCAGGCAAGCGGGCTCGACCCGTTCATCCTGCTGCCGCTGGTGGCCGCCCTGCTGTTCGGCCTCGGCATGGCGATCTACCGCCTGCTGATCGCCCGCGCTTTGGCGGTGCGCTTCAACAAGGGCATGGTGCAGATCTTCGCAACCTTCGGCCTTGCCATCTTCATCCGCGGCCTCGCCCAGATGATCTTCGGCGGCGAGTTCCGCTCCATCACCGGAACATGGCTCGGCGGGCGCACCTGGAATCTCGCCGGCATCTATCTGCCCCTGCCGCAGCTTGCCGCCTCGCTGGTCTGCCTGCTCGCCTTCGCGGGCCTGCTGCTGATCGGCCGCACCGAATTCGGCCGCGCGCTGGAGGCCACCCGCGAGGACCGCGAGGCGGTCGCACTCATCGGCATCGACCGCGACCGCATCTTCGCACTCGGCTGGGGCCTGGGAGCGGCAACCGTGGGCGTTGCCGGCGTCATGCTGGCCGGCTTCTACTACGTCTCCCCCAATGTCGGCGCGAATTTCGCCCTCATCGCCTATGTGACAGTGGCCCTCGGCGGCTTCGGCTCCCTGCTCGGCGCCCTCGGCGCCGGCCTGCTGATCGGCGAGGTCGAGGCCATCACCGCCCAGCTGCTGGAACCCTCCCTCAAACAGGTCGGCATGTTCGCCATCTACCTCGCCGTCCTCATGTTCCGCCCCCGCGGCCTGTTCGGGAAGATATGAGCATGCCCCATTCCGTAGGGCGGAAGCGCGCAGCGCCTCCGCCGCCCCGCCAGGCCCACACCCCAACCGCGTGGCGGACCCAATCCCCATGAACGCCATCACCCAACGCCGCCGGCGCGAAGCCATCACGGCAGCCTTGCTGCTGGCCTTCCTCATCGCCCTGCCGCTGCCGATCCACGACGTCTACACCCGCAACCTGTTCATCATCACGCTGCTCTTCGCGGGCCTCGCCCAGTCCTGGAACATACTGGGCGGGCTGTGCGGACAGATCTCGCTCGGCCATTCGCTCTATTTCGGCATCGGCGCCTATGTCTCCACACTGCTCTTCGTGGGCCCGCATATCTCGCCCTGGCTTGGCATGTGCGCGGCCTTCGGCACGGCAGGCCTGCTCGCCCTGCTCGTCGGCTGGCCCTGCTTTCGCCTCTCCGGCCATTACTACGCCATCGCCACCGTCGTCGTGCAGGAGATCGGCTACCTGCTCTTCCTCAACTGGGACTGGGTGGGCGCCGCCTCCGGCGTCTACATTCCCTTCCGCGGCGAAAGCTGGCTCGGCCTGCAGTTCCGCACCGCCAAACTGCCCTATTTCTACCTGACCCTGGCCTTCGCCACCCTCACCTGGCTCATCGCCTGGTGGATCGAGGGCAGCAGGCTCGGCTATACCTTCCGCGCCGTGAAGGACGACGCCATCGCCGCCCGCAGCCTCGGCGTGCGCATCTTCCCCTCCAAAATGGCCGCAGCCTTCATCTCAGGCGGCCTCACCGGCATGGGGGGCGCCATCTTCGCCCAATATGTCGGCTATATCGACCCGGATTCGATCCTCTCCGGCCCGCTCTCCATCCTCATCGCACTGCCCGCCGTGCTCGGCGGCGTCGGAACCCTGTGGGGCCCGCTGCTGGGGGCCGCCGTGCTGATCCCGCTGCGCGAACTCTCCTCCACCTTCCTCGGCGGCTCCGGCAGCGGCGTTGACCTCATGCTCTACGGCGCCCTCATCATGGTGGTGGCCCTTCTGCGCCCGCAGGGCCTGGTCAGCCTCTTCCCCCGCGCCAAGACCGAGGCCGCACGCTGATGCCCCTGCTCGACATCCGCAACGTCTCCAAAAGCTTCGGCGGCGTTGCCGCCAATGTCGACATCTCCTTCGACGTGGCGGAAGGCGAAATCCTGGGCCTGCTCGGCCCCAACGGCGCCGGCAAAACCTCGCTCTTCAACGCCATCGCAGGCGAGGTCACCCCCGATCAGGGCGAGATCCGCCTCGCCGGCCAACGCATCTCCGGCCGCGGCCCCGTCGCCTGCGCCGAAGCCGGCATCGCCCGCACCTTTCAGGTGGTGCGCAGCTTCGACAGCATGTCGGTGCGCGAGAACGTCATGGTCGCAGCCTTCGCCCGCACCCGCGGCACCCGTGCCGCCATGCAAGCCGCCGACGAGGTGATCGAGTTCTGCGGCCTCACCGCCAAGGCCGACTCGCTCGCCCATCTGCTCAGCCCCGCCGAAAAACGCCGCCTTGAGGTCGCCCGCGCCCTGGCCACCAAACCACGCCTGCTCCTGCTCGACGAAATGCTCACCGGCCTCACCCCCACCGAAGCCCAGGGCGGCGTGCAACTGGTGCGAGACGTCCAGGCCAGCGGGGTCACCATCGTCATGGTCGAACACGTGATGGAGGTGGTGCTCCCCCTGGTCAGCCGCGCCGTGGTGCTCAATCTCGGCCAGGTGCTCACCATCGGCACACCAGCGGAAATCGTGGCCCACCCCGAGGTGATCCGCGCCTATCTCGGAGACCGCTATGCTGCACATTGACCAGCTCAGCGCCTCCTATCGCGGCCTCAAGGCCCTGCAAGGCGTCTCACTGGACGTCGCCAAGGGCGAGATCGTGGCCGTCGTCGGCGCCAACGGCGCGGGCAAGACCACGCTGCTCAAATCCATCGCGGGCCTGGTCACCACCGAAGGCAGCATCACCTTCGACGGCCAGGATCTGCGCCGCCTCAAACCACATCTGGTCAGCAGGGCAGGGGTGGGCCTGGTGCCGGAAGGCCGGCGCCTGTTCCCCCGCCTCTCGGTGGACGACAATCTGCGCCTCGGCGCCTACGCCATCACCGGCCCCGACCGCTTCAAACCGCTCGACCTTGTCTTCACCCTGTTCCCCCGCCTGCAGGAACGCCTCACCCAACGCGCCGAAACCCTCTCCGGCGGCGAACAACAGATGCTCGCCATCGGCCGCGCGCTGATGTCCCAACCCCGCCTGCTGATGCTGGATGAACCAAGCCAAGGCATCATGCCCAAGCTGGTGGACGACATCTTCTGCGCCATCCAACGCATCCGCGACCTCGGCCTCACCGTCCTGCTCGTCGAACAACGACTGGTCGAAGCCCTGGAAATCGCCGATCGCGCCTACGTCCTGCAAACCGGCCGCATCGTCATGTCCGGCCCCGCCGCCGATATCGCCGGCAACGCCGCCGTCCGCCGCGCGTATCTGGGGCTGTAGACGCGGGCTTGAGAGGGAGCGGGAGAGTGCGGGGCTCCGCCCCGAGCCCCGCCAAGGGCAGAGCCCTTGGAACCCATTCGTTGAGCCATTGCTGGTAAGGGGGCCTGCACGCGCATCCGATCACGCGCCGTGTTGGCCCCCTTACCGGCAATGGCTTTAAAACATCGAGGTCCAGGGGCTCGGCCCCTGGCGGGGTCCGGGGCGGAGCCCCGCGCTCTCCCCCCTCCCACTCACCCGCGTTGCAGCGACGGCTCGCCCGCGGCGGTGGCGACGTTGAGCATCGCATCCAGCCCATCGGACAGTTTGACGGGGTTGATGCCCAGTTGCGTGAACATCCGTCTGGTGTCCACCGAGCGGTCGCCTGCGAAGTTGCGCAGATCGTCATGGCTGAGTTGGGGCAGGAAGGGCAGGGCCACGGTGAACGGCGACAGGGCCGGCATCATCCACACCGGAATCGGCAGCACGGGCCGCATCTTCACCCCGCCGGCCTCCGCCACCACGCGGATGAACTCCACCAGCGGCATTGGCCGTGCGCCGGCGATCGGGAACGCCGCCGGTGTCGGCCAGTTGCGATCGACCGCAGAGATCAGGCAGCGCACCACGTCCAGCAGCGCGATCGGCTGGATCGGCGCGGCCCCGCCGCCCGGCAGCGGCAGCACCGGCAGGCTGCGCAGCAGCCGCAGCATCTGGCGCACAGGGTCGGGCGGCGGCATGCCGTAGATCAGGGTCGGGTGCAGCATCACCCCGGGCCGGCCGGAGCCGAGCAGCGCGCGCTCGCCTTCCATCGCCCCCAGCCCTTCCTGGTCGGCGTGGTGCAGATAGCGTCTGGCATTGCCCAGCAGCACCAGCAGCACGTCCGATTGTGTGGCGGCGATGATCGGCAGGGTCAGCCGGGGCGGTGTGCAGGCGATCACCCGCACCGCGTCGCGCAGCGCAAGCGACAGGCTGTAATGATCCAGCATCTCCGCCATGCGCGGCTTCATCGGCAGGCCGGTCGCCTTGTAGCGCTCCTCGTGGCGCACCACCGGGATCACCTTCACCCCCACCGCCATCAGCCCGCGGCACACCGCCTGACCGATCCGCCCGTTGGCCCCCAGCACATGCACCGGATCGCGCGTGTTGCGCGGCAGGGTGATCATTCGCCCACCCCTCGCCTCTCTCGGCCGATGTGGTATGAAGATACCACACGAAATACGCTTGACCGAAGCCCGCCAAGGCCCCATACCCCGCGGCCTGTTGGACTGGTCGCACGACCAGTGAGAAGGACATTCACAATGACGGCCACCATGACGAGGATCACCGCGGCGCTGAAGCCGGCCGAGGTGAAGAAAGATTGGGTGCTGATCGACGCCGAGGGCCTGGTTCTGGGCCGCCTGGCTGCGATCATCGCCAACCGCCTGCGCGGCAAGCATAAGGCGGTCTACACGCCGCACGTTGATTGCGGTGATAACATCGTCGTTATCAACGCGGACAAGGTCCGCCTGACCGGCAACAAGCTCGACAATTCGGTGTTCTACTACCACACCGGCTACGCTGGCGGCATCAAGGGCCGCACCATCCGCGAGCGGCTTGAATCCGCCCATCCGGAGCGTGTGCTGGAAAAGGCCGTCGAGCGCATGATCACGCGCGGCCCGCTGCAGCGCAAACAGATGAAGCATCTTTACATCTATGCCGGTGCCACGCACCCGCATGACGGTCAGCAGCCCACCGCGCTCGACGTCGGTGCCCTGAACGCCAAGAACAAGAGGGTCTGAGAGCATGTCCGACACCACACAGGCAGGCGTTCGCTCGCTGGCCGATCTCAAGGCGCTCGCCGTCAGCACCGGCACCATCGCCGAGGCCGCCCCGGTGCGTGAGCCCAAGCGCGACCATCTCGGCCGCTCCTACGCCACCGGCCGCCGCAAGAACGCCACCGCCCGCGTCTGGATCAAGCCGGGCAAGGGCGAGATCGTCGTCAACGGCAAGCGCGTCACCCAGTATTTCGCACGCCCCGTGCTGCGCATGCTGATCACCCAGCCCTTCCTGCTGGCCGATCGCTACAACCAGTTCGACGTGTTCTGCACCGTCGCCGGTGGCGGTCTCTCCGGTCAGGCCGGTGCGGTCCGTCACGGCATCAGCCGCGCGCTGACCCATTACGAGCCGGAGCTGCGCGGCGTGCTCAAGCTCGCAGGCTTCCTCACCCGCGACAGCCGCGTGGTCGAGCGCAAGAAATACGGCAAGGCCAAGGCGCGCCGGAGCTTCCAGTTCTCCAAGCGCTGATCGCCAGACGCACCACAGAAAAGGCCGCCCTTGGGCGGCCTTTTTTTGGTTCTGGTGGGAAGCGTGCCGTCACGCCACGGCCCGGGCCAGTTCACTGAGAAACCGGTCATTCGGCATCGCATGGATGCCATAGAAATCCTTGAAGTCCGGTGGGGCCTCCATGTCGGTCTCGGTGAAGTTCCATACGATCAGCTTCGGCCGCGTGGTCTTGAACGCCTTTGAGGCCAGATATTCCAGCAGGATGGCGTAGGACCCGAAGGCATGGACCTGCCAATGCAACCCGATGGGGCGGTGCAGTGCGGCCGACAGATAGTCTGAAAACATGTATTTCGGCTGGACGTACGAGTTGCCGATCACCACGGTGTCCGGCGCGTCATCGGCCAACAGACTCGCGCCGGAATCTGCAATATTCTCCTGTCGGATCGTGTAGATCTCCTTCGGATATTTCGCCTTCACAGCCGGCGGCAGCTGGTCCGCAAGGTTGTTCTTCGACTGGATGCGTTTGACGTAATCGCCAAACACCTTCCCCGGTTGCTCGCTGGGCGGCAGATTGATCGAGGCAAGGATCTGGCGCCCCACCTCGTTGGCGGCAACCTCGGTCCCAGCCGGAGACCAATGCGTGTCGGTCCGAAAGAACAGGTCGGTCTTCGGGGCGGCCCGGTGAGCCGCCTCAAAAGCGCTCGCCAGGTCAGGCATCAGCACGCCGCTCTTGCTGAAATACGCCATCGCCGCCGCGTAGCGTTTATCAGCCTCCGGTGCCCATTTCAGCTCAGGTGGCAGAAATTCGCGATAGATCCGTGATTTGGACGGTGAAACCGCCAGCACCACCTCGATGCCGGCGCGCTTCAGGATGGCGCAGGCATCGCCAATCACCTTAACCCCGGTGGTGAAATGCGGCCGATTGAACTGTGTCACCGTGTCCCAGGCCGCGTAAAGCCAGCCCTCCTGGCCCAGCACCACCAGGCCCTCCGTGTCGGCTTGTGCAGTCCCGCTGTGCAACGAAGTCAGGGCCGAAGCCATACCTGCCGCCTGCAGCAGCTTCCGGCGGGACAGCAACTGCCCCGTTTGTGTCAACGATCCACTACGCTGTGTCATGGGCATCTTGCTCCAACAGAAAGCATTGCAACGCTGTGCGGGGCTTGGCGCTCAGCCATGCGCAGCCCAGGCCGCCAGCACGGCGTCCTCCTCCGTCAGCGGCTGATTGAGCTTGCGTTCCGGCATCTCCCAGATCACCAGGCGAGGCGGCGCCGTCCGAAAGCCGTCGCTGGTGAAATACGCAGCCGCTGCCTTGGCAAAGCCTCCACCCAGCTTGGCGGTGTTGAGCACCGGCGCCCCCAGCGCCTCCTCCAGATAGCCGCCGAAATTGGCGTTCAGCGAATAGGAACTGCCGATCAGAGCCACCTCAGGCGCCGGCGTCTCGTCCAGCAGCCCTCCCGCGGCCGGTGCCGTGGGCTGGCCGGACATTTCTGCGGTGTGCGCGCGATGCTGTCGGTCAATGGCCGGGCGCAGTCGGATCAGCAGTCGGTCCGGCACGCCGTCCAGCGACATCAGACGCAGCAGATCGCCCGGTCCGTCGCTCTCCTGGGCGTCCTCGATGGTCACGAAACGATGGCTGCGATCGATATCCGTCGAGACCCGCGCCGCAATCGTCCGTGCCGCGAGTTGGGCGCCAGGCTGGCTCCAATGCGTGTCGGTGCGCCAAAACAGCGACTCCACCGGTGCGGTGCGGATGAAGCTGTCATACAGGTTGACGGCGCTGACCCCGCGTTGTCCCAGCAGCGCGAGCCAGGCCGGAAGCCGTCTCTCGGCCTGCGAACTGCGCGGGCCGTTCATCGGCGCCACCACCACCCGCCCCTTGTCCGGCACGATGGCAACGACGAGGTCGACATGGCGCGCGCGCAGCCGTTGCGCCACCTGGGCCAGAATATCCGCCCGGTGTGCCATGATTGCGTCTGTGTCAGGCCAGGTGCGCATCTCATCAATGATGTAGAGCCAGTCACGCTGCCCCACCCAGACCTGTGCGCCGCCAGAGCCGAACACCCTCCAGCGCAGCATGCCGGCAGTCGCGCGCAAGGCGCGGCCGACCGGGAGATGGTTGGCCAGGATATCGTTGACCACCGCCTCCATCTTCCCCGTCATGATCGCTTCTGTCGTGGCGTTCTGCATCAGGCTGTGCCGGCTTGCCGGCGCCAGCATGCCGGACAGGGCAAGCCCAAAACCCACCGCCAGCGACGCCAGCAGCACAACCGCCTGCAGCCGCAATCCGCGTCGGCCTGCAGGCGTGCTTGCACCGAATTGTTCATCGGATGGAGAAGTCATGGCGTGCCGTTCTCAGAACTGGAAATACAGGAACGGCACGGCAGCGCGGCTGTAGAGCAGCACGATCGACAGTGCATATCCCAACAACGGCCCGGCAGTTTGCACGAAGGAACGCAGCCATGGGCCGTCCGTGCGGGCAGATGGCGGTGACCACACCGCATGGCGGTCGCCGCGGATCAGTGGCAGATAGACGATGGCGATGGCGATCGGCACGCACCACAGCTGCTCCGGGGAGATCTGCCAGGCCACGTCCTCGCTCAGCCCGCCAAACCCGTGCCGGCCGAACATCGCGGCATACAGCCGCACAGCGGTTGCGAAATCCACGGCACGGAACACCACCCGCCCCAGGATCGTCGCCAGCATCGTCAACAGATTGCCCAGCCAGTATGGCATCGGCCGGTAGCAGGACATGCGCGACCACAGCCGATGCAGGCAGAGCAGGCTGCCATGCCACACACCCCAAACAACAAAATTCCAGCTGGCGCCGTGCCAAAGCCCGCCGATCGCCATGACGATCATCAGGTTCACATAGGTCCGCCCCGGTCCGGTCCGACTGCCGCCAAGGTTGAAATAGAGATAGTCGCGCAGTAAGCGGGACAGGGTGATGTGCCAGCGTTGCCAGAATTCCTGGCACGAGCCGGCCAGATAGGGATGATTGAAATTCCGCGGAAAATGAAAGCCGGTCATACGGGCCAGCCCGATCGCCATCAGCGAGTAGCCAGCAAAATCAAAATAAAGCTGCAACGTATAGCCGATCGCGCCAAGCCAGCTATCGCCAAAGCTTGGATCGGGCAGCCCATCATAGATCGCCGCCACCATGGGCGAGAGTGTGTCGGCAATGATGATCTTCATGCCAAATCCGGTCATGAAGGTCTCGGCACCCTCACCAAACTGTCGCAACGACAGACAGCGATGCCCCAATTCCTGGGCAATTTCGGCGTAGCGCACGATAGGGCCCGAGATCAGCTGGGCAAACATCGCCTTGTAGGCCGCATACTGCAAAAATGATTTCGAGGGTTGGACCGTGCCAGCCCGGATATCCGCCAGATATGAGACGGATTGCATCACGTAGAACGACAATCCGATCGGCAGGACGATCGGATCCCATCCGATCGCTCCATTTCCGATAGCTTCTCTGACGGCGTTGACATTCCAGATCAGGAAATTCGCGTATTTGAAACAGCACAACGCGCCCAAATTGCCTGCCATGCCCAGCAGCATCCACCGCCGTTCGCGTGACGTCGCGTGCCCGGACATGTGCATCAACCGTCCGATACCGAAGGTGAATGCGGTCGAGGCGACCAGCAGGGCCAGAAAATCCACACGCCACCAGGCATAAAACACCCATGAAAAAGCCAATAGACTGATATTCCGGTGTCTTTCTGGCGTCAGAAAATAGAAAAAAATGAAAGCTGGCATAAACAAAAATAAAAATTGAAAAGAAGCAAAAATCATTTATCGGTCAATCTCTCAAATTCCAACCTAATCAGCCATTTTCATCGTAAATCAGATATCTGATTTAGTATCAACATATCGTATCCCGATATTGTCCATTTTTGAATGCTCAGGGTCAATGGCGATCATGCAGATAAAAAAATTACGGAGAATCAATGAAAAAATCTGAAAAATACCGATGAACCTTTCCGCAGCCATCACCGCCGGAGCGGTTGATGGATCCTGCACAGCGCGGCGCCACAAGCTCAGATTGAAGATCGCAACGACAATATGTGCCAATAATTAATCAAGCCGACATTGTTTCGGCTTTACGTTGGTATACAAACAATCAATAATTTACATTGCGAACATTGAATCAATCAAGGTGAATTGATAATCAAGAAGTGGTGAGGATGTGGTGTGCGGCCACAATCCGTGTGCGAACAAGGATGGTATGATGCAAGATCATCGCGGCTGTGATGTGCCCGCCAGCAACCAGAGCATCGCCTTCCGGGGCCTCGCGACCTGTCTGCTGTTCGCAGGGCTGGTGCTCCACCCCGCGCCGGTGCGGGCTGACACGCTGACCCTGACCTGCGATGTCGACTGGAAATCCATCGTGGTGGTCGCCAAAGCCCGCAGCGTCACCCCGTTCCCCGAGCAGATCACCATCACCATCGACGGCAACAAGGCCACCATCACCAAATCGGACGGCCATCTGATCGCCGAGGTGCCGGCCGCCTGGCACGACCAGGACATCTCCCTCGGCAACCCAAGCCCGGCCGTGTGGGGCAGCTTCGAGCACAACATCAACGGCCTCTCCGGCCGCATCACCGAATTCGCCAAGACCGAGGAACTCGACCGCCTGGTGATGCAGACCATGGACGGCTACTGCCTCAAGCTCGACGCCAAGCGCATCTCCTGATGCCTTTGGATATTTCAAAAGCCGAGAGATAAGGTATTCGGAAAGGTCCCGGCATCCTGCAAGGAAATCGGCCATGCAAGGCGATCACGCAAACACCGACCCCGCCAGCTGGGACCCGGCGTTGGATGCCGTGACAGCAGCGCCGGACAATCACCGGGTGATCTTCGAGAACGACCGTTTGCGCGTGCTGGAAGTCACCCTGCTGCCGGATGACGAGGAACCCGTGCACCATCATCGCTGGCCGTCGGTCTTCGTGCTCGATGAACTGCACGGCCCCGTGCACGGCATCCGCATCGAGATGAAGGGCTGAAATCCTTCACGGCGCCATCCGCGGCACCACCGGCTTTGGCCGCATCGCTGCCCGCAGCTCCCGGTCCAGCGCCTCCAGAAACTTCGAACGGTCCGCCTTCGTCATCGCAGGCGGGCCTTTCGTCACATGCCCTGCCTCGCGCAGCGCATAGCCGATCTCGCGCCCGGCCAGCGCCTGGCCGATATTGTCGCCCGTCCACACCCGCCCATTGCCCGCCACCGCCCGCGCCCCCTTCGCCAGGCAGCGCGACGCCAGCGGAATATCGGACGTCACGCACAGATCAGCCGAGGTGATCCGCTCGGCGATCCAGTCATCCGCCACATCCGCCCCGGCCTCCACCACCACCATGCGGATCCGCGGATCCGGCTCCGGCCGGATCGGCCGCGACCCGTTGGACACCACATGCACCACCAGGTTGAGCCGCATCGCCACCCGGTACACCTCCTCGCGCACCGGGCAGGCATCCGCATCGATATAGATTTCCGTCACCCGCACTGCTCCACCTTGCCTATGGCTTTCCTATGCCATTGTTCGCCCAACCCCGTCCCCTGGCATGGACAAGCCGCCATGCCGCGCGCATCTCTGCGCTTAGAACCGCGCTTGGAGCCCATCATGGCCGAAGATCCGATAAAGTTTCCCTGGGGCAACCCGCAACAGAGCCCGCAGATGCGCATGCCCAGCCTGCCGCCGATGAAGGCGCTGAAGGCCCTGCCGTTGCTGCTGGTGGCCCTGTTCGTGGCCTTCATCCTGCTGGCCAACGCCATCTACACCGTCCAGCCCACCGAACTCGCCTTCACCCGCACATTCGGCAAGGTGGACCAGGACCCTGCCTCGCCCATCCTGCCGGGCGTGCATCTCAAACTGCCCTTCATCACCGTGGTGGACCGCCTGCAGGTCAGCGTCGACACCGTCTCGCCGCCAGGTGAGCTGCGCGTCATCAGCCATGACGGCCAGGTCATCACACTCGGCGTGTCGATCACCCGCAAAGTGCCGCCGGCCGCCGTCTACAACCTGCTCTACAACACCGGCGCCGTCGGCAATGTCGATATCGACCGCAACATCTTCTCGATCCTCGCCGACCGCACGCTCACCATCTTCGGCCGCGAAGACGTGCTCAACATCGCCTCCGACCGTGAGCGCATCATCGGCCTGATGAAGACGGTGATCGCGGCCGACATCAACAAGCTCTTCGGCATCCAGCTCGTCGATCTGCAGATCACCGGCATCCGCTTCAGCCCGGAATACGAGCGCGCGGTGAACGAGAACACGCTCGCCAAGACCAACGCCTACAAGGCCGAGCAGGTGCTGCATCAGAAGCAGATCGAGGCCGAACAGGCGGCAGCCGTCGCCAAGGGCCAGGCCGACGCCGCCATCGAAACCGCGCGCGGCGAAAGCCAGAGCACGCTGCTCAACGCCCAGGCACGCGCCAAGGCCACCGAGATCCAGGCCGCCGCCGATGCCGCCGCCATCAAGGTCCGCGTGGAGGCAGCCGGCGGTGCCCAGGGCTACACCGCCATCCTCGCCGCCGAGACGATGAAGCAATGGAACGGCACGCTGCCCTCCACCATGCTCTCCGGCCAGGGCGCGCTGCCATTCCTGCAGGTCGGCAAGTAGCCCGCCCCGTCCCACACCACGGCCCCTAAGTGATAAAAGTTTTTTGGTCCTTTTTTTCAAAAAAGGACTGCTTCTTTTTTTGAAAAAAAAGAAGCAAAAAAACTTTTATCACTTTGAGCCCGCTTTGCGGACAGGTGGAGCCTGCTGCGCGCAATGCGCTCTGGTCAGCCTATGCGGCTTCGGTTGAATGCACGCCACGTTCTGGGAGATCTCGCATGGCCAACGCAGCACGCGTGTTCATTGACGGCGAAGCCGGCACCACCGGTCTGGGCATCCGCGAACGCCTGCAGGGCGTGTCCTCGGTGGAGCTGGTCTCGATCGACGCCGCCAGCCGCAAGGACCCCGCGGCCCGACGCGACATCATGCGCGAGGTCGATCTCGTCGTGCTCTGCCTGCCGGACGACGCCGCAAAGGAATCGGCCGCCATCGCCGATGGCCTGGGCGCCAAGGCCCCCAAGCTGCTCGATGCCAGCACCGCCCATCGCGTCGATGCCTCCTGGGTCTATGGCTTTGCCGAGATGGCGCAGGGCCAGGCGGTGCGCATCGCCCAAAGCCCGCGCGTCGCCAATCCCGGCTGCTACCCCACCGGCGCCATCGCCCTGCTGCGCCCGCTGATCGAGGCCGGCGTCATGGCGGCCGACTACCCTGTCACCATCAATGCCATCTCCGGCTATTCCGGCGGCGGCAAGGCGATGATCGCCGATCACCAGGCCAAGGGCGGCCCCGCCTTCGAGCTGTATGCGCTCGGCCTGGAACACAAACACCTGCCGGAGATCCAGCGCTACGGCAAACTCACCCGCCGGCCCATCTTCGTCCCCAGCGTCGGCCATTACCACCAGGGCATGCTGGTCAGCATCCCGCTGCATCTGGACACGCTGACCGGCTCGGTCTCGACCACCGATCTGCACGGCATTTTGGAAGCCCATTACGCCGGCAGCCAGCTCGTCCATGTCTGCCCGCCCACCCAGTCCGGCAAGCTTGAGCCGGAGGCGCTGAACGGCACCGACACGATGGAGCTGCGCGTCTGCGGCAATGACGGCCACGGCCAGGCCGTGCTGGTGGCAAGGCTCGACAATCTCGGCAAGGGCGCCTCCGGGGCAGCCGTGCAGAACCTCAAACTGATGCTTGGCCTGGAGGATGCCCATGTCTGAGAGGATGCATAGTTCTGACCGGCGCTTCCTGCCCTTCGAAGGCAAGCTGCCCCAGGTGCACGACAGCGCCTTCATCGCCGACACCGCCGTGCTGATCGGCGACGTGACGGTGGGGGAGGGCGCCAGCATCTGGTTTCACTGCGTCCTGCGCGGCGACACCAACCACATCCGCATCGGCGCGCGCACCAACATCCAGGACGGCACGATCATCCACGTCAACGCCGGCAATTTCGCAACCATCATCGGCGATGATGTCACCGTGGGCCACGCCGCCATCATCCATGCCTGCACGCTGGAAAACCGCGCCTTCGTCGGCATGGGCGCCACGGTGCTGGATGGTGCGGTGATCGAGGAAGGCGGCATGCTCGGCGCCGGCGCCCTGCTCACGCCTGGCAAACGCATTGGCCGCAACGAGCTATGGACCGGCGCCCCCGCCAAGCTCAACCGCGTCATGACCGACGACGAGGCCGCCAAATTCGCCAAAACCGCCGTGCATTACAAGGAACTCGCGCAGCGTTACCGCGCAACCACTTAATTTTCCGAAAACCCGCTGCAACCGGAGGCGCTGGTCCCGCGTAGACAGTCACAGAGGTTGCGCACACCGCAACCGACCGAAAGGGAAACCCTGACGATGCGACTGACACACGGTCTTGTCCTTCTCGCTCTGGCAGCCTCCGGCTGCGCACATTCCGGGCCGGTGGACACGGCAACGTTGCCCGCCGGCACCTACACCGACACCGATCTGGACGGAGCTGCGCTGTATGAGGCCAACCACGCCTTCGGCCTCGGCGGCCACCTGCCGGCCTCGCCCCAGGCAGCGGCTCACGCCTATGCCGCGCTCGACTATGTCGCCGGCGCCGTCAACACCCATTCCCCCTATGTGCAGATCAACGGCGCCGCCCAGGCGCAGATGCTGATGGCCCGCACCGAGGCCCGCAAGGCGCTCGGCATCGACCCGGGCGCCGCCTCGCAGGCGGTGGTCAACGCCCTGCTCGCCGTCAGCGCCGCCCCGGATGCGACAGCACTCAAAACCACCCTGTCCAACACGATCTTCACCCTCGGGCCGGATGCCACGCTGCAGCGCCTGCAGAGCCCGCTCGGCCTCTACACCACCCCCTACGCCATCGCCGCCGTCTATCGCGGCATGAACGAACTTAACCACGGTTGCAACACGATGTTCTGTTGAGAATATATTTTTGTTTGAACAAACGAATATTTTTTGTGTAGGGGATTGATGCGATTTGATAATGCTGCCAGTGATTGCCGCGGTGGGGGTGTAACGGCAAGCCTCAAGCCGCGGGGGAACAGGCGTGGCGTCAGGCAGGACGAGGCTTTGGGGGGATGGCGTGCGGTGGCTGCTAGCCGCATATGTCCTGGTGTCCGTTCTCATGCCGGGCCTTGCGTCGGCGCAGTCAGAGCCTGCGGTGCCCGGCACGCGCGATATCAAGGATATTCTGGCGTCCAAGGTGTTGCGCGTCGCAATCACGCATTTTGACATTCCTGCGTTTCATTGGCGTGGCAGCAATGGTTTTGAGGGTCCCGAGATCGATCTGGTGCGCCAGATCGGGGATCATCTGGGCGTGGCCGTTGAGATCAACGACGATGCGCAATCCTTCGATGCTGTTATCGAGGCTGTGGCCAATGGTTCAGCCGATATCGGCCTGAGCAAGGTATCCCAGGATTATTACAGGTTCGTGAAGGTCCGCTTCTCCGAGCCTTATATCGTCCTGCACCAGGCCATGCTCTACGATCGTCGGTTTCTGGCGCGCGGCGCCGTGACCGAAACGCCGGAGGATGCCGTGCGGCATTTCAGCGGACGAATCGGCGTGATCCGTGGCGGTGCCTATATGGATTTCGGCGCCCGCAGCTTCCCACGTGCCTGGGTTCAGGGGGCGCCAAACTGGGATGCTGCGATCGCGGGGCTGAAGGCGCATGACTATGATGCGATCTACCGCGACGAGTTTGAGATTTTGCGGGTGCTTCAGGTTCAGCCGGCGATGAATGTCGAATACGGGGCGGCCGTGCTCACCGATCAGGAATCTCTGGTCTCGATTGCCATCTGCGACAGCTGTGCCAAGCTGAACGCCTTTATCAATTATCATATCAAGCAGACCAACGGTATGTTCGATTTGCAACGTCTGCTGTCTTGGCGATCCGATATTCATTGAACCGGCTTGCGACCCACCGAATTCAATCACACACCCAGGTTTGCAAGGACAACAACAGACATCATGGCCGGTTTTTCGATGGTTTCCCTGTCCCACAAGGTGAACAAGCCGGTGGTCACGGTTTCGGCGGTGGCCGTGGCCATCGTGCTTGGGGTGTTGCACGTGCCAGGCCTTGCCCGCCTGCGTCCGGTTGGCGATCTCTATATCGGTTTGTTGCAGATGTGCGTGCTGCCGTTCCTGTTGTGCACAATCCCGCTCGCGGTTCGTTCCGCAATGACCAGCGGGACAGCGGGTCACGTGACGCGCCAGCTGCTGCTGCTGGCGCTGTTTGCCATCGTGTTGGTGGCCGCCGTTTCGGTGGTGCTGCCGCAGGCGCTGTTCCATGCCGTCTCATTCGATGAACAGTTGGTGGCGCGGATGGGGCGTTTCGTGGGCGCTTCGGCCGACCGTGTCGATCTCAAACTGGCGCTGGACCCGCAACGCCGCGTCGTGGCTGCCATGGCTCAGGAAGGCGGTCTGCTGGCCATTGTTCCAACCAATATCTTCGCAGCGCTTTCCAGCAATGACAGCATGCGGGTGCTGGTCTTCTCGGCGATCTTCGGCATCAGCATGGTGACGGCCGAACGCCAGACCGGGCATTCGGTGTTCGGCGCCTTGCGCCATATTCAAGGCGTGTGCATGCGGATCTTCGACTGGTTCAACGTGCTGGTGCCGCTCGGCATTGTGGCCTTGATCGCCCCTCAGGTGGACGTGATGGGCGGCGAAATCCTGGGGATCGTTGGAACGTTCTGCTATGCGTTCATCGGCGTCTGCGTGCTTGTGTTGATGGTGGCCGTGCTCGGAATGTCGGTGGCGCTTGGCAAGCCACCGATGCGGGTTTTGTCCAGCCTGCTGAAGCCGATGATGCTGGGCGCCGCCACACGCACGGCACTTGTGTGTATTCCATTGGCCCTTGAGGTCATGCGCGACGAGTTGCAGGCCGAGGAAGACAGCTGCGAGCTTTTCATACCTGTGGGATTCGCCACGCTGCGGTTCGGCACGATTATCTATTTCGTCATCGCGACCTTGTTCATGGGTGCCCTGATGGGGCGCAGCTTCTCGGGTGTGGACCTGCTGATGGTGACCGTTTTCGCAACGGCCGCCTCGTTCGCGACGCTTGGCGTCAACGGCGTGGCCGCCCTGGCGCCGCTGGCCACCGTGCTGCGGCCGTTCGGCCTGTCCTACGAGCTGGCGGTGCCGTTGATGATCATCATCGACCCCATCGCCAACATGATCCGGGTGCCACTCAACGTCGCAATCAACTGCGCCATTCCCGCCATCGTGGGCGGGCCTGTGTTCACGCCGGCGCCGCAACCGGCCGAGTAGCCGGTGCCGCGGTTTCAACAGGGCTTGTTGGGTCGATCTTCCAAACGACAGACCATGCTTGCGCAACCTGGTCCGGTCTGACCGATGGCATGGCAATGCGGCCGGAACGGCCGTTGCCGGATATCATCTCAGCTCGCCTGCACCCGCACGTAGCTGCCCGGCGCTGCCTCGATCCCCTCGGCAGGCAGCCGCGCCGGCACCATGGCACGCCCGGCGGCACCACCCTGTGCCGTCACCCAGCGCTGCCAATCCGGCCACCAGGAGCCGGCGATCTCGGTCGCCCCCTCCAGCCAGGCATCGGGCGTCTTGGCGATGTCGGGATTGATCCAATGGCTGTATTTGCCGGCTTCGGGCGGGTTGATCACGCCTGCGATATGGCCTGAGGCTGCCAGCACAAACCGGTTGGCGCCCTTCAGCAGCTGTGTGCCCGCATAGGTCGTCGTCCAAGGCGCGATATGATCCTCGCGCGTCGACAGGAAATAGGCCGGCGTCTTGATCTTGCGCAGATCGATCCTGGTGCCGGACAGCGTGATCCCGCCCGGCTCGCGCAGCCGGTTCTCCTGATACATGTTGCGCAGATAGAAGCTGTGCATGGTGGCCGGCATGCGCGTGCTGTCACCGTTCCAATACAGCAGGTCGAACGGGAACGGGTCATTGCCCATCAGATAGTTGTTCACCACAAACGACCAGATCAGATCGTTGGCGCGCAGCATGTTGAAGGTCGCAGCCATCTCGCTGCCCTCCAGATAGCCGCGCCTGGCCATCTTCTCCTCAAGGGCGGAGATCTGCTCCTCGTCGATGAACACGTTCAGCTCGCCGGTCTCGCTGAAATCCAGCATCGTGACAAAGAACGTGGCCGACTTGATCCGCGTGTCCTTGTGCGCCGCCATATAGGCGAGGGTGGAGCCCAGCAGCGTGCCGCCCAGGCAATAGCCGATCGCGTTGACCGCTGTCTCCCCGGTCGCCGCCTCGATCGCGCCCAGGGCCGCCAGCACGCCCTCCTGCATGTAATCGTCGAAACTCTTGTCGTGCAGCGTCTCGTCCGGGTTGACCCAGGAGATCATGAACACGGTATGCCCCTGGCTCACCGCCCAGCGCACGAAGCTGTTCTTCGGCCGCAGATCGAGGATGTAGAACTTGTTGATCCAGGGCGGCACGATCAGCAGCGGCCGCTTCAGCACCGTCTCGGTGGTGGGGCTGTACTGGATCAGCTGCATCAGATCGTTCTGAAACACCACCCGCCCGGGGGAGACCGCGATGTTCTCGCCCAGCTTGAACGCCTCGGTGTCCGTCATCTTGATGCGCAGCTGGCCACGGCCGCGCTCCAGATCGGCCAGAAGGTTGTTCAGCCCGCGGATCAGGTTCTCGCCCCCCGTGTCGGCCGTTTTGCGCAGCACCTCGGGGTTGGTCAGCAGGAAGTTGGACGGGCTCATCGCATCGACGAACTGGCGCGCGTAGAAATCCACCTTCTGCGCCGTGTGCGGGCTCAGATCGTCCACATGCGTCACCACGTCATGCACGAAGCGCGCACTCAGCAGATAGGACTGCTTGATGAAGTCGAAAATCTCGCTGTCTTTCCACGCCTCGTCCTTGAAGCGCTTGTCCTTCGGATCGGCCTCGATCACCGGCTGTGCCGGCTCGCCCATCATCCGCCGCGCGGTGTTCTGCCACAGCAGCAGATAATCGTTCCAGAAGCCGAGCTGCGCCTCCATGAAATGGCGCGGCGAGGCGATCAGCTTGGTCGTCATCTCCAGAAACGCGCTGCCGATGGTCATCGCGTCATTGGTCTGCGGGCCTTCCTCGGCCTGGCGCTGCAGCCATTCCGTCACGATGCGCTGCGAGCGCTCGGCGATGTCGGCCATCGATCGGCTGAACTTGGCGGGATCGGCAAAGGGCGCCTCAAAGGCTTCATCGGCTTTGGGGGCACCGTTTCGCGGTGTCTTGCTGTCCGCCATCTGTGCACGTCCTTTCCGCGGACCGCCCATCCGCGCTAGGAATGCCACAACACGGCAGCTTGGCGGGGCGAATCCGAACATGAGAGACGATCTCTGCGATCGACACCACGGTGTTACAGACCACGGCCCGGCGGTTCAAGCTCCGGCGCTGATGGCGAAGCCCGGCCTTGGCATGGGAGCTGCCCGGGCAACAGGCTTGCGCGCACCCAGGCCAGACCGCATCGTCCGGGGCATGCAGTTCAACCCCACCCTGGCCCTGTCCAGCCGTGCCGCCTTCCGATCCGGCCTCGCCGTCTGGCTGCTGCTCGCCTGCGCCGGCTGCGACCATGTCACCGCCAACCCGGTGTCCTGGTTCCACGATCTGCAAGGCGGCGCCATTGCCCAGCAGCGCCCCGAACCGCCTTTGGCGGATGCGCCCTATCCCAACCTGGCAACCGTGCCGAACCGGCCGCAGCCCCCCGATGCCGGCAAGCGCGCCGTGATGATGCAGGCCCTGGTCGCCGACCGCGCCAAGGCCGAGGCGGATGCCGCACAGGCCCCGCTGGTGGCGGTGCCGCCCGCATCCCCCCGCACGCCCGTACCGACAGCGCCGCAGGCCTCATCCGATGATGGCGCCTCCGCCCAGATGCAGGCCGCAAGCGCAAGGCCGCGCCCGGTGACACCGGTTGCCACCACGGCCGCATCGCCTGAGAGTGCCGCGCTTTCGCCGTCCCCAGCCACCGCGCCGATGTCCGGCGCCGAGAAGGTGTCGCATCCTGTGGCCGAGGGCACCCCGGCCGAGCCTTTGGCCTCGCTGCCGGCGATGGCCGAGGCACCGCCGCCCATGCCGGATTTCGCCCGCCCGGTGGCACCGTCCGGCAGTCTCCAGCTGATTTCCAAGGCGGCCGCCGCCTCACTGCCGATCGCCGTGGCCCAGGCCGGCCCGATGCCGGTTGCAGCCGACCCCGCAATCCCGCCCGCCGCCCCGCGCCTCAACGCCGCCAGCACCTCCGTCGAGATCGGCTTCGATCCGGGGTCGGACACGCTGCCCGGCAGCGCGCTCGCCCAGCTCAAACTGCTCAGCCGCACCCGCGGCCTTGGCACCATCGTCGTCACCGGCCATGGC
This sequence comes from uncultured Rhodospirillales bacterium, assembly GCA_903924855.1. Classification (GTDB taxonomy): domain Bacteria; phylum Pseudomonadota; class Alphaproteobacteria; order Acetobacterales; family Acetobacteraceae; genus CAIQQQ01. The sequence goes on along the minus strand of CAIYCW010000085.1, from coordinate 21,900 downwards.
GATGTCGACAGCACGGACGCGCAAAGCCAGGCCGCCGGCCTGCCGCTCGCCCTGGCCCGCGCCCGCGCCATCGCCGCCTATCTGATGGCAACCGGCGTGCCCCCCGGCTCCGTCACCATCACCGCCGAGGCCCAGGGCCATGGCGGCGTCGCCCGCATCAACAACTGATCCACGCGCCGCGTTTCAAACCCACCAACCGCCCCGCAGCACCCGCCGCGTTCCTGTCTGGACCAAGTCCCATGCCCGAAGAGTTCCACCGCATCCGCCGCCTGCCGCCCTATGTGTTCGCCGAGGTGAACAAGGCCAAGGCCCAGTACCGCGCCGTGGGCGAGGACATCATCGATCTCGGCATGGGCAACCCGGACAGCGCAACACCGCCGCATATCGTGGCCAAGCTGGTCGAAGCCGTGCAGGACCCGCGCACCCATCGCTATTCGGTCTCCAAGGGCATTCCCGGCCTGCGCAAGGCGCTCGCCAGCTACTATCAGCGCCGCTTCGACGTCACACTCGACCCCGAGACCGAAGTGGTCGCAACCCTCGGCTCCAAGGAAGGCCTCGCCAACCTTGCCGCCGCCATCACCTCGCCGGGCGACACCATCCTGGTGCCCAACCCGTCCTACCCGATCCATCAGTTCGGCTTCATCATCGCCGGCGCCTCGGTGCGCTCCATCCCGGCCACCCCGGATGACCGCATGCTCGAAGCGCTCGACATCGCGGTGCGCCACTCGGTGCCCAAGCCCACCGCGCTGATCGTCAACTTCCCCTCCAACCCCACCGCCTATCTGGCCGATCTGGATTTCTACAAAAAGATCGTGGCGTTCTGCCGCAAGCACGACATCTGGATCATGTCCGATCTCGCCTATTCCGAGATCTATTTCGGCGACAACGTGCCGCCCTCCATCCTGCAGGTGGACGGCGCCAAGGACATCGCGGTGGAATTCACCTCGCTGTCGAAAACCTATTCCATGCCAGGCTGGCGCATGGGTTTCGCCGCCGGCAACCCGCGGCTGATCTCAGCGCTCACCCGCATGAAATCCTATCTCGACTATGGTGCCTTCGCGCCCATCCAGATCGCCGCCACCGCGGCGCTGAACGGCCCGCAGGATTGCGTGGCGGAGATGCGCGCGCTGTACAAGGAACGCCGGGACGTCATCATCAAAGGCCTCAACGCCGCCGGCTGGGAGGTGCCAAGCCCGGAAGGCTCGATGTTCGCCTGGGCGCCGATCCCCGAGCGCTTCGCCCATCTCGGCAGTGTCGAATTCTCAAAGCTGCTGCTGGCGCGCGCCAAGGTCGCCGTCGCCCCCGGCATCGGCTTCGGCGAATACGGCGACACCCATGTCCGCATCGCCTTTGTCGAAAACACCCAGCGCCTGCGCCAGGCGCTGCGCAGCATCAAAAGCTTCCTGCAACAGGACAACGCGGCGCCCACGCTCGCGGATCAGGCGGACGAAAAGGTTTCAGCATGACACGCCCTCTCTCGGTTGCTCTCGCCGGCCTCGGCACGGTGGGCGGCGGCGTGCTCGACATGCTGCAGAAGAACGCGGACATCGTGGCCGCCCGCGCCGGCCGCCCGATCGCCATCACCGCCGTCTCGGCACGCGACCGCAACCGCGATCGCGGCCTGTCGCTGGACGGGCTGCGCTGGTTCGACGATCCGGTGGCCCTTGCGCATGACCCCGCCATCGATGTCATCGTGGAAGTCATCGGCGGGTCGGACGGCCCGGCCCGCCGCTTGGTCGAGGCCGCCCTTGCCGCCGGCAAGCCGGTCGTCACCGCCAACAAGGCGCTGCTCGCCGTCCATGGCGCCGAGCTCGCCGCCCTGTCGGAAAAACACAACGTAACACTCGCCTTCGAGGCCGCGGTGGCCGGCGGCATCCCCGTCATCAAGGCGCTGCGCGAGGGCCTCGCCGGCAACCGCATCAGCCGTGTCGCTGGCATCCTCAACGGCACCTGCAACTACATCCTGACCGTGATGCGCGAACGCGGCCGCGAATTTGCCGATGTGCTGGCGGACGCGCAGAAGCTCGGCTACGCCGAGGCCGACCCGGCGTTCGACATTGACGGCATCGACGCCGCCCACAAGCTCGCCATCCTGGCAGCCCTTGCCTTCGGCCGGCCCGTGGCGTTCGACGCCGTGCATGTGGAGGGCATCCGCCACATCTCGGCCGTCGACATCGCCTTTGCCACCGAGCTTGGCTACCGCATCAAGCTGCTCGGCATCGCGCGCCAGACCGAGGCCGGCATCGCGGCCCGCGTGCATCCCTGCATGGTGCCGCAGGCAAGCCCGATCGCCCGCGTCGATGGCGTGTTCAACGCGGTGGTGGCGGAGGGCGATTTCGTCGGCCGCGTCATGCTGGAGGGCAGGGGCGCCGGCGCCGGCCCCACTGCCTCCGCCGTGGTCGCCGACCTGATCGACATCGCCCGCGGCCGTGCCACACCCGTCTGGGGGGCCGGTTCCGGCGCGCTGTCCAGCGTGCCCTCCGTCGGCATGGAGGCGCATCTGGGCGCCTATTACCTGCGCCTGATGGTGGTCGACCGCCCCGGCGTGATCGCCGACGTCACCGCCGCTCTGCGCGACGAGGGTGTTTCGATGGGCAGCATGCTGCAACGCGGCCGCTCCCCCGGTGAGGCCGTACCGGTGGTGATCGTCACCCACGAGACCCGCGAATCCGCCATGCGCCGTGCCATTGCCCGCATCACGGAACTCGAAACGGTGCTAGAGACCCCCGCGATGATCCGCATCGAAGCCGCCTGAGGAGAGAGAGCGTGAAACACGACGTTGAACAGAAGACCGATCGCAATCTCGCCCTCGAACTGGTCCGGGTGACCGAGGCGGCAGCGCTTGCCGCCTCGCGCTGGATGGGACTTGGCAAAAAGAACGAAGCCGATGGCGCCGCCGTCGAAGCCATGCGCCGCGCGTTTGACTCGGTTGCCATCGACGGCACCGTGGTGATCGGTGAAGGCGAGATGGACGAGGCACCGATGCTCTATATCGGCGAGAAGGTCGGAATGGGCGGCCCCGCGATGGACATCGCGGTCGATCCGCTGGAAGGCACCACCCTCACCGCCAAGGGCGGCCCGAGCGCGCTGGCCGTGCTGGCTCTGGCCGAGCGCGGCAACTTCCTGCACGCGCCTGACGTGTATATGGACAAGATCGCCGTCGGTGGCGGTCTGCCCCGCGGCGTGGTCGATCTCGATGCCGGTGTCACCGAGAATCTGCGCAACCTGGCCCGCGCCAAGAAATGCGAGATCTCCGACCTCACCGCCTGCATCCTCGATCGCGACCGCCACAAGGAGATGATCGCCAAATGCCGTGAGGCCGGGGCCCGCATCGTGCTGATCTCCGATGGCGATGTGGCCGGCGTGATGGCCACCACCCAGCCCGAGACCGGCATCGACATCTACATGGGCTGGGGTGGTGCGCCTGAAGGCGTGCTCGCCGCCGCCGCCCTGCGCTGCGTGGACGGCCAGATCCAGGGTCGCCTGATCTATGAGGACGACACCCAGCGCGCCCGCGCCATCGAGATGGGCATCACCGATCCGGACCGCAAATTCGATATCTTCGACATGGCCAAGGGCGATGTGATGTTCGCCGCCACCGGTGTCACCTCCGGCCCGATGCTCAAGGGCATCCGCCGCAGCCCCACCGGCGCCACCACGCATTCCATCGTCATGCGCAGCAAATCGGGCACCATCCGCTTCGTCGAAGCCTTCCACAACTTCACCACGAAGACATGGACGCCCCACTAAAAATCAGCCCGGATCCAAAGTGATGAAAGTTTTTTTGGTTCTTTTTTTTCAAAAAAAGAACTTCTTTTTTGAAAAAAAGAAGCAAAAAACTTTCATCACCTGGGGCCGTGCCAACGGGCCAACGCCGTGACCGATACCGCTTTGGGCGTCACCGAAAGCCTCAGCGGGCGGCACTGGCTGTGGCGGGAGGCGGAGCCCCGCATCGCCCAGGCCATCGCCCAGCGCCTCGATGCACCGGAGCTGGTCGGCCGCATCCTCGCCCTGCGCGGCCTGCAGCCGGACACCGCACCGGATTTCGTCGAACCCACGCTGCGCGCCCTGATGCCCGATCCCTCGGTGCTGCAGGACATGGACCAGGCCGCCGCCCGCCTGGCCCAGGCGGTGCGCGCAGGCGAGACGGTGGCCGTCTTCGGCGATTACGACGTGGACGGCGCCTGCTCCGGCGCCATCATGGCCCTGGTGCTGCGCAGCCTCGGCTGCACGGTACTCTCCTACGTGCCGGACCGCATGACCGAGGGCTATGGCCCCAACACCATGGCGCTGGAAGGCCTGGCCGATCAGGGCGCCACGCTGATCGTCTGCGTCGATTGCGGCACCGCCGCCGCCGCCATCCTCGCCCCCCTGGCCCCGCGCTGCGACATCATCGTGCTCGACCATCACGCAGCCCAGGGCGATCTGCCGCGCGTGGCCGCCGTGGTGAACCCCAACCGGCCGGACTGCACCTCCGGCCTGCGCATGCTCTGCGCCGGCGGCGTCGCCTTCATGACCGCCGTGGCCCTGCACCGCACCCTGCGCCGGCAGGGCTTCTTCACCGACCGGCCGGAGCCTGATCTGAAGGCCCTGCTGGATCTCGTCGCCCTCTCCACCGTCTGCGACGTGATGCCGCTCACCGGCCTCAACCGCGCCTTTGTCACCGCCGGCCTGCGCGTGCTGGAACGCCGCGCCCGCCCCGGCCTTGCAGCCCTGCTCGATGTCGCCAAGGTCCACGAAAAACCCACCGCCATGAGCCTGGGCTGGACCTTGGGCCCCCGCATCAACGCCGCCGGCCGCATCAGCGAGGCCGATCTCGGCCTGCGCCTGCTGGTGGCCGAGGATGCCCAATCCGCCACCCATCTCGCCGCCACGCTGGACAGCATCAACCGCACCCGCCAGAGCGTCGAGAGCGACATTCTGGACCAGGCGATGGCCATGGCCGAGCAGCAGATCCAGGCCGGCCACGCGGCCATCCTGGTGGCCGGCGTGCAATGGCATATCGGCGTGGTCGGTATCATCGCAGGTCGCATCAAGGAGCGTTTCAACCGCCCTGCCTTGGTCGCCAACCGGGGGGACGGCATGGCCAAGGGCTCCGGCCGCTCGGTCCCCGGCATCGATCTCGGGGCCGCGGTGATCGCGGCCAAGGCGCATGGCCTGCTGATGACCGGCGGCGGCCACCCGATGGCGGCAGGCTTCGCCCTGCGCGAGGAAAACCTGCCCGCCCTGCACGCGTTTCTGGACGAACGTCTCGCCGCCGCCCGCATTCTGCCAGGCGCCGCCGATCTGGATGTGGAGGGCACGCTGTCACTGGCCGGCTGCACGGCGGAGCTTGCCGAACAACTCGCCCGCCTCGCCCCGTTCGGCGCCGGCAACCCCGAGCCGGTTCTGGTCCTGCCCCGCGTGCGCGCCGTGATTGCGCAGCGAATCGGCCGCGAGGGCAACACGCTGCGTGTGTTCCTGGAAGGGGAGGGTGGTCCCCGCCTGAAATCCGTCCTGTTCCGCGCCGGCGACACACCGCTCGCCAAGGCCCTCGAATCGCGCGACGGCGCGGTGTTCCACGCTGCCGGCCATCTGCGCCTGGAGAGCTGGCAGGGCCGAACCTCGCTCGGTTTCACAATTGTCGACGCGGCCCTGGCAAAGCACGCTTGACCGCGGCACCACTCTCCCCTATCCAGCGCCCTCGCGTTTGTCCCGTTCGTCTAGAGGCCTAGGACACTGCCCTTTCACGGCGGCGACAGGGGTTCGAATCCCCTACGGGATACCACGCGCTTTGACTGGTGGATGCGGCCCGCGGGCAGCGGCCGAGATTGAGCATGGCTCCACCACTCCCGGCCACTGGCACCAGAAGCAACCGTCATGATGTGACGTTGGCCATACCGACCGAGTCACTCCAATCGGTCGGACAGTCGTGCTCTAGAAATCATTATATCTAGAACAACTTAGTCCGATCTGACTGACCGCAATGCGGTTCTGTCAGATCGGACGTTGCTCTACCCCTGCGGCAAGGTGATGGTGAAAAGTGCCCCGCCATTCTGGTTGGCTGCGACGATCGATCCACCCAGGTCGGTGATGATGCCGTAGCTGATCGCCAATCCCAGGCCGACGCCTTTTCCAACCCCCTGGGTGGTGAAAAACGGAATAAAAAGCCGCTCCATCGCATACTCGGATATGCCGCCGGCATGGTCCTGCACGTTGATCCTCACCATGGCGCCCCAGCTGCGGGCGGTGATCTCGATGGTCCGCAAACTGGGCTTGGCCGGCACGGTCGAGACGCCATAGGCATGGCATGCATTGGCGATCAGGTTGATCAGCACCTGCTCCAGCAACACCAACTGCGCGCGCACCGGCGGAAGATCGCTCGGCAGGTCGGACTTGATCGAAACATGCTCGCTGCTCAGCTTGAAGTCGATGATCTGCAGCACATTGTCCATCACCTTCTGCAGCCGGATGGATGTGATGGGACCGTGGTCGTTTCGGCCAAACACCCGCATGTGTTCGATCAGCGTGGCCGCGCGCACCGTCTCCTCGATGATCCTGTTGAGCTTGCTGCGCAGGCGCTCCGGGGTGGAACTGCCGACGTCAATCGCCCTGATGCAGTTCTCCGCCGAAAGCGATATCACGCCCAAGGGCTGATTGAGCTCATGCGCGATACCGGTGGCCATTTCTCCCAGCTGGGCCAGTTTCTTCGCGTGCGCCAGGGCAGCCTGGGCCTCGTATTCCTTCACCTGGCGCCGCCGCAAGGCGCGGCCTGTCAGCAGAATGCTCAGCAGAATGGACAAACATAACACCGTGGCCAGGCAGATGCGGTAAAGCATTGGCCTGCGGATATCCTCAAGGCTGAGGCCCACCGCCACCTGAAGCCGATGATCACGCAACGGGCGGTAGGCATAGAGCCGTTCGGTGTGGTCAATCGGGCTTTCAGCCTCGATCACCCCCGGTCCCACGGCGTCCAGCATCGGCTCCAGCTGGGTGTTGTGCAACGATGTGCCAATGCCGTCGGTTGGGTTAGCAAGCGTGCCCCTGGCATCAATCACGCCATCTGCGCTGACGAGAAGAATTTCCCCATTGCTGATATCAAACGAATGATAGTATTGTGATAGATAATCCGTGTCCAGTGACACAACAAGTATGCCTGAAAACTGTCCTTTGTTGTTGAACAGTTTGCGTGTCAGCTGAATTGTCCTCTGGTTTGATACCCTGCCAACAACTGGGTCGCTGATGAAAAGCTCATCGGCGTTGGGATTGAGCTGGGCCTTAAAATGCGCGCGGTCGGACAGATTGACCGGTGTCTTGGGCATGTCGAGGCTGCTTTGGAGCAGCAATCCGTTGCGGTCAACGATTGAAATCTGGACCGTCAGTTTGGTGTTGAATTTGCGTGCAGTGGTCCAGTCACTCAGTTTGATACCAACAGGATTGGCGGAATAGGCCGAACGCATCAGCATCATGATCTGGTCGACGTCGTTGATGCTGTTGTTGACCGTCTCGGCAAAACCGCGCGCCAGATTCTCGGTGTCCCGCTGTGCGGAATGCCGCGTCAGGGCTTGCTCATTGAATATGAACGATATGAACATAAACATCGTAATGAATGACGAAAAAACGCAGAATACATACGTTGAGATGTGCTGGCTCGACATCAATTGATCGACAAATAGTTTGAACGAAAATCTCTTTGACCGGAATAAAAAATTGTTGCGAGGGGCAAGCATGCGTTTATCCAGTGGCCTGGTCGAAAACAATCGCTTGTAGCCCGTGGCTCTGATCCAAGGGGCATCCAAGCCGATTGTTCTGATTCAGTGTTGCTTGGGGTTCTGCGTGAATCGAACTGTAGCAACACCACTTATCACGTGGAATTCACCGCTGTGGCCAGACGGATAAAGGTTATAATTGTTCAAAAATTATCCGTCGAATGTTCATTTTATCAAAAATACCGGGCAAAAATCCAATCCTTAAAAATTTTTATAACACTATATTTTCAATTTTACATTTTATTATGATAATAAAATATCAATCACTCGTGACCAATGGACTTTGCCAGGCGGACCGGACTGGGCCCACACCAAAGGCGTGGTGCCCAACACCCGTTCGGCGATCTCTGTGGCCCCTGCCCGTCACCCGTCACCCGTCACCCGTCACCCCAACACACCCGCCTGTGCCCCCGGCAGGCTCACCGCCTCCCCGGCCGCGTCATCCACGCGATGCGGCACCAGCGCCCAGCTCAGCCCCGCCTCTACCAGCTCCTGCCAGACCAGCGGCCAAAGCCCGTCGCTCACCTTCGAGCAGAGATTGTAGTCGGTCACCAGAATATCGATCGAGTAATGCGCGGCAAACGGCCCGCCATAGCTCTCGATGCCGCGCAGCACGATCTTGTAGAGCTTGTGCGGAACAGCGGTGAACTTCGCCGTTGCCCGCTTGCACGCCGCCATCACCTGGTCCGGCGGACAGCGCGGGTCCATCAGCAGTGACAGCGTCTGCGCATACATGCCAGCCGCGGTCAGGTTCTCAATCTCCGCATCGACCATCTTGCCGTTGGACAGCGAGATGATCTGGCCGTGCTTGGTGCGCAGCCGCGTGGTCCGCCATGAGATGTCATGCACCTGCACCACGCGGCGGTTGATCCGGATCCAATCCCCCAGCACGAAAGGCCGCTCCAGGTTGAGCATCACGCCGGAGAAGATGTCCTTGATGTTGGACTGCACCGCGAGGCCGAAGATCAACGTCACCAGCCCCGATGTGGCCAGCAGGCTGGTGATCGTGCGCCCCAGCACAAAGGACACCACGCCAAACCCCGCCAGAATATAGATCAGCAACGAGACGGACATACGAAACACGGTCGGCACCCGCCGCCCGGTGCGTGCCTCCAGCGGCGCCCACACAAACCGCTCGATGGTCATCGTCAGCAGCCGCGCCGGCATGATCCACCACAGCGCCCGCGCCAGGAAATCGATCGCCTGCACCTCGCCCAGGCCGAGATTGGCCAGCGCATAATCGAGCGCCAACGCACTCAGCGTGGCCAGCAGCAGCGGCCAGGTCACAACCCGCAGGATCAGCGTCTGCATGCGCCAGATATGGCCACGATCGCGCCGGTCGAGCAGATGCGCGAGCAGCGCACCGCCCGCCGCGAAGATCGCCAGATAGACCAGCAGCGCCTCCGGCAGCAGGCCGCGCAGATCGATCGCATCCGGCTTGATCTGCACATCCATCGCCACGCGTGAGAACAGCGGCGCCGGCTTGCCGAAGCCCACGAAATTCGGATCACCATCCGACCCCGCGCGCGTCACATCCTGGGAGAACAGCGCACGGTCGATCACCCAGCCCGGCACACCGGCCAGCACGCGGTTCGCCTCAAGCTGTGCGGCCAGCGCCGATCCGGTGTCCGGCTCAAGCCCCAGCCAATGCGCCAGAACACTCTGCCGGCTGTCCTGGATGCGGCCGGGACCTTCCAGATCCATGCCGACCACGTCATCGACATACATCAGATTGTTGCGTCCCAGCGTGCGATGGCGCATCGCAACCGTGACCAGCTGGGTGCCATACGGATGCTGCAGGCTGGAGACGTTCATGAAGAACTTCCCGCGCACCCGCCACGCCCGGTAATGCTCATCCCCGTCATCCACGCTGCGATCCGCCGTGCCCAGCGTGATCGGGGTGGCCGCGTTCTCGAACACCACGTCATTGGGCGAGAAACTTCCGCGCCAGCGGAACCACAGCATCACCTCCAGCTCGGCGATGTTGGTGTCGGTGTTGATGTCCACCACCTTGCCCATGCGCATGCCGGCGGCCACCACGTTGGTCTTGTACATGAACCGGTCGACGACATAGAGCGCCTTGCCGCCCGAGAGCTGCTCCAGATAGTTCTGCACGCCCTCGTCGCGGATCGGCCAAAGCTGGGTCTGGGCGGCGATGATCTGCTGCCCGTCGAACCGGCCGATCAGGGTCGGGATGGCCGAGCCGCTGCGGGTCTCAAAGAAGATCGGTGCCGCAAGCCCGGGCAGGGCCGTCTCGGCGCTGCGATGTGCCAGCAGGGCGGTGTGCAGCGTCTCGCGGAGTTCCGCCCCAGGGGCGGATGCCGGCGCCTCGGCGATCAGCCGGGCCACCGTGGCGGCGGCATCATAGGCGAGCACCGAGATCCAATCCGGCTGCGTGCCGGTCTGCGCGCGGAACGCGCTCTTGAAGTCCTGCGCCTCGGCGCCCGCGGTGTCGAACAGCACGGGTGTGGTGAACAGCGTCTGATTGAGTGCGGCCGGCAGCGAGGCCGCGCTGTGCCAGACCTGGGACAGGCGGGTGTGAAACGCATTCGTACCGAAATCGCGCAGGCCGATCACCCGGTTGGGCAGGTGCGCCGCCCCAAGCTCTGCCACGGTGTCGGCCGCGAAATCGGCGTCTCCCAGCACCAGGATGCTGCCTGCGACCTGCCGGCTCTCAATCTCCCGCGCCGCCGCCGCCAGCGCCGCGCCGCGCGCCGCCGGGTCCGCCGGCACAGCCCAGCGATAGACCACCCGCGTGCCGAAGCGTTGCAGCGTCTCGTCAAACGCGGTGGCGATCGCGGCCTGGTCCGGGCTGTCCGGCAGAATGATCGAGACCAGCTTCTCCCCGATCACGTTGCGCACATAATTCGCCAGGAACCGCGCCTCATAGGCCGGATCGGCCGACAGCGGCAGCGACCAGGCATCGGCCGCGATCTCACCCTGGCCGCTCGGGCCGGACAGGGTCAGCCGCGGCAGCCGGGCCGCGGCCAGAGCCGCCTCGTCTTGCGGTCGCGCCTGCAGCGGTCCCACCATCGCTACCACGGACGGATTGGCCGCCGCCTTGGCGATCGCCTGTGGGTCGGCCTCATCCAGCACCAGCAGCTGCACCGGCCGGCTCGGATTGGCCTGAAGCTGATGCGCCACGAACCGCTCCGCCCCCTGGCGCAGCGCCAGCCCCTGTGCGGCCTGCGCCCCGCTGAGCGGCGTCACCACGGCAATCGTTACCGGCCGGGCGCCCGGGTTGCGATACACCGTCACATAGGTGAGCAGCGACACGACGGAGGCGGCGACAGCCACCATCGCCAGATACACGGCAAAGCGCCGCATCTTCGGCATTGCGCGCACATGCTCGAACAGGGCGGTGAGAAGGCGGATCATGGCGGGGTCCTTGATGCGTCAGGGGCGGTGTCCGGATCGGCGGAGGGTAGCTTTCCGCCGGACTCATGCAGGGCCTGCAGCGGGCGCTCGCCGTCCTGCAGGCTTTGGGAAAATCGATGGCTGAACAGATCGGCAGCTGTGGTGCCGGCCAAGGCCCGAATGTCGCTCTGCGACAAAATGCCCGTGGCAAGGCTGGTCTCAAGCCGGTCGGGCGCTGCGATCATGGCCCGCCGCAGCAGCGCCTGTGCCTGATCCTCAAACTGCCTTGCCTCTCGCAGGGCGTCCGGATAGGCCAGCCCGCGCGTAAGCAGGGCCGCCAGCACGCGCCGGCTTTCGGGACGAAGTTCGGTGGCCACGCAGTCCGCCGCGTCCGGGCCGGCGATGCAGCCGGGTTGCACGTCCACCATCGCGGCACGGATCTGGTCATCCCGATGATCGGCCTGCAATTCGGCCTGGCCGTCGCGGACCACAATGATCTGGCCGGCCGGCACCTGTCCCTCGGCCAGGCTTGCCGCCTGTGGATCGGTCGGCGTCATCTGTGCCGCGCGCAACGCGGCGTTACGCTCGGCCTGCGCCGCCGCGGCGCGCGCCGCCGCATCGGCGGGGGACAGGCCGTCCGCCAGCAACCGCGCAACTGCCGGATCGACCGATGCGGGATCGCCTTCAGCAAGGGCGGATGCCGTGAGCTCGGCGGCACTGAGCTTGGTGGCCGCCGCCTGCAGCATCGCCTCACGTGCAAGCGAGGCCTGTTCCGCCCGAGCGAGGCTCTGCTCGGGGCTGCCCCCTGCGGCAAGCAGGCTTGCGGCAAGTGCTGCCACGGCTGGATCTCCGGCGAACCCTGTGGGGTCCCCCGCGCCGAGGGACGCCGCGGCCTGGTTTGCGGCCGACTGAGGCACCTGGGCCGCCTTTGTCTGCGCTGCCAGCGCAGCGGCCGCGGCCTCGGCTGTGGCCTGCGCCTCGCGCGGTGTGGCGCCTTGCTGCAACGCCGCCAGGGCCAGCCTGTCGGCCACGCCGCCTGTGGCAACCGCATCACCCAGGGCCTGATCCGGCGTGGCCGCGCCGCCTCTTGTGTCCGCCGCCGCCAGCATTTCGGCGGCACGCTGCGCCGCCACCAGTGCCTGCGACGGGGAGGCGCCACTTGCCAGCGCCTGGTTCAGCGTTGCGTTGAACAGCGTGGGCGCCCCGGACGCGGCAGCCGCGGCGGCAAAGGCTGCGGTATCTCCTGACGCCAGCCCGGTCAGGGGCGCTGCGCTCAGAGCCGGGGCGGCTGGCGTGTCACTTGGGGCGGGCGGCGCCAGGTCGGCCGGAGCTGCCGGGGGTGGGGCAGGGGGCGGCGCGGCCGCGGCCTCCTGGACCGGCGCCTCCAAGGCGGGGGCGGGGGCCGGTTGGGGCGGTTGCGCTGCAACCTGTTCTGACGCAGGTGCCGGGGCCGGCACAGGCGCGAGCGCCGGCGTCGGCGCTTCGGCCGTATTTGGTGCAGTTGCGGGTGCAGAGGGCGCCGCCGCGGGGGCGGGCTGCGTCGGCGCTTGGGGCGCTGGTGCCTGTTGCACCGGCGCGGGCGCTGGTGACGGCACGGGCGGCGGTGCCACAGACAGCCCGGCCTCATCCGAGCCCTGCGAAGCGCCAAAGCTTCCCCCCGCCACCGTCCCGCCCGCACCCGTCCCACTCTGACCGCCAGACTGTGTTGCGCCCGAGCCTGTCCCGGCGCTGAAACTGGCCAGCATCAGGGGCGGTATCATCGTGTCACGCAGCACCGAAGGGCTGTTGATTGAGGCGGTGACTGGCGCCGGCTGCACCGTAAGCTGCCCCTCGGTGTTGCCGCTCGCCGCCAGACGGTAATTCCCAGCACTCGCCCCGGCGAGCGACACCACGCGTTCCTGATACGCCCCCACCGGTGTCGTCGTTGACAGCGCGATGCTCCCGCCATTCTGCTCCACGGAAATGCCAGCGGAGACCTGATCAGAGCCCAGAACCCCAAGCAATGTCGCGGCGCCAGGCACAGGCAGCGTGCCATAGACCGAGACGGCGTCAGCCACGCTCCAGCTCAGTGGCTTGGGTGAAATCACCAGAGTTCCGGTCTGATTGCCGCTGCCCGCCAGCTGGTAGTTCGAAGCCCCGGTGCCGGACAGGGCGCTCACCGCCTCGGTGTAGCTGCCAGCATTGGTCGTGCTGGAAAGGGTGATCATGCTGCCGCCAGAGCTGGTGAAGCCAAGCCCAGCCACAGGGGAATCGCCGCCCACCAGCCCGGTCAGCTGCACCGCGCCTGGCACCGCCTGCGTGCCATAGGTTGCCGTGGCATTGGCCACCGCCCAGGTCAGTGTCTTGGGGCTGATGGTCAGCGTGCCGGTCTGATTGCCGCTGCCCGCCAGCTGGTAGTTTCTCGCTCCGGTGCCTGACAGCCCACTCACCGCCTCGGTGTAGCTGCCGGCATTGGTGGTGGCAGCGAGGCTGATCACCGCATTGGCGCTGTTGGTGATGCTGAGCGTGGCACTCGGCATATCGCCGCCCACCAACCCGCTCAGCTGCACCGCGCCCGGCACCGCCTGGGTGCCATAGGTCGCCGTGGCATTCGCCACCGCCCAGGTGAGCGTCTTCGGGTTGATGGTCAGCGTGCCGGTCTGATTGCCGCTGCCCGCCAGCTGATAGTTCGAAGCCCCGGTGCCGGACAGGGCGCTCACCGCCTCGGTGTAGCTGCCGGCATTGGTGGTGGCGGAAAGGCTCACCACCGCATTGGCGCTGTTGGTGATGCTGAGCGTGGCACTCGGCATATCGCCGCCCACCAACCCGGTCAGCTGCACGGCGCCCGGCACCGCCTGCGTGCCATAGGTCGCGGTGGCATTGGCCACCGCCCAGGTCAGCGTCTTCGGGTTGATGGTCAGCGTGCCGGTCTGATTGCCGCTGCCCGCCAGCTGGTAATTGCTGGCCCCAGCGCCGGACAGCCCTGTCACCGCCTCGGTGTAGCTTCCGGCATTGGTCGTGCTGGAAAGGGTGACCATGCCGCCGCCAGAGCTGGTGAAGCCAAGCGCCGCCACAGGCGAATCACCCGCCACCAGCCCGGTCAGCTGCACCGCCCCTGGCACCCCCTGCGTGCCATAGGTCGCCGTGGCGTTGGCCACCGCCCAGGTGATGGTCTTGGCCGCGATATCCAGCGTGCCCGTGCCGGTCTGCAGTATGTAGCCGATCGGCGAGGTCAGCCCCGATGCGATCTGCAGCGTATAGCTTCCAGCATTGGCCTGCGCCCCCGTCACACCGACAGTGCCGGACACCGCTTGCCCCAGCGTGTCCCCCAGAACCAGGCCGGAGATGGAGTAGGTCAGATTGGGCACCGCACCGGAATAGATCGCCGTGGTGTTGCTGTCCGGCGTGATGGTCAGGGTCGGCTGATCGGCAAAGGCCAGCACATTGGTGGTGCCGCTCAGCGTCGCACCCGCGGCCACGCCGTAGCGATGCGCCGCCACCAGTCCATCCAGCGTGATATCGGCCACATCCGGCAGATACACCGCATAGCGCCCGCCGCCGCTCACCGACAGGGCCGCAGCCCCCAGCGTGTTGGTGAGCGACTGCGCCTGGATCACCATCGCATTGCCGCTGCCGGTGGCGGAAAGTGCTGCCGCAAGCGTAAGCCCACCTGTCTCGGTCAGGCTCACCGCGCCGTTCGAGGCAAGCCCGGTGGCGCCGGCCACCGTGCCGATCGTGAGGTCGACATTGTTCTGCAACGACAGCGCGCCCACCTGGCCGGCAAGCGTCGAGATCTGGTTGTCGACCCCGCCCAGCAGCACCGCCCCGGTCACGTTGAGCCGCACCGCATCGATCACCAAACCCGCCCCGGCCGTCAGATCGCCGCCCGCGGTCACCTGCAGCGTGCCCGTGCCATCGAGGCCGCTGTCGAACCCGATCGCGCCTGGCACGCTGATCACCAGCCCCGTCGCACCCTGGGCGGTCGGATCGGCGGGCCCGAACAGCGACAGCGTGCTGCCCCCTTCGGTTGCCGTCTTCTCCGCCTCCAGCACCGACAGCGTCGTGCTGCCTGCCTTGGAGGTGCTCAACGTGGTGGTGTTGAGGCTGAGCGGAACGCTGGCCGTGCTGCCCGTGATATCCGCCAACAGGGTGGAGCCGCTGCCGCCAGTCAGCAGACTCACCACCACATCCGTGCCGCCGTTGAAGCCATTGGCACTCTGCGGCACCGAGAGGCTCCAGGTGCCGGTGGGCGAGAGCGTCACCGGCCCATACATCGTCCCGCCGACATTGACCCCCACCGTGGCCCCCGCCGCAGCGCCCGACACCGTGCCGGACAGCGTGATCTGCGCAGAAGAGGCCGGCGCCGTGTAGGCCTTGTAGACGGTGGGAAACCCGCCGGAATGGAACGTCCAAATCAGCGGATCGAAACCCGGCGGCAGACCGCCATTGACCAGCTGTCCGCTGCCATTGGTGAACCCGCCATAGAACTGCGTCTCGTTGGCGGCGATGCCATAGGTCGAAACCCGGCCATACGGGCCGATATCGTAATAGGAATTGGTGATCGTGCCGGCATTGAGGTTGCGCTCAACCACAGCACCCGTGTTGCTCTCGCCATGTGTCGCGCCGTTGACCGCGATCACATTGCTGACCTGGCCATAATTCACCGCCGTCACACCCGCGGTGTAGGTGCCATACACACCGCCCTGGATGAAGGTGTTGGTGATGATCGAGCCGGCCTCGTTCTGGCCTGCAACACCACCGCTCCAATAGCCGCCGGACGCGTCCGGATAGACCTGGGCCTGCTCGATCGTGCCGATGAGCGTGCCATCCCCGTTGTAGCCGGCGATGCCGCCCTCGCTGAACCCGCCATGCACGGTGGCGTTGAAATAGACATTCTTGATCAGGCCGACGTTCAGCCCGACCATGCCGCCCACCAGCGCCGGGTCACTGGCCGAATACCCGGTGTTGTTGCCGGTGATGTTGGTGGTCGTGTAATTGGTCCCGGTCACGGTCACGGTGTTGATCGTGCCGTCATTGGTGCCGGCCACCAGGCCCACATTGCTGTAGCCGGTCACCGTGCTGTTGTAGAAGGTGACATTCTCGATCGTGCCATGCAGCGTGTCGACAAACCCCAGATTGGTCTGGGACGGCAGGTTGATGACGAGGTTGCTGATCGTGTGGCCCTGGCCGTTGAACACGCCGTAATAGCTGGAAATCGGCGTGTACCCCACGCCGGACATGTTGATGTCGGCAATCAGATCAATGTCGAGATGGGCGCCTGTCCCCGCCGCGGTGATTGCGGACAGCGCCGCCAGCTGCGCCGCATTGGCCACACTCAGCGTGGTCGACAGCGTCCCCCCGCTCACATTGGCGGTATAGTTGGCATTGCCGGGCAGGGAGCCCGCGGCATTGGCAAAGCTCGTGCTGATCTGCGCCGTGCCGCCGCCGGCAAGCGTCAAGGCGCCGCTGCCGCTGAAGCTGACCACACCGATGCCGGTATCCCCGGAATCCGCGATCAGAGCCACATCGGCCCCGCTGCCCGCGGTGATCGGCGCCGAGATGGTGATGTTGCGCGCAGCGCTCAACGTCAGCGCATGCGACGAGATCCAGCTCAACGCCGATGTCACCAATATGTCGCCATGGCCCGCACTGCTTGCGCCCGTGCCATCGGTCTCGATCACGAAATCGCTGAAGCCCAGCTGTGTCGAGATCAGCTCCGGGCTGATTGCCGACTGCCCCGCTGCCACCGCCCCATCGGTGATCACCACATCGTTGGGATCAAGCAGCAATGTGCCGGCCTGGCCGGTGGCGCCCCGCAGATCGGCGAGACCCGTGAAGCTGAGCACGCCCTGGCTGGACACCTCGGCCGAGCCGCCGTTTGTGCCGGTGGCGCTGATATGGCCCGCGAAATCGGTCTCGCCGGTCGACCACACCACCACCGATCCGCCGGGGCCGCTGCCCCCATCCGCCTTGATCTGCGCCCCGGAAGCGATGGTCGTCGTGCTGGCGCCCTTGGTGCGATCGCCGCCGATCCGCACCGTGCCACCGCCTGTGGCCCCGGAGGCATCGATCACCGCACGCCGCCCCAGGCTCACCGTTGCGCCGTCAACCGAGACCTGCCCGCCCGCACCGGTGCTGCCCCGTGCCGAGACCGTGCCGCGCAGCGTGGCAGTCTTGCCCGCGGTGATGCTGACCTGCCCGCCCGAAGCGCCATCGGCCGACACCGCGCCGCTCACCACCACATCGCCATTGGCGTCCAGCATCACCCGGCCCGGCTGGCCCGCGGTGCCGGTGGCCTCGATGCCGGCACTGCTCTGCTGCCCGCGCCTGCCCGCCAGCGCATAGACATTGCCCCCGGCCGCGCG
Source organism: uncultured Rhodospirillales bacterium (assembly GCA_903924855.1). Lineage (GTDB taxonomy): Bacteria > Pseudomonadota > Alphaproteobacteria > Acetobacterales > Acetobacteraceae > CAIQQQ01. The sequence goes on along the minus strand of CAIYCW010000085.1, from coordinate 4,451 downwards.
CAGCGCCACCGAGGCCGCGCTGATGCGGCCCTCATTGGTCACATCCCCGCTGCCGCCCTGGATGCTGACCAGCGCATTGTCGCCCTGGGCCTGCAGAACCATCGTATCGCCCGCCGCCAGCACCGCAGCACCACCCGCCGTGATGCTGCCGCTGTTGCGCACCGACTGGCCGACCAGCACCACCTGGTCGCCGGCCGAAATCTGCCCCTGGTTCACCACCGAGGCCTGCGCACTGCCGGACAGGGACAGCGTGCCCGATTGCAGGAATTGCTGCGGGTCCACCGGCCTTGTCGTTGCGACAAAACTGCCACCGGTGCTGATCACCCCGGATTTGCCGACCACCACACCCTGCGGGTTGACCAGATAGGCACTGCCGGTGGCGGTCAGCGTGCCGTTGATCGAAGACGGCAGCGTGCCGGTGACAATGTTGAGTGTGGCGCCGCTGCCGTTGTTGATCGCAACCGTCTTGCCGGCCCCGATCGAGAAGCTCTTCCAGTCGATGATCCCGCGTGCGCTGCCCTGATCAACCGTGACCCGCCCAGGCGCGCGGGTGATGCTGCCGCTGCCGGCTGTGAATGTCCCACCCTGCGGCAGGCTGGGCGAGCCGGCGCGCACCGCAACCGGCAGGCACAGCGCGGAGCCCAGCAACAGCGCAGCCCTGCGGGACAGCCGCGCTACCATGTGGCGGTCACCTCGGCATGCAGAAACGCCCCCTTTGCCCCCTGACGATTGCTGCGGATCAGCTGCCACCCCTGCTCAAGGCGGAGGTTGAGCCGATCTGCCAGCGCCAGCGTGGCCCCCACGCCCAGGCTCGCGGTGCTCTGCGCCGCCGGCGCGGTCTGGCTGGACACCGGATTCCAGGCCCGGCCGGCATCGGCAAACACATGCAGCTGTGCCTGATCCGCATAGCCCTGCAGCCCCACCAGGCCGGACGGGCTGAAACCCGGGGTGTGCAGCTCAGCCGACAGCAGCACGCCCTGCGAGCCCGCAACGCCGAATTCCTGATAGCCGCGCACCGCGTCCATCCCCGCGATGGACATCTGCTCAGACCCCAGCAGCGTGCCACTCGCCGCCTGCATCGTGGCCCGCAGCACCAGCCCGTATTCCTGGGGCAGGGGCGTCAACTGCGAAAGCACCAGCCGGTCATAGGCGTAGCGCGCCCTGGCCCCCGGCGTGCCGGACTGCGCAAGCCCTGCCGGCTGAAACGCGCGATCCGTGTTCTCCGGTGACAACCCGCCCGGGCTTGCCGTCAGCGTGTTGAGCATCTGCAGCCGGCCGAGAGCGGTCTCCATCATGGCGCCGATATGCAACGAGATCTGGCCGATCACGGTGAAGCCACGCTGCACCTGCACCCCGCCAAAGGAGAGGTTGTTGTTGGTGCGCTTGAAATCGGCTGCCACCCCGATCTCCTCGCCATAAGCTCCCAGCCAGGACAGCACGCCCTCAACCGGCCGCGTCACATCGGCGCTGAGCTGTGTCGTGGTGCCGATCGAGCCCAGATCCGGGCCGAGCGATGGCGATTGCCGCGTATAGGCCCCAGACAGGCTGATCCGTGTGCCGCCTGCAAGCGGCAGGCTCGCCATCAGCTGATGCGACAGAAATCGTGGCGGCGCGCCATCGCCCAACAGATCGCTGCCCGGACGGCCGGTGTAGAAATCACTGCTCGAGGACAGCGTGTAGCCCAGCGTTCCGCCGGTCTGGAACGCATTGCCCCAGCGTACTCCCAGATCGAAGCGGTCCCACCCGGTGGCGGCAGCCCCGTTGTCGCGATAGGCAGCCGAGGCCTGCACCGGCAGCCGATCCGCCACCAGCAGCGTCACATCGGTGGTGCCAGGCGCGCCACCCGGCTTGAACTCCGGCGTCACCTTCACGAAGGGCGAGGCACCGAAGGCTGCAAGCCTTGCATCCAGCCCTGTCTTGTCGATGGTCTGCCCCGGCACCAGCGCCGCCGCCTCGGTGATCTGTCGATCCGAATACCAGTCATTGCCCGAGACCAGGACCTGCCCCACCCGATACTGGCGCAGCACCACCCGCAAATGCCCGTCGGTGATATCCTGCGGCGGGATCTCGATATCGATGAACGGGTGGCCCGAGGCCACGAAACGCTGCGTCAGCACCCGTCTGATGTCCGCGATCACGTCACGTCCGATCGGCCGATCGAGCAGACCCGCCAACTCCGCCTGCAGCGCCTCCCGGTCGACCGGCAGATCATCGCTGAGATGAATGGTCCGCCCCGGCATATCCGCCGCCGCATCGCCAGGCATCTCACCAGGCTGTGTCACATCCAGCGTCCGCAGCCTTGGCGACGCGACCAGGCCCTGCGCGCCGGCGGGGCCTGCCATGCAGCACAGAACAGCGCCCGCCTGCACCATCAGTGCCGCCGCCACGTTCATTCGCCGCATAGCCTGAAACACCGTTCGGCCGAACATCATAAGGCGGTTGATCCCAGCTCCAGCGCGATGGGAGCGCCCCGCAAAGGCTCCAGCGTCCGGCCAATAGATAATGAACCGAAAACTTAACGGTCGGAAAAACCCCTGTCCAGGCAACGAATCCGCCTTGCAGGGGATGAAACGTTAAGTTTCGATGTAAGCTCGTAAAACGAATCAGAGGCGTAATATACGATATTAGGCGGAATTCAAAACGAAAATCCTGCGTTTTCGGTGTCGCACGCACCTGTCAGCGCCGCCAGCAGGCGGATCTGCGGGACCGCCCGCCATTTCATGGCACATGGCGTGCATCGCTGCATTGGCCTTGGGCACATCACAGCGGGGCCAAAACCGATGAGCGACACATTGCCGATCGCGGCAAAATGGTGGGATCTGCGCGAGGAGGAGCCTGGGCTCCATATCGGCTTCGAGCCGCACATGTTCCGCTGGAGCCGCGCCAACGCGCTGCTGATCAAGGGCAGCACGCATGATCTGGTGGTGGACACAGGCTGCAGCATCAGCCCGTTCCGCACCGCCATCGCCCATCTGATCGACAAGCCGATCATCCTGTTCACCACCCATTGCCACAGAGACCATGTCGGCGGGCACAGCGATTTTGCTGACAGCGAGATCCTGGTGCACGCGGCGGAGGCCGATGATCTGCGCCACCCGCCCAAATCCTCCCTGCGTTTCTCGGATGCCAAACCATCCTCCATCGAAAAATGGAAACAGGTTGGCATCAACACCGACGGCGCCATGATCGACGCCCTGCCATATGCGGGCTTCGACATCGACGCCTATTCCTACAAAGGCGTGGAGCCCACCCGCATCGTGGGTGAGGGTGACATCGTCGATATCGGCTCCAGGGTGTTCGAGGTGCTGCACCTGCCGGGCCATTCGCCCGGATGCATCGCCCTGTGGGAGGCCGCCACCGGCACGCTGATTTCAGGCGATGCGATCTATGACGGCCATATCAGCGACCATTCCCCCTATTCGGACATCCCAACCTATATCCGCACCATGGAAAGACTGCGCGATCTGCCGGTGCGCAGGGTGCATGGGGGCCACCGGGACAGTTTCGGCCGCGCCCGCATGATCGAGATCATCGACGACTATCTGGCCAGCCGCAGGCCCAGGATCGCCACGTGACATCTCCCGGCGCCGAACTGCGGTTGGAGTGCCTGGCCAAGACCTATGGCGGCCTGCGCGCGCTGGACGATCTGTCCCTGTCCATCGCGCCTGGCTGCTTTCAGGCCCTGCTCGGCCCGTCCGGCTCCGGCAAGACCTCCGTGCTGATGTCGGTTGCAGGCTTCCTCACACTCGACAGCGGCCGCATCCTGGTCAACGGGCAGGACATCTCCAGGCGCAAGCCCGAGGCCCGCAATTTCGGCATGGTCTTTCAGGGCTATGCGCTGTTCCCGCATCTGTCGGTGCTCGACAACGTGGCCTTCTCGCTGCGCGCCCGCGGTGTCGCCAAGGCGGAGCGCAACCGCAGGGCGGGCGAGGCCATCGACATGGTCCGCCTGTCGGGCCTGGAGGCGCGCCTGCCGCGTGAGCTGTCCGGCGGCCAGCAGCAGCGCGTGGCGCTGGCCCGCGCCATCGCCTTTCAGCCCGACCTGCTGCTGCTTGACGAACCTTTGTCCGCCCTGGACCGCCAGCTGCGCGGCGATCTGCAATCCGAGCTGCGCGCCCTGCAGCGCAAAACCGGCCTCACCTGCCTCTACGTCACCCATGACCAGGACGAGGCGCTGTCCATGGCCGATGCGGTTGCGGTGATGAAGGGCGGGCGGATCATCCAAAGCGGCACGCCGCATGCGCTCTACGAACGGCCCCAGACGGAATTCGTGGCAAGCTTCCTGGGCAAGAGCAATTTCCTCGAAGCAAGCGTCCTCGCCCGCCTCTCCGATCATGCGGTCTGCGCGCTCGGCACCTGCCGCTTCACCCATGCCGCGGCTGTCCGCGGCACCGACGCCGACATCCTGCTGGCCTTGCGGCCGGAGAAGCTGCGCGTGCTGACCGGCCCGC
>CAIYCW010000084.1 GCA_903924855.1 uncultured Rhodospirillales bacterium | reverse complement strand
GCCATCACGGGTGTCGGTGCCGGAGGCGATGCTGATTGGCATTCCCATCTGTTCCTGAGGCAGCGCCGGTAAATAAGTGCTTCAGCACGCCGGCAAAGCTGCCGCTCAAAACAAAGGCTGAGGGCTTGTTCGACACGGCGATCCGCTGCGATCATTGTCGAATAAGCCCTAAGCCCCACGTTTCCGTCTCAACACGCAGCTTCGCCGGTGTATCGAGGCACGTGTCACCTTGCGCCGACCTGCGCAGCGGCGACCTATCGTCATACGACTGAGTATCTTGCGTGAGATGGCATTTCAGGACATGACCCTGATCCGAAAGGCATCGGACGGGGTCATGGATCGGCAGGTCACACCGCAGGGAATCGGCGCCTCGGTGCGTCGCATCGAGGACCAGCGCTTTCTGCGCGGCGCCGGCCGCTACGTGGCCGATCTGCCGCTGCACGGCATGGCGCACATGGTCATCGTCCGCTCTCCTTATGCGGCGGCCGCCATCGACGGCATCGACACGCGGGCCGCCTGGGCCGCCCCCGGGGTGCTGGCCGTGCTGACCGGGGCCGAGCTGGACGCGGCCGGCATCGGCAGCCTGCACAGCATCGTGCAGCGTCATCGCCCTGATGGCAGCCCGATGCCGCGGCCGCCCTATCGGCCGCTGGCCATCTCGGATGTGCGCTTCGTCGGTGATGCCGTGGCCGCTGTCGTCGCCGAGACGCAGGCGCAGGCGCAGGACGCGGCCGAACGTGTCGTGGTCAATTACACGCCGCACCAGGCCGTCACGCAGGCGACGGCAGCGCTGCAGCCGGGCGCACCCGTGGTGTGGCCGGACCACGCGCCCGACAATCTCTGCTTTCAGTTCCAGCTCGGCGACAGGGCCGCCACCGACACCGCCTTCGCCTCCGCCGAGCATGTCACCACCCTGCCGTTCCGCATCAGCCGGGTCAGCGCCAACCCGATCGAGACGCGCAACGCGATCGGGGCGTATGATCCGATTGAGCAACGTTACACATTGCACGCCGGCCTGCAGATCCCGCACAAGATCCGTACCGAGCTGGCCGAACGCACGTTCAACATGCCCGCGTCACGCCTGCGCATCGTCTCGCCGGACATGGGTGGAGGCTTCGGCATGAAGGGCAGCCCGTATCCGGAGCATGCGCTGGTGCTGTGGGCGGCGAAGGTCACCGGCCGGCCGGTGCGCTGGGTGGCGGGGCGGTCGGAATCGTTCCTGTCGGATTTTCACGCGCGCGACAATGACAGCGTGGTCGAGCTGGCGCTTTCGCGTGACGGGACCTTCCAGGCCCTGCGCATCCGCACGATCGCCAATCTGGGCGCGTATCTGGCGTTCAACACGCCGCATTCGCCCACCAACAATCTCGGCGGTCTGGCCGGCATGTACCGCACGCCGGCGATCCATGTGTCCGTCAGGGGAGTCTTCACCCACACCCAGCCGACCGCGCCCTACCGCGGCGCCGGACGACCGGAGGCGACCTACGCGCTGGAGCGGGTGATCGATGTCGCAGCCCGCGAGTTGGGGCTGGACCGGGTGGCGATCCGCCGGCGCAACCTGATCGCACCGGCGCAGATGCCGTACCGGACCGGACTGGTGTTCACCTATGACTGCGGCGAATTCGAACGCGGCATGGACATGGCGCTGCAGGCCGCCGATTGGGATGGCTTCGAAGCCCGTGCGGCGGCCGCCCTGGCGCGGGGCCGGCTGCGCGGCATCGGCCTTGCCAATGCCATCGAGATCGCCGGCGGGCCGCCGCGCACGCCCAACGAGGAGGGCGCTGAAATCCGCTTCGACCCCTCGGGCGATGCCGTGCTGATGGTGGGCTCGCACAACCATGGCCAGGGCCATGAGACCGCGTTCCGCCAGATCGCCCACGCGCTGCTCGGGCTTGATCCCGCGCGGGTGCGGGTGGTCTCGGGCGACACCGACCAGGTGAACCACGGACGCGGAACGTTCGGTTCGCGCTCCATCATCGCCGTGGGGGCGGCGCTGTCGCGCGGGGCGGAGAAGGTGATCGCCCAGGGACGGAGGATCGCGGCCCATCTGCTTGAGGCCGCCGAGGCCGACATCGCATTCGAGGGCGGTGAATTCCGCGTCGCCGGCACTGACCGCGCGATGCGGATCGAGGCGGTGGCGCGCGCCAGCTTCGATGTGGCCACGATGCCGCGCGGCAGCGAGATGGGGCTCGGCGCCAGCGTGATCCTGACCGCCGATGACGCGACCTTCCCCAACGGCACCCATGTCTGCGAGGTCGAGATCGACCCCGAGACCGGCGTGGCCGGGATCGTGTCGTATGTTGTCTCCGACGATGTCGGCACCGTCATCAATCCGTTGCTGGTCAAGGGGCAGATGCATGGCGGCATCGCCCAGGGGCTGGGCCAGGCGTTGGGCGAACAGATCCTGTATGACGCGGACGGCCAGATGGTGACCGGCTCGTTCATGGACTATCTGATGCCGCGCGCCGACGACCTGCCCGCCATGGCGGTGCTGAGCAACGCAGTGCCGACACGGAACAACCCGCTGGGCGCCAAGGGCGCGGGCGAAGCGGGCTGTGTGGGCGCGCTGCCGGTGGTGATCAACGCCATCTGCCATGCGCTGGGCATCGCTCATATTGATATGCCGGCCACACCGGAGCAGGTTTGGCGCCGGCTCCGGGGCGAATCACACGCGCGCCTGGCGCCCCAGAACGGAGGAACATCCGCATGAAACGTCGCACCCTGCTGACCGGGCTGGCCACACTCGCAGCCCCCGCCGCTTCCCTCGCGCAGGCGCCGTTGCCCGCCGCGGGTGGCATGCCGCTCAAGATCCGCTATGGCTGGGCGATCACGCCGGCGCAGCTGCTTCCCATTATCTTCGCCAACCCTGGGGTTCTGCGCAATCACGGTCGGACCTACACGGCGGAGGGCTATTATTTCAAAGGCAGTGCCCCGCAGATCACCGCGCTGGCCGCAGGCGAACTTGATTTCGCCGCCCTGGCCTTCTCCTCCTTCGGCCTCGCCATCCAGAACGCGCGTATGGCCGATCTGCGCGTGGTGGCCGATCTCTACCAGGACGGCGTGGCCGGCTATTATTCCAGCCAGTACGTGGTCCGTGCCGACAGCGGCATCAAGACGATCGAGGACCTGAAGGGCAAGACCATCGCCAGCAACGGGCTGGGCGGCGCCATCGACATGGCGATGCGCAAGATGCTGCGCACGCATGGGCTGGAGGACAAACGCGACTACAAGGTGATCGAGGTCGATTTCCCCAACATGCCGGCGATGCTCGCCGAGCAGAAGGTGGACATGGCCGGCATGGTGGCCCCGTTCTCGCTTGCCGAGGTGAAGGCGGGGCGGGTGCGCAGCCTGTTCACCATCAAGGATGCGATGGGTGTGGCACAGACCACGTTGCTGGGCGCGCGGGCGCCGGTGATCGAAAAGAACCGCTCGGCCTTCGTCGATTTCTTCCAGGACGTGCAGATCGGCACCCACTGGCTGCTCAACCCCGCCAACCGCGGCGCCGCCCTGGCGCTTGTGTCCAAGGTGACGAAGCAGCCCGAAGAGGCGTTTGCCGACTGGGTGTTCACCGGCGATGACTACTACCGCAGCCCCGATGCCCGGCCCAACCTTGCCGCGCTGCAGGCCAACCTCCTGGTGCAGAAGGATCTGGGCTTCTTGCGTGCCGAGATCGATCTGGCAAGATACACAGATCTGAGCCTGATCGACGAGGCGGCGAAGCGGTCCGCATGAGCCAGATCGTCTTTGACCGGGTACGCCACGGCTACCGCGCTGCTGGACGGCCGGAGATGCTGGCGCTGTCCGATATCAGCCTGTCGGTGGAGCCGGGCGAATTCGTCTCGCTGCTGGGGCCGTCGGGCTGCGGCAAGTCCACGCTGCTGTATCTGCTCGGCGGGTTCGTGGCCATCCAGTCCGGCCGGATCTTGATGGAGGGCCGCAAAGTGACCGGGCCGGGGCCGGATCGCGGCGTGGTGTTCCAGAACTTCGCGCTGTTTCCGTGGAAGACGGTCCGGCAGAACATCGCCTACGGGCTGGAGCGACAGAAGCTGCCGGCCCGCGAACGCGACGAGATCGTGCAGTCGTTCATCGACATGGTGCATCTGCGCGGCTTCGAGGACAGCTTCCCCTCGCAGCTGTCGGGCGGTATGCGCCAGCGTGTGGCCATCGCGCGGACGCTGGCGGTCAAGCCGCGGGTGCTGCTGATGGATGAGCCGTTCGGAGCGCTCGACGCGCAGACGCGCGAGATCATGCACGAGGAGCTGCTGGGCATCATGCAGCGCACCCGCATGACCACGATCTTCGTCACCCATGACGTGCGCGAGGCCGTCTACCTGTCAGACCGGGTGGCCGTCATGTCGTCCCGCCCCGGGCGGATCAAGGAGGTGCTGACGATCGACCTGCCGGAGCGCACCGGGCCTTCGGTGATGAAATCGGCCAGGGCGAACGACATTGTCGAATATCTCTGGTCGCAGGTGAAGATCGATGCCGCCCATGCCGTGAGCGCGGTGCAGTGAGGCTGTTCGACTTCTGCATCCGCTGGTCTCCGCTGGCGCTGCTGGCGCTGGCGTGGGAGCTGGCGCCGCGGCTTGGCTTGGTCGGTGCGCAGTCGCTGCCGCCACTTTCGGTGGTGATGGCGTCTCTGTGGAAGCTGGCAGCTAATGGCGATCTGCTCGGCCATGGGCTGCAGTCGCTGTGGCGGCTGGGGGCGGGGCTGGGGCTTGCCATTCTGGTGGGTGTGCCGCTGGGGGCCGTCATGGCGACGTCACGCATCGTCAACGCCGTGGTGGCGCCGCTGGCGCGGGCGCTGTATCCGATGCCGAAATCAGCGCTTATCCCGGTGCTGCTGCTGTGGCTGGGCCTCGGCAACGCGTCCAAGATCATGCTGATCTTCCTCGGCTGCCTGCTGCCGGTGCTGATGAGCGCCTATAACGGCGTTCGCGGGGTGGACCGGGTGCTGCTGTGGTCGGCGCGCAGCTTCGGCCGCGGCCCGCTCGATGTCATCTTCGGCGTGGCGGTGCCGGCTGCGATGCCCGAGCTGCTGGCCGGCATCCGTTCGGCGCTGGCGTTGTCCTTCGTGCTGCTGGTGAGCTCGGAGTTCCTGATGGCGCGCGACGGGCTGGGCTACCTCATCTCGTTCCTGGGCGATGGCGGGGCGTATGCGCCGATGTTTGCCGCTGTCATCGTCGTGGCCTGTCTGGGGTTCACAGCCGACCGGCTGTTTCTGGTCGTCATGCGCAGGATGCTGGCATGGCGCGGCTGATCGCCCTGCTTGAATCGACGGGATCGCTGATCGCGGTGCTCGTGCTGTGGTTCCTGGTCACGCGGTTCGGCGCCGTCGACGCGTTCCTGCTGCCCGCGCCCGGCGATGTGCTGGCGCGCATCGCCGACGACACGCTGAGCGGCGATCTCCTGGCCAGCCTGCTGATCACCTTGCGCACGGCGGGGCTCGGCTTTGCCATCGCAGGCGTGATTGGCACGGCGCTGGGCATCTCCATGGCGCGTATCCGCCTGGTGCACTGGTTCTTCGATCCTCTGGTCTCGCTGGGGTTTCCCATGCCCAAGATCGCATTTCTGCCGGTGTTCTTGCTGTGGCTGGGGCCGAACGCTGCGTCACAGATCACCATCGTTGCTGTCTCGGCGGTGTTCCCGGTGGTGGTGGCAGCGTTTTCGGGCGCGCAGGGGGTAGAGAAGACCATGCTGTGGTCGGCCGCCTCGCTGGGCGGCACCCGGGCGGGGCTGCTGTGGCAGATCGTGCTGCCGGCCATCGTGCCGCAGCTGTTCACAGGCCTGCAGATCGCACTTCCTGTGGCGCTGGTGACGACGATCGTAGCCGAGATGCTCACCGGCAGCGACGGCATCGGCGGCGTGATGCTGGGCGCGATGCGCTTTGCCGACAGCCCCGGCGTGTTCGCGGGCATTGTGGTGATCGCAGCCGTGGGCGTGTGTGTGGTGCGCGGGATGGAGTGGCTGCGGTCGCGGCTGCTGCGGTGGCATGCCGAGGGAGATCGGTGAGGGGGCTGGTCGCAGCGGCGCGGGGTTGCAGTGCTGAGCCCGTCCGATCTTCATGCCATGACCGGACGTGGGCCGCTTGAACGGCTCACCCGCCTGACCCGCGCGATGTCGTGTGCCTGTCTCGCCACAATTCTCGGCTGAGGGGGGAAGACGGCTGGCGGGGTCGTTGGCCTTGTGCTCGTTGGGGCCATCCGATCTTTGAAGTGATATCAACGGTCCTGAGGGCTGACTCTCATGAGGTGTTCCACCAACCACGACGCGCACGGTTCGATCTCCGCGCGAAGTTCGGAGGTTGGAATGGGGCGGGAAGTATCGATTCTGCGGGACGAGGAAAGTGCGGCCGATCTGCGTCGGGCTGCGTCGCGGTGCCGCGACCGCCGGCACTGAAGGATCTGCGCTCCACCTGGGCCTATCTGTTCGGCGCCGTCTGCGCCGAGCGAGGCGTGGGTGCAGGCTTGGTGTTGCCGTTTGCCAACGCCAGGTTGATGAACCTGCACCTGTTTAAGGTCCACCGATCCGAGCGGAGAGCGCTTGCGGAAAATGGAGTGGCGACCCCGGCGGGATTCGAACCCACGGCCCCCAGATTAGGAATCTGGTGCTCTATCCGGCTGAGCTACGGAGTCACCTCATCCCGCTATAGCCAGAATCGCGGCCGGCGTCAGCCATCTTCAGCGCGGGGGCGGTC
>CAIYCW010000083.1 GCA_903924855.1 uncultured Rhodospirillales bacterium | reverse complement strand
CAACGCGCAAAAACCATCATCCGTTCGACAGGGCCGCGTATCGGCAGCGCAACCTGATCGAACGGATGTTCTCGCGTCTCAAGGACTTCCGGCGAATTGCCACACGCTACGATAAACTCGCGCAAAACTTCGCCGCAGCCGTGGCGCTCGCAGCAATCGTCACTTGGTGGGCTGATTGAGTCTCGTGCCTAGTCTCCTGGCATCGCCTCCCATGCCGGGCGGGCCGGCTCGGCCAGCGCCATCCGCCGTGCCGCCTCGGCCGCAATTGTCAGATGCCTGGTCAACTCGGTGCGCCGAAACGGCTTCAGCAGAATGCCGCACGGCCCCACCGATCGCATCCTGGCCACCGACTCCACATCGCCGGATGCGGTCAGAAACACGATCTGCGCCGGATGCCGCGCCAGAATGGCACGCGCCGTCTCCACCCCATCCCGCCCGCCGCGCAGGCTGAGATCCATCACCACCACCTCCGGCCGATACTCCTCCGCCAGCACCAGCGCTCGCTCCGCCGTGGCCGCCGATCCCACCAGCTCATAGTTCAGGCGCAGCACGATGGAGGCGATCGTCATGGCAACCATCTCCTGGTCCTCCACGATCAACAGCCGACTTCCGGTCCCGGGCATCCCCACGCTCCCTCTGTGCCGTGCGGCCAGAGTGCGCGCAGAAGCTGAACAAGGGCTTAACCGCTCAGGCCGAATGCCGAGAATCACGCGTCATTTCAGCGCAAATTCAACGCCTTCACGCCGGCAGACGCGTCTCCACCAGGCTCACCCAGGCCGCACTGCCATAAGGGATCGCCTCGTCGTTGAAGTCGAACCGGTCATTGTGCACCGGCGCCGAATTCTCGCCATTGCCGATATTGATATGCGCGCCGCCACAGGCCTCCAGCATGAAGGAGAAATCCTCCGAGCCCATCACCGCCGGCCCGAAGCGCTCCACATTCTCCTCACCCACCACAAGCGCCGCCGCATCGGCATAGCGCGTCGTCTCCTCCGGCGTGTTCACCAGCGGGGCGAACAGGAAGCGGAAATCCAGCTCGGCGCGCGCGCCATACCCCTCCGCGATGGAGGTCACCAGCGCGTGCATCCGCGTCTCGATCATCTCCATCGTCTCGCGCTTGAAGGCGCGCGCGGTGCCGCCCAGCAGGGCGCGCTCCGGAATCACGTTATAGGCGTTGCCGCCCTGCATGGTGGTGATGCTCACCACCGCGGTGTCCGTCGCCATGATGTTGCGCGACACCACGGTCTGCACCGCGCTGATGATCGAGGCCGCCACCACAACCGGGTCAACCCCGCTCTCCGGCCGCGCGCCATGCGCCCCCTTGCCGGTGATGGTGATGTCAAAGAACGCGCCACCCGCCATCATCGCCCCCGGCCGGATGGCGAACTTGCCCACCTCAAGACCGGGCCGGTTGTGCATGCCGAACACCCGGTCACACGGAAACCGGGTCAGCAGCCCGTCCGCGATCATCGCCTTCGCCCCGCCCAGCCCTTCCTCAGCCGGCTGGAAGATGAAGTTCACCGTGCCTTTGAAATTGCCCTGCTCGGCGAGATACCGCGCGGCGCCCAGCAGCATGGTGGTGTGCCCGTCATGCCCGCAGGCATGCATGATGCCGGGCCTGGTGCTGGCATGCGGCAGGCCGGTCGCTTCCTCGATCGGCAGCGCATCCATATCCGCGCGCAGTCCGATGCTGGGCAGGCGGTTGCTGCCGGCATCGCCGCGCCGCAGCACCCCCACCACGCCGGTGCCACCCACGCCGCGATGCACCTCGATGCCCCATTCGGCCAGCTTCGCCGCCACGATGTCCGACGTGCGGTGCTCCGTGAAGCCGATCTCCGGATGCGCGTGAATGTCACGGCGAATGGCGGTCAGTTCGTCATGATAGGCGCGGATGGCGGCTTCGGCGGACATGGCTGGTTCCTGTTGGAATGGAGCAACACAAGCGCTTCTTTTTGAAAAAAGAAGCAAAAACTTTCATCCGTTTCCCCTTACCCCCAGCCGAGGCCGGACCCGTTAGAAGCGGTCCGTGCCATCAGCCGAAAGAAGAAAGTTTTTTTGCTTCTTTTTGTTCACAAAAAGAAGACTCTTTCTTCCTTTTTTACAAAGGCTTCGGCGCAAGCTTGGTCTCCACCAGCTCCGCCATCACGCCCGCCCCATAGGGGATTGCCTCATCATTGAAGTTGTAAAGCGGATGATGCACGGGGGATGACGTCTCGCCATTGCCCATGAAGATATACGCACCCGGGCAGGCCTCCAGCATGAAGGAGAAATCCTCCGAGCCGCTCACCTGGCGGTAGTCGCGCGTCACCTGTTCACCCCCCACCAGCCGCGCCGCCGCATCGGCATATTCCACGGTTGCCTGCGCCTCGTTCACCAGAGGGGCGAACAGAATGCGGAAATCCAGCTCTGCCGTGGCGCCATGGGCTGCCGCAACCCCGGTTGCGATCTCGCGCATGCGGCTTTCGATCAGCTTCAGCGTCTCGGTGCTGTAGGCGCGTGCGGTGCCGCTCAGCACGCAGGTCTCCGGGATCACGTTATAGGCGGCGCCCGCATGCACCATGGTGATGCTGACCACCGCGGGATCGGTCGGCACCACGTTGCGCGCCACGATGCTTTGCGTCGCGTTGATGATGCCGGCTGCCACCACAACCGGATCAACGCCCATATGCGGCATCGCCCCATGCGCGCCGCGGCCGGTGATGGTGATGTCAAAGAACCCGCCGCCGGCCATCGCAGGGCCCGGGCGGATCGCGAAATGCCCCACCGGCAGGGACGGCCAGTTGTGCAGCCCATACACGCTCTCGCACGGGAAGCGGGCGAACAGATCATCCTTCAGCATCGCCAGCGCGCCGCCCAGGCCTTCCTCGGCCGGCTGGAAGATGAAGTTCACCGTGCCGGCGAAGGTGCCGTGCTGCGCCAGATAGCGCGCGGTGCCAAGCAGCATGGCGGTGTGGCCGTCATGGCCGCAGGCATGCATCACGCCGGGGTTCTTGCTGGCATAGGGCAGGCCGGTCGCCTCGGTGATCGGCAGCGCGTCCATGTCGCAGCGCAGCCCGATGCTGGCGGCACCATTGCCCTTGCGCAGCACCCCCACCACACCGGTGCCGCCCACATTGCGGTGCACCTCGATGCCCCATTCGGCCAGCTTCGCCGCCACGATGTCGGACGTGCGGTGTTCGGTGAAGCCGATCTCGGGATGCGCGTGGATGTCCTGGCGGATCGCGGTGAGCTCCGCGTGAAAACCACGGATCGTATCAAGAACGGACATGCGGCACTCCTGGCAGGGTCTATTGCCGCGATGGCAGCACAATCCGCGCCATCAGGCGACAGCCCAGCGCCATTTTTTTCGAGATTCCGCGCGCATCACCGCGAAGGGTGGGTATGCTCGTGCTGCAGATGCGAAGGAGAGCGCCGTGGTCGCACAGGTGATTGCCGTCGAACCGTTCGACCTTGTGGTGTTCGGCGCCACCGGAGACCTTGCCATCCGCAAGCTCATCCCCGCCTTGTATCACCGCGATGCGGACGGGCAGATGCCGCTGGAGGCCAGCATCATCGGCGTCTCGCGCCGCAAGCTGAGCAGCGAGGCGTTCCGCGATCTGGCACGCCAGGCGATCGCCGAGCATGTCAGCGCCCAGGACCAGACCGCCGATGCCATCGCCCGCTTCCTGGCCCGGCTGACCTACCAGCCGGTGGACGTGACCGGAGAGGCCGGATGGCAGGACCTCGCGGCCTCACTCGCCGCAAGCACGCGCATCCTGATCTGCTACCTCTCGGTCGGCCCCGATTTGTTCGGCCCGATCTGCGACCGCCTTGGTGCCTGCGGGCTGGCCGCGCGCGCCCGTGTGGTGGTGGAAAAGCCGATCGGCACCAGCCTCGCCTCCGCCCGCGCGGTGAACGACGCGATCGGCCGTCATTTCCCGGAAAGCCGCGTCTATCGCATCGATCACTATCTGGGAAAGGAGACGGTGCAGAACCTGATGGCGCTGCGCTTCGCCAACGCGCTGTTCGAGCCGCTGTGGAACGCCGCCCATATCGACCATGTGCAGATCACGGTGGCCGAGACCCTCGGTGTGGAGGGCAGGGCCGGCTATTACGACACCGCGGGCGCCCTGCGCGACATGCTGCAGAACCACATCCTGCAACTGCTCTGCCTGGTGGCGATGGAGCCGCCAACCTCGCTCGCCGCCGATGCGGTGCGCGATGAAAAGCTGAAAGTGCTGCAGGCGCTGCAGCCGCTCTCGCATGATCAGGTGCGCCAATCCGTGGTGCGCGGCCAGTACGGCCCCGGCGCCTCCGCCTCGGGGGCGGTGCGCGGCTATCTGGACGAACTGGGCCATGCAAGCGGCACCGAGACCTTCGTGGCCTTGCGCACCGAGATCGCCAATTGGCGCTGGGCCGGCGTGCCGTTCTATCTGCGCACCGGCAAGCGCCTGCCGGCCCGCCTGTCCGAGATCGTGGTGGCCTTCCGCCCGATCCCGCATTCGGTGTTCGACACCAGCGCCGGCCCGATCCGCAGCAACCGCCTGGTGATCCGCCTGCAGCCCGATGAAGGGGTCAAGCTGTTCCTGATGATCAAGGACCCAGGCCCCGGCGGCATGCGCCTGCGCCGCGTGCCGCTCGACATGTCCTTTGCCGAGACCTTCGCGGTGCGCAATCCGGATGCCTATGAACGGCTGCTGATGGATGTGGTGCGCGGCAACCAGACCCTGTTCATGCGCCGCGACGAGGTCGAGGCCGCGTGGCGTTGGGTGGAGCCGATTCTGGAGGCATGGGCCGGGGCGGATGAGGCGCCGCGGGCCTACACGGCCGGCACCTGGGGCCCCACGGCCTCGGTTGCGCTGATCGAGCGGGACAAGCGCAGCTGGCACGAGGAAATGGCGTAGGCGTGTCGTATCGGTCTGGCCTGCTTCCCGCACCGCCTGGGGCGGTGCGGGACACAGACAGGTCTCAGGGTCTCAGACCGGGATCAGCCCAGCGAAACGCCGCCCAGTGTGCGGGCGCGGTTGCCGGTCTGGCGGGCTGCGAAGTTCGGGTCGAACACGCGGGCCAGATCGGCGCGCGACAGGCCGATATCGGTCAGCTCGCGGTCGCTGAGGGCGGCCAGCTCGGCCACCACGGCATGACGACGCGGCAGGTCGAGCAGGTAGTTGACGGCGCGGGCCACCGCACCGAACAGGCCCGGGCGGGCCTGGGTTTCGTTCAGGCGCGGCTCATCCGCATAGTGCGAAAGGCTGGCCGGCATCAGCAGAGCGATCTCTTCCTTGGCAACGCGCATGTTCATCGTTCAAGTTCCTGTCTGAAAGCCGTGGCGGGCGCAGGGCCTTGGAAGGCAGCGTCACGCGGCATGTTGTGCAGCGCAACATAGAGGGGCCGTGGTGCATTTGTAGGGCGAACTCCGTCGCCCAGCTATGCGCTGGACGCTGTGTTGCAGGTTGAGGTATGCAGTTTTGGTTGATCTGATGGGCGGGCTCTGGACATGAATGCTGGGCGTTTGGCGGCTTTGCGCCTGGTTTTGCCACAATTCGGCGTTGATGCCGTGATCGTGCCCCGTGCGGACGAGCACCTTGGCGAATACGTGCCCGCAAGGG
Source organism: uncultured Rhodospirillales bacterium (assembly GCA_903924855.1). Classification (GTDB taxonomy): domain Bacteria; phylum Pseudomonadota; class Alphaproteobacteria; order Acetobacterales; family Acetobacteraceae; genus CAIQQQ01. Next base: position 50,055 of record CAIYCW010000083.1, on the reverse strand, counting down.
CTGAACGCCTGGCATGGCTGACCGGCTTCACCGGCAGCGCGGGCCTGGCCGCCGTTAGCGCCACACGCGCCTGCGTGTTCTCGGACGGCCGCTACACGCTGCAACTGGCCACCCAGACCGACCCCGCGCTGTGGGAGCGCCGCCACATGGTGGAGCAGCCGGCCGCCCTGTTCCTGGTGGAGGCCGGGGCGAAGCGCATCGGCTACGATCCCTGGCTGATCTCCGAAGACGGGCTGAAACCCTATCTCGATTTGGGCCTCGTCATGGTGCCGCTGCCCTCCAACCCGGTCGATGAGATCTGGCTCGACCAGCCGCGCCGGCCGATGGGGGCGGCACTGCCACACCCGCTGGAGCTGGCCGGATTGTCCTCCCAGGACAAGCGCGCCGAGATCGCCGCAACCTTGGTCAAATCCAACGAGGCCGCCTGCGTCATCACCGATCCGGCCTCGGTCGCCTGGCTGTTCAACCTGCGCGGCAGCGACGTGCCGCACACACCCTTCGCGCTCGGCTTCGCCATGGTGCTGGCGGATGGCTCGGCCATGCTGTTCATGGACGGCGCCAAGCTGCCGGCGGAAAGCCGCGCCTGGCTGGGCAATCAGGTGGAGATCATCGAGCCCGCCATGCTGCCCCGCACGCTGGGCCAGCTTGGCGGCCGTCGCGTGCGGGTCGATCCTGCGGCAAGCCCGGCCTGGTTCGGCCAGACGTTGCGCGCGGCAGGCGCCGAGGTGGTGGCAGGCGCCGATCCCTGCCTGCTGCCCAAGGCCTGCAAGAACGCCGTGGAGCAGGCGGGCAGCCGCGCCGCCCATCTGCGAGACGCCATCGCCATGTGCCGCTTCCTGCACTGGTTCGACAATGCCGGCGAAGGCCAGACCGAGCTGTCCGTGGCGGCAAGGCTGCTCGCGTTCCGCCAGGAGATGGACGGGTTTCGCTATGAAAGCTTCCCCGCCATCACCGGCTCCGGCCCCAACGGCGCCATCGTGCATTACCGCGCGACACCGGACAGCAACCGGCTGATCGGCCGCAACGAGGTCTATCTGATCGACAGCGGCGGCCAGTATCAAAGCGGCACCACTGACATCACCCGCACGCTGTGGACCGGCCCGCTGCCCGCCCCCGCCGAACTGCGCGCCCGCTACACCAGCGTGCTGCGCGGGCACATCGCCATCGCCCGGCTGGTCTTCCCCGCCGGCGTCTGCGGTGCCCATATCGACGCCTTCGCCCGCGCAGCACTGTGGCAGATGGGGCTCGACTACGACCACGGCACCGGCCATGGCGTCGGCAGTTTTCTCTCGGTGCATGAAGGCCCGGTCAGCCTGTCGCGCGCGGCCCGCCCGGTGCCGCTGGCCCCCGGCATGATCCTGTCCAACGAGCCCGGCTATTACCTGCAGGGCGCCTACGGCATCCGCATTGAGAACCTGCTGCTGGTCCGCCCGATGGAGCTGCCGGAGGCGCAGAAGCTGTTCCTCGGCTTCGAGACGCTGTCTCTGGCGCCGATCGATGCCCGGTTGATCGAGCCATCCCTGCTCACCCCGGATGAACGCGCCTGGATCAGCGCCTATCACACAAGGGTGCGCGAGACGGTCACCCCCTATCTGGACGCCCCGGCCAGGCGATGGCTGGAGACCGCCTGCGTGACCTTCGACTGACCGCAGCAGCCAAACCGCAAGCCCAAGCTGACTAAATCATCCCGGCCTTCAGGCAGATCGCCTCGAACTGCCGCGCCACATGGCTCCAGGAGAAGCGCGCCTCCAGCAAGTGCCGCGCCGCCTGGGCCATGGCGGCGCCACGCGGAGCATCCTCCAGCAGCGCCAGGATGGCGGCCGCAAACTCGGCCTCGCCATCGGCGGGCAGGAAATGCTCGCCCTCGGTGATATCCAGCCCCTCGATGCCGATCCGGGTCGACACCACCGGCCGTCCCAGCGCCATCGCCTCGAACGCCTTGATCCGCGTGCCGCTGCCCACACGCAGCGGGATCACCGACACATCGCCGCTTTCCACGTGTTCACGGATGTCATCGACAAACCCGGTGAAGCGCACGCCCTGGCCGGCGAACCGCGCCACCAGGTCATCGGGCGGGTTGCGCCCCACGATCAGCGCCTCGGCCGCCGGGCGCGCCTTGCGCACCAGCGGCCAGATCGCCTCCAGCAGCCACGTCACGCCATCGATGTTGGAGCGGCTGTTCATCGCCCCGCAGAACACGATGCGCCCACCCGCCTCCGGCACGGCGCGCGGCGCACTGAAGCGGTAGAAATCCAGATCCACCCCGGTGTCGATCGCACTCACGCTGCGCAGCCCATAGGCGGCGGTCAACGCCTTGGCATCGCGCTCCGAGACCGCGATCACATGGTGGTAGTTGCGCAGCGCCTCGCCCTCGAAGCGGCGCATCTTGCGCGACTGAGACCGCCAGATCAGGCTCATCGGAAACCGCGCCACGCTGGCGTGGCGCTCGAAGATCTCCGCCTCCACATTGTGGGTGAACATCACCCGCCGCGTGGCGCCCGGCAGCGCCAACGGCAACAGCACATCCGCATGCGGGAAATCCACCACCATCACCTCGGGCCTTCGCTTCAGCTCGGCCTGCACCACCGCACAGCCCTCCTCGCTCCAATCGGTGGCCACCGGCACCGGCAGCTTGCCGCCCAGGGCGAGCAGCTTGAGGTGAAACGGCATATGCGGCGCGGGCCAGCCCACGAAATGGTCGCAGATCGCGGCAATCTCGTCCTTGTGCGCCTCCCAGCCCTCCGGCAGCGGCGAGGCCAGGGTGATGTCGAACGCGCCATCCTTCAGCCCGCGCAGAATATTCGCCGTGCGGATCTTGCCACCCTCATCCATCGGAAACAGGAAGCGTGGCGAGACGAAGAGCAGGCGCGGGCGGGAGCTCACCAGCAGAAACCCTGATAGGTGATGCCGGGCAGGGCGGCGAGCGGGCCGATCCCCGCCAGATCGATCACGATCTGATCGGTCAGCGCCGCCAGCAGCGCGTCCCGGTCCTTGCCGCTTACATGGCCGATCACCACGATGCCGGCACCCTCCAGGGCGGTTGCCACATCGGGCACCAGCAGCGCGTCGATATGCGGGATCTCACGTTCGATATAGGCGCGGTTGGCGCCCAGCAGGCTGGCCAGTCGCACCGAGCTGTCAAAGATGCGCAGCGCATAGCCGCGCCCGATCAGCCGCTCGGCCAGCGTCACATAGGGCGATTCGCGCAAATCATCGGTGCCGGGCTTGAACGCCAGGCCAAACAGCGCCACCGGCTTGCGGCCATGCGCCGCAATGGCGGCAAAGGCGCGCTCCACCACCGCCTCGTTGCTCGGCATGATCTGGCGCAGGAACGGGATCGCAACGCCGGTCTGTTCGGCAAGCGCCAGGAAGCTGCGCGTGTCCTTCGGCAGGCAGGAGCCACCAAAGGCGAAGCCCGGCCGCAGATAGGCGGCCGAGATGTTGAGGATGCGATCCTCGCAGAACAGCCGGAACGCCTCGCGCGCATCCACGCCAAGGGCTGCCAGCACGGCGCCGGCCTCGTTGGCGAAGGCGAGCTTGGTTGCGTGATAGAGATTGGCCAGATGCTTGGCGCTCTCGGCGATCTTGTAGGGCACCACATGCACCGGGGCCTCGATCGGCGAGTAGATCTCGCGCAGCAGGGCCGCGTCATCGCCTGCGGGTGCTCCGATCAGCGTCATCGCGGGCCCGTGGAAGTCGCGCACCGCGGTGCCTTCGCGCAGGAATTCCGGGTTGGAGTAGTAGGACAGGCCCGCGCCCAGCTTGCGGCCGGAGCTGGCCTCAAGTGCTGGGATGCAGCGCGTCTCGGCGGTGCCGGCCGGCACGGTGGAGCGCATCACCACCGCATGCGGGCCGGATTTCGCACCGATCGCAGCCCCGATCGAGGCCAGCACGGCATCGATCGCCGCAAGCGACACGCTGCCATCCGGCGCCGAAGGCGTTCCCACCGCAATGAAGGAGATCTCGCTGTTGGCCACCGCCTCCGCCACGTCGGAGGTCGCCCGCAGCCGGCCCGCCGCCACGTTGCACGCGATCAGCTCGCCGATCGATTCCTCGATGATCGGCGACCGACCCGCCGCCAGCATGGCCACCTTCTCGGCCGAGACATCGACCCCCACCACCTCATGGCCCAGCTCCGCCAGACAGCCACAGGAAACCGCACCGACATAGCCGATGCCAAAGATCGAGATACGCATGTGGTCAAGGCCTTGATGGGTGCAGACGGGGCCTGCGGATGCGGGTGACGTCAAGCGTTCTAGGGGCAAAACCAGGGCTTCGCCATGCCGCGATGCACCAATTGGCGGTGAATTGGCCCAAATCCTGCGCGTCCCTCAGCCAAAGACTTGCATTGCAGGGTCGGTTTGTCGGACAAACGAAGATCATTGCCCTGCCGGAGACCGCACCATGGATCGGACCACCCGCGTCAATCTGCTGATCGGCACCGGTCATTTCCTGTCCCATTTCTACGTGCTCTGCCTGCCGCCGATGTTCCTGCTCTGGCAGCATGAGTTCGACGTCTCCTACGCCCATCTCGGCATCACCGTCATGCTGATGTCGGGCGTCACCGCGGCGCTGCAGACGCCGGTGGGGTTTCTGGTGGACAAGCATGGTGCCCGCAAATTCCTGGTCGGCGGCACCCTGCTGATGACACTGACCATCGCCGCCATGGGGCTTGCAACATCGTTCTGGCAGATCCTGGTGCTGTCAGCCCTGTCCGGCATCGGCAATTCGGTGATCCACCCGGCCGATTATGCCATCCTGGCCGGCTCGATCCCGAAGGAGAAGATGGGCCGCTCCTTCGCCGTGCACACTTTCAACGGCAATCTCGGCTTCTTCTTCGGCCCGATGGCGATGGCAGCCCTCACGCCGCTGCTCGGCTGGCGTGGGTCGCTGATCCTGGTGGGCCTGCTCGGCATTCCCCTGGTCGCCACCATCCTGGCGCAGAGCAGCATTCTGGTCGATCAGGTACGGGTCAAGCGCACCGCCGATCAGGAGATGTCCGGCCGTGAATTGCTGATGACCAAGCCGATGCTGCTGTTCTTCGGCTTCTTCTTCCTGTCCTCGGTCGCAACCGGCGGGCTGCAATCCTGGCTGATCACCGCTTTGCATCAATCCAAGGGTATTTCGGCGGAGCTCGGCTCAACCACGCTGACCATCTACATGGCCGGCGCCACCGCCGGCGTGCTGGTGGGCGGCTGGGCGGCTGACCGGATCAAGGCGCATCTGACCTTTGCCACCATACTCACCGTGTTCTCTGCCATATTGCTGGTGCTGGTCGCCTGGATCAGCATGCCGGATGTGCTGCTGTTTGCCCTGATGTTCGCCTCCGGTGTGGCACTCGGCAGCAGCCGCACCCCGCGCGACATGATGGTGCGGGACGCAGCGCCCCCGGGCCAGGTCGGCAAGGTGTTCGGCTTCATCTCCAGCGGCCTGCCGCTCGGCAGCGCCATCGCCCCGGTGCCGCTCGGCTGGGTGCTGGACCGCGGCCATCCGGAATGGGTGCTGCCGATCATCGCCATGGTGCTGCTGCTCAGCCTGTGCTGTGTCGGCACCGCCCGTGTGGCGGCCGGCAACCGGGCAGCGGCACGGGTGCCGCTGCCGGCGGAATAATCGACCGCCCCCCTTTGAAACGCCGGCTCGGCCTCCTATGTCGTTCGATATCGAACAATATAGGAGGCTTTCATGGCGAAGATCAGCGTGCTGTTCCATTCCGGCTACGGCCACACCAAAAAACAGGCGGAATCGGTGGCCAGCGGCGCCGGCTCGGTCTCCGGCGCCTCCGCGGCGCTGATCGCGATCAGCGCTGACGGCACCATCACCGATGACGATTGGGCGGCGCTCGCCGCGTCGGATGCCATCATCTTCGGCGCCCCCACCTATATGGGCGGCGCCTCCTGGCAGTTCAAAAAGATCGCCGACGCCTCCTCCAAGCCCTGGTTCGGCCAGGTCTGGAAGGACAAGATCGCCGCCGGCTTCACCAACTCCGCCACCATGAACGGCGACAAGTTCAGCACCATCCAATACATGATCACCCTGGCCATGCAGCATTCGATGGTCTGGATCGGCACCGGCATGATGCCGTCCAACACCAAGGCCGCCACCCGCAACGATGTGAACTATGTGGGCGGCTTCAGCGGCGCGCTGGCGCAATCCCCCTCCGACGCGTCGCCCGATGAGGCGCCGCTGCCCGGCGATCTGGAGACCGCCCGGCTGTTCGGCATCCGTGTCGCGGAATACGCCGTCAAGACCCGCGGCTGATCAGCCCTGCCGTGCCGAATCCCCCTTGCCGCCCTGGTGGCGCAAGGGGGCGTGCCGGACTAGAATAAGGGTCAAGCGCTGCCTCTGACCTGGGAAACCCGGCATGTTCGGTCTGGACGCCTTTCACCTCGCCCGTGTGCAATTCGCCTTCACGGTGATGGCGCATATCATCTTCCCCGCACTCTCGATCGGCCTTGCCAGCTATCTGGCGGTGCTGGAGGGGATGTGGCTGAAGACCGGCAGCCGGGTCTATCTCGACCTCTTCAAATACTGGCTCAAACCCTTCTCGCTGGTCTTCGGCATGGGCGTGGTCTCGGGCCTGGTGATGTCCTACCAGTTCGGCACCAACTGGTCGGTCTTCGCCGACAAGGCGGGGCCCGTGATCGGCCCGCTGATGGGCTATGAGGTGCTGAGCGCCTTCTTCCTGGAGGCGGGGTTCCTCGGCGTCATGCTGTTCGGCCAGGAGAAGGTGGGGCCCACGCTGCATTTCATCGCCACCTGCGTGGTGGCGTTCGGAACCCTGCTCTCCGCGTTCTGGATCCTGTCGGTGAATTCCTGGATGCAGACACCAGCCGGTTTCACGCTGGATGCCGATGGACGCATGCTGCCGGCCGATTGGCTGGCCATCATCTTCAACCCAAGCTTTCCGGTGCGCTTCCCGCACATGGTGCTGGCCTCCTATTTGTCGGTCGCCTTCGTCGTCGGCGCCACCGGCGCCTGGCATCTGCTGCATGACCGGCGCAACGAGGCGGCACGCACCATGTTCTCCATGGCGATGTGGATGGCGGCCCTGGCCGCCCCGGCGCAGATCCTGGTGGGGGATGCGCACGGGCTGAACACGCTGCAACACCAGCCCGCCAAGATCGCCGCCATGGAAGGCCATTATCAGCCGCAGGACGGCGCTGCGCTGATCCTGTTCGGCATTCCCAACAACGCGGCCGGCCGGATGGATGATGAGATCGCCATCCCGCATCTCTCGGGCCTCATCCTCACCCATAGCTGGAGCGGCCACACGCCGGGCCTGTCGGACTTCAAGCCGGAAGACCGTCCCCCGGTGGAGATATTGTTCTGGTCGTTCCGTCTGATGGTGGGGCTTGGCACCGCGATGGCGGCACTCGGGCTCGCCAGCCTGTGGCTGCGCTGGAAGCGCCGCCTGTATGACCACACGCTGCTGCTGCGCGCCTCGGTGCTGATGGCGCCCTCCGGCCTGATCGCCCTGCTCGCCGGCTGGGTCACCACCGAGGTCGGCCGCCAGCCCTACACCGTCTATGGCGTGCTGCGCACCGCGCAAAGCGTCTCGCCGATCGGCGCTCCGGGGCTTGGCGTGTCGCTGGCGGCCTTTGTGGTGGTCTATCTGCTGGTGTTTGGCGCCGGTGTCGGCCTGGTGCTGCGCCTGCTCGCCGATCCGCCGACGCCGGGCGAACAGGGGCCGTCCAAGCTGCCACAGCGCGTGGCAGGGCTGATGCCCGGCCCCGTCATTGCCGGGGAATAACGCCATGGACACCGCCTCCTGGGACCTGCCGCTGATCTGGGCCGGCCTGATCGCCTTCGCCGTGCTCGCCTATGTGGTGCTGGACGGGTTCGATCTCGGCGTCGGCATCCTGTTCGGCGTCGAACGCGACCCGGAATGCCGGGATGTGATGGTGAACTCCATCGCCCCGGTGTGGGACGGCAACGAGACCTGGCTGGTCCTCGGCGGCGGCGGGTTGTTCGCGGTGTTTCCGCTCGCCTATGCCACCATCCTGCCGGCGCTGTATCCGGCGATGATCGGCATGCTGCTGGCCCTGGTGTTCCGTGGCGTCGCCTTCGAGTTCCGCTTCCGCGCCGAGACCGGCTGGGGGCGTACCGCCTGGGACCTCTCCTTCCTGCTCGGCTCCACGCTCGCGGCGTTCTGCCAGGGGCTCGCCTTGGGCGGGCTGCTGCAGGGCATCAAGGTGGTGGATCGCGGCTATGCCGGCGGCTGGTGGGACTGGCTGACCCCGTTCACTTTGCTCTGCGGCGTGGCTTTGGTGGTGGGCTATGCGCTGCTGGGCGCCACCTGGCTGATCTGGCGCACCGAAGGCGCGTTGCAGCATCGGTGCAGGCGCTATGCCCGTATGCTTGGCGTCGCCACGCTGAGCCTGATCGCCGTCGTCAGCCTGTGGACGCCGTTCCTGCATCCGCGCTTCACCGAACGCTGGTTCGGCTGGCCGGGCATAGCACTCACCAGCCCGGTGCCGATCCTGGTGGCGCTGCTGGCCTGGCTCGGCTGGCGCGCGCTGCGGGACAGCGACAGCCATATCCGCCCCTTCGCCTGCGCGCTCGGCTGGTTCGTGCTGTGTTTCGCGGGGCTTGGCATCTCGATGTTCCCGCTGATGGTCCCGCCGGACATCACCATCTGGGACGCCGCCGCCCCGCATGACAGCCAGCTCTTCCTGCTGGTCGGCGCCGGCGTGCTGGTGCCGATCATCCTGGTCTACACCGCCACCGCCTATTGGGTGTTCCGCGGCAAGGTGAAGCCGGGCGTGCATTACCATTGAGCACCGCACGCAGGCTCGGCTGGTTCCTGCTGCTCTGGGTGGCAGGCGTCGCAGTGGTCGGCACGCTCGCCTTGCTGCTCCGCACCGTCCTGAAGGCCCTGCTGCTGGCCCGCTGACGCGCCACACACCGTCCTCGAAAGCGCCGAGACGCAGGCTGCCAGCCGGCCGGGCCGGACGGGGTCCCGCACAAGCCCGGCCCGACCGCGTCCACGCCAAATCAGGCGATCAGAATGTCTGCGTGAACGTCACCCGCGCCGACAGCGGCTCCAGCGGATGGTAGGTGGCACCGGTCTCAGGCGCCGCACCTGGGCTCACCTGATACGTGTAAGCATATTGCGACGCCGCCGCGCGGGTGTTGAACAGGTTGAACACGCTCAGCTGCAGTTTCGCATGCTCACTGAACTTGTATCCCACATCCAGATTGACCTCCTTGTAGCCCGGTGAGCGCAACGAGTTGTCATCGACCAGCGGATAGGCCCCGAGCCAGCGCATCTCGACACCGCCAAACCACGGCCCCAGATTGTCCACCAGCGCGCCGATCGAGCCGATGAAATTCGGCGATTGCGGAATGAAACGCCCGCCCAGCCCGTACGCGTCCAGATTGCCGACATGATAGCGGCTATGGGTGAAGTTCAGATCGGCATTCAACTCCAGCCACGGCGTGGGATGCACCTGGGCGGACAGCTCCACCCCCTCCAACCGCGCCGGCGGGCCGGAATTGTCGACGCCGTTATCGGCGTCATAGGTGAGGAAACTGTCGAAATCCTCGCGGAACAGCGCGGCTGTCAGGATCGTCCCCGGGATCGCGTTGCTGCGCAGCCCGATCTCCTCACTGACGATCTTGGTCATCAACGGCGTTGTCTGATTGGGGTTGGACACGCCAAGCGTCGGCACCGTGCCCAGCACGCCGCGCAGATCGTTGCTGTGAAACCCCTGGCCGGCGCTGATATAAAGCTCGGTGTCCGCGAACGGGCCGATGATCAGGCTGCCTTTCGGCTGCAGCATGGATTGGCTGGCATGGCCCACGAAGCCGGTCACCAGGCTGCGATCATGCCCCGCGTAATATTCCTCGCGCAGCCCGACCACGCTGCGCAGCCAGGGCGTCCAATGCGTGGTGTTGCTGATCCAGATCCCCACATCGTCAAGCGACACGCGATCGGCGTTGCACGTATAGGCGCCACCGCCGAACGGGCTGTTGGGACAGTCCGCCAGCACCTTGCGGAACTGCGTGTGCCGGCGGTCGATATATTCGGAATCGTGGCGCGCCATGATGCCGATCTCGTTCTCCGTCTCGAACCCGGCGATGCTGTGGTCGTGTTGGAACACGCTCTGCGCCCCAAGGGTGAGACGGTTCTCGTTCTGCTCTTCCTGATCGCCAAGGACCGGATCGACCAGATAATGCGTGTAGTTGTTCCACAGCGTGAGGCGGGAATGGATGACATAGGCGCTGGTGACCCATTGCCAGTCATCGCCGCTTTTGAAGACATGGCCTGACAGGCTCTGCCGCTCGGTGATGTTGCCATCGCTCGGGTCCAGCGAGCCGAACCGGGTGATCAGCCGGTTCTGATAGGCGCTCACCGGCTGGTCTGTGGTGAAGTTGCCGGTGCCGCGATAGGCCATGGCGGTGAGGTCGAACCCGTCCGACCTGTCGCCATGCGTGTAGCGCAGCGCGCCGTTGTAGCTGACATAGTTGTCCGGATGGGACCAGGGGCCGTCGAGATGGCCATAGGCCAGGGCGCCCAGGATCCGGTCGCCATTGGCGAGCATCTCGGTGCCACCCAGGAACACGCGCTGCTCGCCCAGCGTGCCGGCGCTGACGGAGACTTGGGTGGGGATCGTGTCGGCCAGCTGCATATGGGCGGAGCCCAGCGCCCCGAAATCGCCGATCTCGGGATAGAACGGCCCTTTCGTGTAATCGAGCCCGCTCAGCATCTCCGGCAGGATGAAATGGACATCCGAATAGCCCTGCCCATGCGTGTGGGTGGACTGGTTGACCGGCATGTCATCGACATAGGTCGCGAAATCGGTGCCGTGATCCAGATTGAAGCCACGGATGAAATACTGGTTCGCCTTGCCTTCACCGGCATGGGTGGTGACCACCAGGCCAGGCACCGTCTCCAGCAACTGGCCAACCCGGTAGACCGGGCGCAGCGCCAGTTCCTCCTTCGTCACGCTTCCCTCGCTCGCCGTGCCGGCGATCCCCAGCACATCGGCCCGGGAGCTGACCACCGAGACCGTGCCGATATCGGTGCCGGCATCCTTCGGGGCTGATGGCGTCTCCTGGGCTGCGCTCGGGCGGGCTGACAATGCCAGGACAAGTGCGATCCAGATGGTCCCGGGATAGCGCAGCCTCATTTGCATCCTCCAAAACGTATGACGTTTTGAAGGGTTTTGCATACTGTATGACAAAGCTCAATCCGAATCGTATGATGAAATCAGAAACTCATCATACGATTTCGATCAGGCGGAGAGTATCGCCAGATGCGGCCCGGTCTTCAGCTCCTCCATCACCGGATAGGAATGGGTCTGCCGGATGCCGGGCACCTGTGACAGCGCGGTGCCCAGAAAATGGCGGTATTCCGCCATATCCGCCACCCGCACCTTCAGCAGATAGTCGAACCCGCCGGCCACCATATGGCATTCCTCGATCTGCGGGATCGCAAGGATCGCCGCCTTGAACTGCTCGAAGGTCTCGGTCGAGATCCGCTCCAGCGACACCTCGATGAAGGCGGTCAGCCCCAGACCCAGCTTCGCTGCATCCAGCACCGCGGTGTAGCCGGTGATGATCCCCGCCGATTCCAGATTGCGCACCCGCTCGGTGCAGGCGGTGTTGGACAGGCCGACCTCCCGCGCCAGCGCCGAGATCGCGGTGCGGCCATCAAGCTGCAGGGCGGCCAGAATGGCGCGGTCGATCGGATCGAGCGGCCTCATGCCATCTGCCCCAGCAGCGCCGCATTGCCGCCGGCGGCCGCGGTGTTGGTGCTGACGCAGCGCTCCGCGCGCAGCCGCCAGACCGGATAGGCACCATCCTGGCGGGTGATGATGGGCACGATCGCCCCCTCCTGCGCCGCCATCCGCCTGCGCAGCGTCACCAGCGCGTCGCCCGTTGCATCGGTCAGAATGGCCGAGGGGGATTCGGTTGCAACCGGGCAGCCCGCCCGCGAGGCCGCCTCATATTGCGCCGCCCGCTCCACCTCGTTGGAGGCCAGGCACAGCACCTTGCCGCGCGGATGCAGCGACCAGATATTCTCCTCCCCGGTCGGCCCCGGCAGCACCAGAGACTCCGGCAGGGCAGGATCGGTGCCGCGCACCAGCCGATGCAGGATCAGCGGCCCACCCGCCTTGGGCCCGGTGCCGGACAGACCCTCGCCCCCAAAGGGCTGCACGCCCACCACAGCCCCCACGATGTTGCGGTTGACATAGATGTTGCCGGCCCGGATCCGGCCGGTCACCTGCGCCACCACCCCGTCAAGGCGGGAATGCACGCCATGCGTCAGACCATAGCCCAGCGCGTTCAGCCGATCGATCAGCGCCGGCAGTGCCTCGCCATGCCAGCGCACCACATGCAGCACCGGGCCGAATATCTCACGCGTCGGCAGATGATCGAGATCGGTCTCGATCACAACCGGCGCCACGAACATGCCGCCCTCGGGCACCTTGCCCGGTGTCGCGCCTGCGGCCCGGATCGCCGCCAGCAGCGCCTCGCGCGCCTCTTCGTCGATCACCGGGCCGATATCGGTGGCAAGCTCCGCCGGATCGCCCAGGCGCAGCTGCGCCATCGCCCCTTTCAGCATCGCCAGCACCGCATCCGCGCAGCTCTCCTGCAGACACAGGATGCGCAGCGCCGAGCAGCGCTGGCCCGCACTGTCGAAGGCGGAGGCCAGCACATCCCCCACCACCTGTTCCGGCTGGGCCGAACTGTCCACGATCATCGCATTCAGCCCGCCGGTCTCGGCGATCAGCACCGGATCATCCGCGCGTGACGCAAGCGCCCGCTCGATCAGCTTGGCAACCTGAGTGGAGCCGGTGAACATCACGCCGGCAATGCGCAAATCGGCGGTCAAGGCGGCTCCCACCGTCTCACCGGCCCCTGGCAACAGCTGCAAGGCGGCGGCGGGAATGCCGGCCAGATGCGCCAGCCGCACCGCCTCGGCCGCGATCAGCGGCGTCTGCTCGGCGGGTTTGGCCAGCACCGGATTGCCGGCCGCCAGACACGCCGCGATCTGGCCCACGAAGATGGCGAGCGGGAAGTTCCACGGCGAGATGCAGACAACCGGGCCGATCGGGGTTGCGTGCCGCAGATCGGCGCGGGCGGTGGCCGCGTAATAGCGGCAGAAATCCACCGCCTCGCGCAGCTCCGCGACCGCGTTGGGCAGCGTCTTGCCGGCCTCGCGCAGCAGCAGGGCGAACAGGGCAGGGCGGTTCGCCTCCAGCGCATCGGCCCAGCGCTCCAGCATGGCGCAGCGCGTCTCCAGCTCCGCGTCGAACCGCGCATCCGCCACCGCCTGCCGAGCCATCGGCACCGTGGCTTCCGCCACCTCGCCGATCACGGCGCCGGTCGCCGGATTGCGCACCACCCGCACCGCCTCCGCCTGGCCTGTCGTCACCAATGCGGGTGCTGCGTGAAAGTGCGACGGCACGGCGGCAAGCTCGGCCTCCAGCTGCGTCAGCACGACCTCATCCGCCAGATCGACCCCCGCCGCATTGCGCCGCCCGGGCCTGAGATCGGCCGGAAGCCTGATGGCCGGATGCCGCGTGCCGCCCTGCGCCAAGGTGCGCACCACCGGGTCCTCCACCAGCCGGTCGAGATCGATCGCGGGATCGACGATCTGGTTCACAAAGGAAGTGTTGGCGCCGTTCTCCAGCAGTCGCCGCACCAGATAGGCCAGCAGCGTCTCATGCGAGCCCACCGGCGCATAGATGCGGCAGGCCCGCCCGTTGGGAGACACCAGTCCGTCATACACACCCTCGCCCATGCCATGCAGGCACTGGAACTCGTACTCCGCCTCTCCCGCCAAGGTCTCGATCGCGGCGATGGTCAGCGCATTGTGGGTGGCGAATTGCGGATAGATCGCCTCCGGTGCCGCCAGCATGGCGCGCGCGCAGGCGAGATAGGACACATCGGTGTGGTCCTTGCGCGTCCACACCGGATAATCGGAAAAACCCCCGATCTGCGCGTTCTTGATCTCGGTGTCCCAATAGGCGCCCTTCACCAGCCGCACCATCAGCCGGTGCCCGGTGCGTTGGCCCAGCGCCACGATCGCATCGATCACCGCGCGCGCCCGCTTCTGATAGGCCTGCACCACAAAGCCGATGCCATCCCAGCCGGTGAATTCCGGATCGGTGGCCAATGCCTCCAGCAGATCCAGCGACAGATCAAGCCGCTCGCTCTCCTCGGCATCGATGTTCAGCCCGATATCATGCGCGCGCGCCATCTCCAGCAGCGCCTTCAGCCGCGGCAGCAGCTCGGTCATTACCCGACTGCGCTGCGCCCGGCTGTAGCGCGGATGCAAAGCGGAGAGCTTCACCGAAATCCCGGCCCCCCGGATCGGCCCCGCGCCTTTGGCATGCCGGCCGATCGCATCGATCGCATGCGCATAGGCGCGGAAATACCGATCCGCATCGGCCGCATGCATCGCAGCCTCGCCCAGCATGTCGTAGGAGAACCGATAGCCGCGCGCCTCGCGGGACGGCGCATGGCGCAGCGCATCCTCGATCGTCTCCCCGGTGACGAATTGTCGCCCCAGCAGCCGCACCGCCAGCTCCGCCGCCTGACGCACCAGCGGCGCACCGCCGCGCCGCAGCAGGCCGGACAGGGTGGAGCCCAGCCCGCCAAGCTCCGCGCGTGGCATCAGCCGCCCGGTCAGCAGCAGCCCCCAGGCAGTGGCGTTGACGAACATCGACGCCGAATGCCCGAGATGGGACGCCCAATCGCCACCGCCGATCTTCTCGGCGATCAGCCGGTCGCGGGTCGCGGCATCCGGAATCCGCAGCAGCGCCTCCGCCAGGCACATCAGCGCCACACCCTCGGCACTGGACAGCGCGAATTCATGCATCAGCGCGTCGATGCCGGACGCCCCGCGCCGCGCATGGCGCACGCCGGCGGCCAATTCCCTGGCGCGGGCCTGCGCCGCGCCCAGCAGGTCCGGCGCAAGCGCCGCCTCGCGGGCCAGATCCAGGATGCTCTCCTCCGGCGCGCGGATCCGGGCACGGATGGCGAGGCGATGGGGCGACGGGTTCATAAAATCACCTATGAATTTCGATTATCGTAGGAAATTTGATTAAAAAACTCCAGAAAAACAATAAAAATAATCATGCCCGGCGCCATCGAATTCCCGGCGCCCCCGCGGATTTGCGCTACTGTCCCCCAACAGGGCGCGGCACCCGCGCCTGCCGCGTGGAATGAACATGAAAGCGATCCGCATCAAAGATCACCAGGTTCGCCAAGGTGATACGGTCGATCTCACATCCTGGCCGACCTCGATCGACAAGGTGTACGGCTCCAAGGACCACTACAGGAAAATCCTGGCGGCCCATGTCGAACGGCTGAGCGAGCTGCAGCAGTTGCAATACGCCGCCAATCAGAACGCCGTTCTGCTGATCTTTCAGGGCATGGACAGTGCCGGAAAGGACGGTGCGATCCGGCACGTGATGTCCGGCGTCAATCCCCAGGGCTGCCAGGTGTTCAGCTTCAAACACCCCAGCGCCACCGAATTGCAGCACGACTTCCTGTGGCGGACCACACGCAACCTGCCGGAGCGCGGACGGATCGGCATCTTCAACCGCTCCTACTACGAGGAGGTGCTGATCGTGCGCGTGCACCGCGATATTCTGCGCAGCGAAAACATCCCCGACCGGCCGCGCCACGATGGCCATCTCTGGCAGGAGCGCTTTCGGTCCATCCTCGATCTGGAGCGCCACCTGCACCACAACGGCACCCAGATCGTGAAAATCTTCCTCCATCTCTCGAAGGAGGAGCAGCGCAAACGGTTCCTGGACCGGATCGATCAGCCGGACAAGAACTGGAAGTTCAGCCAGGACGACATCAAGGAGCGCCTGTATTGGGAGCAATACAGAACCGCCTACGAGGACTGTCTGTCAGCGACCAGCACCGATCATGCGCCCTGGTATGTGGTCCCGGCCGACGACAAGAAGAACGCAAGGTTGATTGTCTCCCAGATCGTGGTCGACACGTTGGAAGCTCTGGGGATGCGCTACCCCGAACTGTCCGCGGATCGCCTGCAAGAGCTGCGGGCGATCCGCGAGGGGTTGGTTGCGGAGGGTGGGTAGCCTCAAGGCAGCAAGGCAAAAGCTGCTTTTTGCACAAGAAAGAAGGCCTTCTTTCCTACGCCACCTGGTTGCGGAACCCGCCCACCCCGCGCTCGATCGCCGTCACATGCGCTTCGGTGAACTCGGACGGGTCCTTCAGCCCGCAGGAATGCGCGATGATCTCCACCTCCTCGCGCAGCCGCTGGGCGTAGTGCATGACGCGCACCGATTTGTCGGCCGGATCGAGCCCCGCGATCAGCTTCTTCTCGGACGCGGTCACCCCGGTCGGGCAGCGCCCGCTGCCGCATTTCATCGCCTGGATGCAGCCCAGCGCGAACATGAAGCCGCGGGCGGACACCACGAAATCCGCGCCCATGCACAGCGCCCAGGCCACCTTGTCCGGGGTGATCAGCTTGCCGGCGGAGAAGATGCGGATGCGCTCCTGCAGCCCGTGCCGCTCGCGTGCCGCCACCACCAAAGGCAGCGCCTGGGTGATCGGCATGCCGACGTAATCGGCCAGTGCGGCCGGCGCCGCCCCGGTGCCACCCTCGCCGCCATCGATGTGGATATAGTCCGGGCAATGCTCCGGATGCAGCGCGCAATCCGTCATCCAGTCATCCAGAAACCCGGGCTGCCCCGCCACGAACTTCACCCCCACCGGCCTGCCGGTCACGCGGCGCACCCGCTGCACGAATGCGCCAAGCTCGTGGATGTTGCCGATATCCAGATGCCGGTTCGGGCTGATGCTGTCCTGGCCTTCCGGAATGCCACGGATGGCTGCGATCTCCGCCGTCACCTTGTGCCCGGGCAGAATGCCGCCCTTGCCGGGCTTGGCGCCCTGCGCCAGCTTCACCTCGAACATCTTCACCTGCGGGTGGGCCGCGATCTCGCGCAGACGTTCCTCGGACAGCGTGCCATCCGCGTTGCGCACGCCGTATTTGGCGGTGCCGATCTGCATGATGATGTCAGCACCGCCCTCCAGGTGATAGCTGGACAGCCCGCCCTCCCCGGTGGCCATCCAGATCCCCGCCGCCTTCGCCCCCTGTGACAGCGCCAGCACGGCCGCCGACGAAAGTGCGCCGTAGCTCATGCCGGAGACGTTGAAGAAGCTCTTGGCAAGATAGGGCGTGGACGAACCCGGCCCTTCCGCCACGCCGATCAGCTTGCCGGGAAAGCCATGCTTCTCCTCATCCAGCACCGGGAACGGCGCGTTGCGGAAGGCAAAGGCCGGCGAGGCTTCGGAGCCGAAGCTGATCAGGTTTGACTCCCCCTTGGCGGAACGCCCCACCCAGTTGCGCTCCAGCCGGTTGAACGGGCGCTCCTCCCAATCCGGAAGATACTGATATTGGCGCATATATTCGCCCCAATGGGTGGCGAAATAGCGGAAATGGCCCACCACCGGGAAGTTGCGCAGGATGGTGTGGCGCTTCTGGGTGACGTCGTGAACATAAACACCAGCCAGGAACAGCGCGATCATCAAGGCGATGATCGCCATGACCTGCAGTACCTGGGCAAGCAGATCCATCATCGGCATCATGGCAGTCTCTCCCGGTTTGTTATGAATCTAGCACCGCGTATCGGTGCTGCATGTGAAGTCTCTGCGGCTGTGCCGCTGCGGCCATCGGAACCGCTTTCCCCGCTCCGGCTTTCATGGCAAAGCATGGTGCGACAGGGCGGTCGAACCGCCTGGTAAATAATCTGGCAGCTTATCCCCATGTCTGACCACGAGCTCACCCCGCCGCCCGTGCCGTCCTCGACCACGGCCACACCGCCGCCGGATGGGCCCGCCTCTGTGGCCCCGTCCCGTGCCGCGATGCTGGAATCGCTGTCGGATTTCCATGCCGCCACCAGCCCAGGCGCCGCGGTCGCAGCCGCAGGGGGCGATGCCGCAACCGGCAAGATCGACCCGATGACGCTGGGCGCCATCGGCGCCTGGCAGGTGCAGCGCGTGGGTGTGCAGCAGCCCCAACAGGCGCCCCGCCAGGCTGCGGCCCAGCCGGTGACCCAATCCCGGCCGGAGCAAGCCCCGCCAGCCCCTGAGAGCCAGGCCGCGCCCCAACCCGCAAGATTCCAACCCGAAAGCGCCAGCCCGGCCCCCCAGGGCGCCATGCAGGGTGCAGCTCCGAAACCCGCCCCGGCTGTCACCACGGCACCGCGCACCGGCAGCCGGACCGTCCGGCTCTGGCAGATCGCAACCGCCCTTGCCTTGCTCGGCTGCCTCGTGCTCGCCACCCTGCTGGCACGCGCCCCGGAGCGGTTCGACACGGCCCTTGCCCCGATCGGCGTGGTGAACACGCCGGCCCCGATCTTCCTCGCCGAAATCGGCGGCGACCGCCTGCGCATGACGCCGCTCGCCATCATCGAGGTGCCCGAGAAGAACGATCTGCAGCTGTGGATGTTCATGGCCAATTCCGACAAACCCATCACCTTGGGCGTGCTGCCCGCAAAGGGCGGCATCTTCACCCTTCCGCAGACTCCGCAGGAGGGCGCGCGTTTCGTGATTTCCTTGGAGCCGCATGGCGGCAGCCCCGCCGGCAAGATCGCGGGCCAGGTTCTCTACGGCGGAACGCTGGCAAACCGCTGACCGGTATAGAAGATGGACCCTCCGATCCAGGGGGGGATGATCGAAGGGTCCATCTTGCACGACAGCAGGAAGGGGGGCCTTGCTGCCGTGATCTGGTGACGCGTGTCAGGCGGCGGACAATGCCTGGGCGATGTCGTCGAGTGCTGCCGGATCGTCGATCGTCGGCGGCGGGTTGGCGGGCTGGCCATCGGCAAGCCTGCGGATCGAGGCGCGCAATATCTTGCCGGAGCGGGTCTTGGGCAGGCGCGGCACGATCAGCGCATCCTTGAAGGCGGCAACCGGCCCCAGCTTCTCGCGCACCAGCACCACCAGCTCGCGTGCGATCTCCGCCTCGTTGCGGTCAACCCCAGCCTTCAGCACCACAAAGCCCAGCGGCGTCTGGCCCTTCAACGAATCCGCGGCACCGATCACGGCACATTCCGCCACATCCGGATGGCCGGAGAGAATCTCCTCCATCTGCCCGGTGGAAAGCCGGTGTCCCGCCACGTTGATGATGTCATCGGTGCGGCCCATCACCCACACATCGCCTGTCGCATCGATCTCGCCGGCATCGCCGGTGCGATACCAGCCCGGGAAGTCCGACAGGTAGGACCGCCTGTAGGCGTCATCCGATTCCCACAGCGTGGGCGCACAGCCCGGCGGCAGCGGCAGGCGGATGGCGAGATTGCCCTGCGTGCCGCGTGGCAGCTCCGCACCATGATCGTCGAGCACCGACAGATGATAGCCAGGGCAGGGCCGCCCGCCACTGCCCGGCGCCGGCGCGAACAGGCCAAAGCCGCGAAACCCCGCGGTGATCGCCCAGCCTGTCTCGGTCTGCCACCAATGATCGACCACAGGCTTGCCCAGATGTGCCGCAGCCCAGATCGCGGTCGGCGGATCACAGCGCTCACCCGCCAGAAACAGCGCCTCCAGCTTCGACAGATCGTGCTGCGCGAGAAAGCCCAGCTCCGGATCACGCTGGCGGATCGCGCGCAGCGCCGTGGGCGCGGTGAACAGCACGCGCACGCCATGCTCGGCGCAGACCCGCCAGAACGCCCCGGCGTCCGGCGTTCCAACCGGCTTGCCCTCATACATCACCGTGGTGCAACCCAGCAGCAGCGGGCCGTAGACAATGTAGGAATGCCCCACCACCCAGCCGACATCGGAGGCGCACCAGTAAACATCATCCGGTGTCACGCCATAGATCATTGTCATCGAGCGATGCAGCGCCACCGCATAGCCGCCGCAATCGCGCACAACACCCTTGGGTTTGCCGGTCGTGCCGGAGGTGTAGAGTATATAAAGCGGGTCGGTGGCCGCAACCGGCACGCAGGCGCAAGGTGTGGCCTCAGCCATCGCCGCCAGCAGATCGGCGTCCCGGCCCGGGGTCAGCTCGGCCTGCAGCATCGGGCGCTGCAGGATCAGGCAGAATTCCGGCTTGTGGGCGGAGAGCGCGATCGCCTCGTCCAGCATCGGCTTGTACTGCACCAGCCGCCCCGGCTCGATGCCGCAACTGGCCGAGATCACCGCGACCGGCCTGGCGTCCTCGATGCGCTTGGCCAGTTCGGGTGCTGCGAAGCCTCCAAATACCACCGAATGAATGGCGCCGATGCGGGCACAGGCCAGCATCGCCATCGCCGCCTCCGGCACCATCGGCATGTAGATCACCACCCGATCGCCGCGCCCCACGCCGCGCGCAACCAGCGCCCCGGCCAGCCGCGCCACCGCATCGGTTAGCTCGGCATAGGAGATGCGGCGCTGCGTGCCTGCGGCCGGACTGTCCCAGATCAGCGCCGTCCGCTCGCCCCGCCCCGCCGCCACATGGCGATCAAGCGCGTTGTGACAGACATTGAGCTCACCGCCTGCGAACCACTGGCCAAACGCGCCAAGGGCGGGGTCGAACGCCCGGTCCCAAGGCTTTGACCACTCAAGCCCCTTGGCCGCGTCTTCCCACCAGCCGGACGGGTTGGCGGTCCAGTCGGCATAGGCCTGATCATATGCTGTCGTCATCACGCCCTCCCTTGAACCTGTCGCCGTCTTGCTGCGGCGATCAGCTCTGCGGCATCGCCTCCGGCACGATGGTGCTGATGATCGAGGCATCGAGCGCCTCGAAGCCGGCCAGGTCGATGGTCTCGTACAGCTCCGCACGGGTCTGCATGCGGTCCACCATGTTGTGGGTGCCGCCGTCGCGGGCGATCGCGGCATAGAGATCCGCCTGCGCCTTGTTGGCCACCCGCAGCGAGGAGACCGGCCAGATCACCATCTTGTAGCCCATCTCCTGGAACTCGGCCGCGGTGAAGAACGGCGTGCGGCCGAACTCGGTCATGTTGGCGAGCAACGGCACGCCGGGCATGCGGCGGGCGAATTCGCGAAACATCTCAGCCGTGTTCAGCGCTTCGGGGAAGATCGCGTCAGCGCCGGCCTCCATATACAGCTTGGCGCGCGCCACCGCCCCGTCCATCCCCTCGGAGGCAGCGGCGTCGGTGCGCGCGATCACCACCAGATGCCGCCGCGCCTTCGCACAGGCGGCCACCTTCGCCGCCATGTCATGCGCATCAGCAATCTTCTTGTCGTTCAGATGGCCGCATTTCTTCGGCAGCAGCTGATCCTCGATATGCACGGCAGCGGCGCCGGCATCCTCGAAGCTGCGCACCATGTGCATCGCGTTCAGTGCCTCGCCATAGCCGGTGTCGCCATCGACCAGCAGCGGCAGGCCGGAGGCGCGGGCGATCTGGCGGATGAAGAAGCACACCTCATCGATGGTGATGATGCCCAGATCAGGAATCCCCATCGAGGCGGTCATCGCGGCACCGGACAGGTACAGCCCCGAAAAGCCGGCATTGCGCGCCTGGATCGCCGCCTGGCCGTTATGGGCGCCAGGCAGCTGCAGAATATCGGGCCGGCTCAGCAATGCGCGGAAGCGCTCGCCTGCCGGGATATCGGAATGATTGGCGCCGACAAGATAGGTCATGCAACGCTCCCGCGCTGAGAGAGGGGAACGAATGCCAGGTCTTCCGGCCCGGTGTAGTTGGCGGTCGGACGGATGATCTTGCCGTCCTGGCGCTGCTCGATCACATGCGCCGCCCAGCCGCTGGTGCGCGCAATGACAAAGATCGGCGTGAACATCGAGGTCGGAACCCCCATCTGGCGATAGGAGACCGCGCTGAACCAGTCGAGATTGGGGAACATCTTCTTCAGATCCCACATCACGCCCTCCAGCCGATCGGCGATGCGATACAGCGTGAGATCGCCATTCTCCTCGGACAGGCGATGCGCGACACCCTTGATCACCACGTTGCGCGGATCGGAGACGGTGTAGACCGGATGGCCGAAGCCGATCACCACCTCCTTGTTGGCGACGCGGGCGCGGATATCGGCCTCCGCGTCATCCGGGCCGCGATAGCGCTGCTGAATTTCCAGCGCCACCTCGTTCGCCCCGCCATGCTTGGGCCCGCGCAGCGCGCCGATGCCGCCGGTGATGGCGGAATACATGTCAGACCCGGTGCCCGCGATCACCCGTGCGGTGAAGGTCGAGGCGTTGAACTCATGCTCCGCATAGAGGATCAGCGAGGTGTGCATCGCCCGCACCCAGCTCTCCCGCGGGGCGTGGCCGTGCAGCAGATGCAGGAAATGCCCGCCGATCGTCTCATCGTCGGTCTCGACCTCGATGCGCTTGCCGTTGAACGCGAAGTGATACCAATAGAGCAGCATCGAGCCGAGACAGGCCATCAACCGGTCCGCGATGTCGCGCGCACCGGCCGGGTTGTGGTCATGCGCCTCCGGAATGGCGCAGCCCAGGGCGGACACCGCGGTGCGCATCACATCCATCGGATGGCTCGACGCCGGCAGCTGCTCCAGCACCGTCTTCACGCTGGCCGGAATGCCGCGCAGCGCCTTCAGCTTGGCGAGATAGGCGCGCAGCTCGGCCTCATTCGGCAGGCGCTCATGCACCAGCAGGAAGGCGATCTCCTCGAAGGTCGCCTTGTCGGCGAATTCCAGAATGTCGTAGCCGCGATAATGCAGATCGTTGCCGGTGCGACCCACCGTGCACAGCGCCGTGTTGCCGGCCACAACACCGGACAGCGCCACGCTCTTCTTCGGCTTCGGCCCGCTTGCGATGGTCTCGCTCATCGATGCTCTCTCCTGTCGGGCGGAAGGGCGCAGCCCCTCCGCCATATTTCCGCAAGGTTCAGAACAGGCCAGGCTTGCCCACCGCAAGCGCGCCCTCAGGCAGGCTGATGGTCAGCCCGGCCAGTTCTGCCGCCGAAAGCGTGGGCAGGCGTTGCGCCACATCAAGGAAGCGCTCGATCTCCGCCGGCGCCAGAATGCCCTCGGTCAGGATGCGGAACTTGCGCACATAGTTGGCGCGCTGCCAGGGTGTTGCCCCCAGCGTGTGGGCATTGGCCACCGCCATCTCATCGGCGATCTCGCTGCCATCCTTCATGCGGATGATGATCTTGCCGCCAAACGCCTTCACGTTCGGATCGATCGAGTGATACCGCGCCGTCCAGGCCGGATCCTCGACGGTGCGGATCTTCTGCCACAGCCGCACCGTGTCCGGCCGCTGCGCGCGGGCGGGATCGTAGCTGCGCACGTGATGCCACTCACCGTCCTGCAGGGCGACCGCCACGATATACATGATCGAGTGATCGAGCGTCTCGCGCGACGCCGTGGGATCAAATTTCTGCGGATCGTTGGAGCCGGTGCCGATGACGTAATGCGTGTGGTGCGAGGTCTCAATCACCACCTCCGCCACATCGTCCCAGTTCGCCACCTTGGAGCCCATGCGGAAGGACAGGTCGATCAGCGCCTGGCTCTGATATTCCGCCGAATGCTCCTTGGTGAACGTGTCCATGATGGCGCGCTTGCTTTCGCCCTGGGCGGGCAGCGGCACCTGGTAATGCGCGTTCTTGCCGTCCAGCATCCAGGCGATCACCGAATCCTCACCCTCATAGATCGGGCTCGGCGCACCCTCGCCACGCATCGCACGGTCGACCGCCTCGATGGCGAGCTTGCCGGCATGGCTCGGCGCAAACGCCTTCCAGGAGCTGATCTCGCCCTTGCGGCTCTGCCGGGTGGAGGTCGTCACATGCAGCGCCTGCTGCACCGCCTGATAGATCGTCGCGGTGTTCAGCCCCAGCATGGTGCCGATGCCGGCCGCGGCCGACGGGCCCAGATGCGCCACGTGGTCGATCTTGTGGGCGTGCAGGCAGATCGCCTTCACCAGATTGACCTGGATCTCATAGCCGGTGGCGAGACCGCGGATCAGCTGTGCGCCGCTGCATCCGGTCTGCTGCGCCACCGCCAGGATCGGCGGGATGTTGTCGCCGGGATGGGAGTAATCGGCGGCAAGGAACGTGTCGTGATAGTCGAGCTCGCGCACCGCCGTGCCGTTGGCCCAGGCCGCCCATTCGGCATGCACCCGCACATCCGGCGCGGCACCGAACACCGTGGCACCGCCTGCCCGCGGATGCGCCAGCGCCTGCGCCCGTGCCGAGGTCACCGGATGGCGGTTGATGGCGGCGATCGCCACCGACGCATTGTCGATCACCCGGTTGATGATCATGTCCACCACGTCGTCATCCAGGCCAACCTTGTCCGTGGCCACAGCGGCGATCTTCCACGCCAGCTGATCCTCCCGCGCCAGGCGGTCGCTTTCCGGATGAACCTTCACATCGTGCAGAATCATGATCTCCCCCTCCCCAGGGGTACGGGTTGTTCTTCTGCTGCCTTTGTGCCGCCACATTTCCCAATGGTCCAATCCGATTGACAGAGCGTGGCGATACGATTTCCATATCACCATGGATCGCAGCCTGATCAAACGTTTCGGACATTTTCTGGCGGTGGTGGAGGAAGGCCATTTCGGCCGCGCCGCCGCCCGCCTCGGCATGTCTCAACCGCCGCTCACCGCCCAGATCCAGCTGCTGGAACGCGCACTCGGCGTAAAACTGCTGGAACGCACCCGCCAAGGCGCCCGCCCCACCTGGGAAGGCGAGCTGCTGCTGCCCGCCGTGCGCCGCCTCGAAGAATCCGCCCTCGCCGTGGAAGCCCTGGCGCGCGAGGTGCGCCTGGGCAAACGCGAACTCGTCACCATCGGCTGCATCACCTCGGCGATGTTCGCAACACTCCCCCCGGTGATGCGCGAATTCCGCAGACGCCGGCCCGAAACCGTGATCGCCGTGCGCGAACTCGACACGTCAGACACGCTCGAAGCCCTGCGCCGCGGCGAGATCGACCTCGCCTTCGCCCGCGTCGAACGCGACGTCTTCCCGATCCGCAAACAGGCCCTCGCCCCGGACCGCCTGATCGCCGCTCTGCCGGAAGGCGACCCACTCGCCGCCCTGCCGGAAATCGACCTCGTCATGTTCGCCAACCGGCCGCTGGTGATGCTGCCGCGCGCCATCAGCCCAGCCTATTTCGACGGCGTGGTCACCGCCTGCCACGATTCCGGCTTCGCCCCGGTGCCGGCCCGCGAAGTGAACTCCGGCATGGCACAACTCGCCCTCGTCGCCTCCGGCCTCGGCGTGGCCCTGGTCTCCTCCGGCATGGCCGCCTTCTCCCCGCCAGGCGTCGCCTTCCGCCCGCTCACCGCCCCGGTGGAGGCGGTGGGCGTCGCGGTTGCCTGGAACCAGGAGCGGGAATCGGCCCTGACCCGCGAGCTGATCGAGATCGCGCAGGACATTGCCGTGCGGCCGGGGCCGCAGTCTGAAATATCCTGATCAGGCGCCCTCCCACCAAGGAGGGCCACCCGGATCGGATAGCGTCAGCGACGGCGGCGGCGGATCAGGCCGATGGCCGCGGCCCCCACACCGAACAGCGCCGGCGAGGCGGGCTCCGGCACCGGTGCGAAGGCCACGCCGCGCAAGAGTATGTTGTTGCCGTTGCTGTCGGTTCCACCCGATTCCAGCACCGTCAGCACCTCGCCGGAGCCGGTCGAGGCATCGGTGTTGGATGTCAGGTCACTGACACCCACGAGATAGCTGGCCGACAGCTCGTTCAGCCCATAGGTGGTGGCGTAGCAGTCCGTATACAGCCCCACCTGCTGACAGGCGAGACCGAACAGGCCGGTGATGCCGGCGGCGGTGGGCGTCCCCGAGTTGGCGTTGGCGTTGTTGGCCAGCGACAGGCCGTCGTTGAACAGATAGATGTCGTAGTCCAGTGTCCAGACACCGCCGACCAGCGACCATTTCTGCAGGCCACCCTCACCCAGCTGGGCCGTGTTGGGCGAGCCGTTCTTCGGCGAGCCGCTATCGGCGACGTAGAGCGTCGTCGCATTGGCATAGTAGAACTGCTCGGGGCTCAGATAGACGAACTTGCCGTCGCGGCCGTTGTTGACGCCGTTGTTGAGCGCGCTGGTGGTGCTCGTCGTGGTGGCACCCAGGTTGATCGACGACGTGTTGCCGCCGCGTGAGTTGCCGCTCTCGCCCGTGCTTGTGTTGGTGTTGAACACCCGGGTGGCCACAAGACCGGTGGACGTGGTCGGCAGGCCGCCGCCAGGCGCGGTCAGGATGCGGATATCGGTTGCGTCGTTGGGCGTGCCGGACACTTTGAAGTCGCGCGAGACTTCAAGCGTGTTGCCGCTGCCGGTGTTGACGATCTCCACAGCGCGGGTTTCGGTGGCGACGGTGGCGGAGGTGGTGTTCGCGCCGGCGCCGGTGGTGTTGACGTTGATCGCCGTCGCCGTGGTGGCGCCCCGGTTGGCCAGGAACACGCCGCCGGTGCCGTCACCCGTCACACCCTGGCCGGAGACGTAGATCTGCGAGCCATCCACGGTTGCGGCGCTGCGCGGATTGTTCTGGTTGAACACGCCGGTGAGGGCCGTGCTGGTGTCGACCAGCCCGTTGCCGTTGATCAGCGCCACGACGCGCGGAACCGTGGTCGTGGTCTGGCCGGTCAGGCTGTTGGTCTGGCCCAGCGCCAAGGTGCCATAGGGCGAGGTGTTGGCGCTGGTGTAGCTGTTGAACGTGTTGGCGTTCACGCCATAGCCGACAATGGTCAGGTACTGGCCGTTGACCGAGTTTTCCAGCATGCCTTCGGACGCCGATCCCCATTCGCCCGAGATGGCACTCTGCACGCCGTTGCTGGTCTGCGGCAGCACCAGCGTTCCCACGGCGGAGGCGGATGCCGAGCTGCCGGTGCCCGACAGCGCGTATTCGGTCAGCGTGATCGGCGACGCCGTGTCCAGGGCGGCACCGCCATTTTTCGACGAGGAGTCCTGCACGGAGCTGACCACGAGGTCACCCGGCGTGAAGAACGGCAAGGTTTGTGCACCGGCCGAGGCGCCATACAGGATGGCGGCGGACGCAAGAAGCGACAGGCGAACAGGCAGGCGCGGCATGACGGAGCTCCGGGTGGGTGTCGGATCTCCGAAATCTCATCTCAACGACATTTTATCCTTCACGGTTTCGTGAAAGTTTCGCGACAAATAACGACAATTCGATCAGGCTGGCGTCAGGGAGGGATCAATACCCCAAAGCAAGGCCGTCCTTGCGAGGGTCGGAGCCGCCGGTTAGGGTTCCGCGTTCGTGATCGATCCAGATCGCCTGGCCACCGCCATGCGGCTTGTCGATCATTTCGATGTCGTGGCCCATGGCGGCGAGTTGGGCGCGGATCTCGGGTGGGATGCCGCGTTCGGACTGCACGCGGCCGAGGCGGGGGAAGATGCGGGCGAGGTCGATGGCCTGTTGGATGTCCAGACCGTAATCGAACATGTTGGACAGCAGCAGGCTTTGGCCCATCGGCTGGAAGTGCCCGCCCATCACGCCGTAGGGCATCACCGCGCGGCCATTCTTGGTGACCATGCCGGGGATGATGGTGTGCATCGGCCGCTTATAGGGTGCGATGCAGTTCGGGTGCTTGCGGTCGAGTTGGAAGGAATAGCCGCGGTTCTGCAGGAACACGCCGGATTTCGGCGCCCAGATGCCGGAGCCGAAGGCTTCGAACAGCGAGTTGATGAAGCTGCAGGAATTGCCGTCGCGATCGACCACGCAGAGATAGACGGTGTCCTTGTGCGGCGGCAGCATCGCCTCGCCGGGGGCGGGCAGGATGGGCATGGCCACATCGTCGCGGATCAGCGCGCGCATGCTGTCCAGATAGGCATCGCTGGTCAGGCGCTCGACCGGCACGCTGACCTGGGATGGGTCTGCCAGGAAGGCGTCACGGTCGCGATAAACCAGGCGGGCGGCTTCGATATGGCGATGCAGGCGGGTGGCGCCGAGGGGGCCGTCCGGCGCCGGGTCCCAGCCGCGCAGCAGGCCGAGCAGCATCAGCACCAGCAGGCCGGAGCCGTTGGGCGGGCACTGCCAGACGTCATGGCCGCGGAAATGGGTGTGGATGGGGGTGACGAACTCGGCGGCGGTGCGGCCTTCGGCGAAATCCTGCTCGGTGTGCAGCCCGCCGCGCGCGCGCAATGTGGCCACCATATCGGCTGCCACCTCACCTTCGTAGAAGGCGCGGCTGCCGCGGGCGGCGATGGCCTTCAGGGTTGCCGCCAGTTGCGGGTGGCGGAACACATCGCCCACTTTCGGCGCCGGCACGAAGGGCTCGGCCCCGCCGGCGCGCAGCTTGGCTTCGGAGGAGGCCCAATCCCAAGCCACGCGCGGGGACAGCACATGGCCGTTCTCGGCATAGCCGATGGCCGGGCGCAGCAACTCGTCCAGCCCTTTGGTGCCGTGCGCTGCGAGCAGGGTTTCCCACGCCGAGATGGCGCCCGGGATGGTGACCGAATGCGCCCAGTCGGGTTTCTGTTCGGTGATCCCCTGGCTTTCGTAGAAATCGATCGTGGCCGCGGCCGGCGCCCGGCCGGAGCCGTTGAGTGCCACCGGGGTTTTGCCGGCCGGCGCGTAGAGGCAGAAGCAATCCCCGCCGATGCCGGTTGATTGCGGCTCCACCACGCAGAGCACGGCCACGGCGGCCACCGCCGCATCGAGCGCGTTGCCGCCGGCGCGCAGCACGTCGATCGCGGCCAGGGTGGCCTGCGGCATCGAGGTTGCGACCATCGCGTTGGTGGAGAACACCGGGCTGCGGCCCGGCAGGTGGAAATCACGCATGTCATCTGTCTCCGGAACGCGGGTCGGCGATCCGTCACGCTTCGCACGGGGCTTTTGCATTGGCAATCGGCCAGAGTTCAGCAAATCTGAATGGCGGTTCTGCGAGGTGTGCTGTGGCGACGATCGACGATTTCCATCTGCTGGACATTCGTGTCGGCACCATCGTGGCGGCCGAGCCGTTTCCCAAGGCGCGCAAGCCCGCCTTCAAGCTCAGGATCGATTTCGGGGCGGAGATCGGCGTGAAGCAATCCTCCGCCCAGATCACCGTGCATTACACGCCGGAGGCGCTGCTGGGCCGGCAGGTGATGGCGGTGGTGAATTTCCCGCCACGCCAGATCGGCCCGTTCATCAGCGAGGTGCTGACGCTGGGTGTGCCGGATGCGCAAGGCGAGGTGGTGCTGCTGCACCCGGACCAGGCGGTGCCCGATGGCGGGCGGCTGTTCTGATGGCCACCGCCTATCTGCGGCTGAGCTGGGAGGAGATCGCCGCCGACAGCCGTGCCCTGGCCGGCAGGCTGCGCGCGGATGCGCCGTATCGCGGCCTGATCGCCATCACCCGCGGCGGCCTGGTGCCGGCCGCCATCCTGGCCTGTGAGCTGGGGCTCAAGCTGATCGAGACCATCGGCATCAGCTCCTATCAGGGCGAGCACGCCCAGGCGCCGCTGCTGCTCAAGCCGCAGGCGATCACGGCGGATGGCGAGGGGTTCATCGTGGTGGACGATTTGGTGGATTCGGGTGCCACGATGCTGATGCTGCGGGACATGCTGCCCAAGGCACGCCATGTCGTGCTCTATGCCAAGCCTGATGGTGAGGCCTTGGCGGACATGTTTGTCAGAAAGGTTCCGCAGGATACGTGGATCGTTTTCCCGTGGGACCCTGCTTAACGTATTGATTGAAAACGATTGTTGTGAAGCGGCCGGGCGATTGGTCACGCCTTGGTGATGACATAATTTGTAAACCTTTTCAGCAGAAAATGGCTGTATGAAGGGTTGGTGGAGAGGGCGGTGCCTGCTCCACGAACCACCAAGAAGCTGAAACGCCCTCTTTTTCTTCGAACGCAAGGCTGCCTCTCATGCGCGCCCGCCTGTTCATTTCACTGGCCGTTCTGGGGATCGTCCTCGGATACATGGCATCGCCCTATGTGGCGCTGTGCCGTCTTGCCGCGTCGCTCGATCGCGGGGACCGGTTCGCGGTGGAGCGGGATGTGGATTGGGCCGCGGTCAAGGCCGGCCTCAAGCAGGACATCGCCGATGGCATCATCGGCCCCACCAGCGGGGCGCTTGCCAGCAACGCCCTGCCACCCTTCGGGGCGTCCTTTGCCTCGGGCCTCGCCGAGACCGCGGTCGAGCATGAGGTGACACCGCAGAACATCATCGCGGTGATGCGCCAGATGCAGGGGGGGGAGGCGATGCCCAACCCGCTCACCATGCTGGAACACGCGTTTTTCGAAACGCCCACCAGCTTCCTCGTCAGTATCCGCAACACGGACGAGGATGATGGGCATCTCCGGCTGCGCATGGTTCTGCAGGAGGGGCATTGGCGCGTGGTGCGGGCCTGGATCCCACAGAGCCTGATCGAACGCGCCGCCCAACGCACCTGACACGCACGAGGCGAAGGCGAGCGGCGCTATCCCTCGCCGTGTGAATCCTGCGTGGCGCGCACCCGCTCCACCCGCCGTCCGTCCATTTCCAGCACCTCGAACAGCCAACCGCCAAACGCGATGCGGTCGCCCTGGCGCGGCACCCGGCGCAGCAGCGCCAGCATCAGCCCGGCCAGGGTGTGATAGCTGCCCTCCGCCGGCAGGTCTGGCAGGTCGAGCCGGGCCTTCAGCTCATCCACCGGCGTCATGCCGTCGAAGCTGTAGATCGCATCCTCGCCGGCAGCGCCGTCGCCCTGGCTTTCCTGCGCCACCTCGGCGTCGCCCACGATCGCCTCCAGCACGTCGGCCGCGGTCACCACGCCTTCGAAACTGCCATATTCGTCCATCACCAGAGCGAGCCCGAGCGGATCGGCCTTGAGCCGTTCCAGCGCATCAAGGGCCGTCACGGTGTCCGGCATCACCAGCGGCTGGCGCAGCGAGGCGGAGATCGACATCTCCTTGCCTTCCAGAATCCGGTCCAGCAGATCCTTCGCCTGCACCACGCCCACCACATTGTCGACCGCCCCGTCGCACACCACAAAGCGCGAATGCGGGGCGGATTTCAGCGCGGCCGCAATCTCGCGCGGCGGGTCGGTACGGTCGATCCAGGCCAGTTCGGTGCGCGGCGTCATGATCGCGCGCACCGGCTTGTCCGCCAGGCGCAGCAGGCGCTCGATCATGTCGCGCTCCTCGGACTCGATCACCCCGGTCTCCTCACCCTCCAGCAGGATCTCCTTCAACTCCTCCTCGGTGACGGTGTTGGACTGCGCGTGATGCACGCCGAACAGCATCAGGATCAGGTTGGAGGACTGGCCGAGCAGCCACACGGCCGGGCGCAGAATGCGCGCCAGCAGCAGCAGCGGCCGCGCCACCGCCGCCGCCACGTGTTCCGGATGGCGCAGCGCCAGGCGCTTGGGCACCAGCTCGCCGACCACCAGCGTGAGATAGGTGATCGCCACCACCACCAACGCCAGCGCCAGGCTGCCGGCAAACGGGGCGAGCGACGGGATCTGGGCGATCAGCGGCTCCAGATGGCCGGCAATCTGCGCACCGCCGAACACGCCGGACAGAATGCCCACCGCGGTGATGCCGGCCTGCAAGGTGGGCAGAAAGCTCTGCGGCTCATCCACCAGAATGCGCGCCTGCGCCGCGCCGGCCACGCCTTTGCGTTCCAGCACGGCAAGCCGGGCGCGGTTGACCGAGACCAGCGCCAATTCGCCGAGCGCGAACACGCCGTTGATCAGGATCAGCAGAAACACCGTCAGAAGTTCAAGCGCCAGTTCCATGATCCAACCGATCCCATCGCCAAGCCGCCCTCTGGGCCGCCTGCATCATACAGATATCCCGCCACAAGTCGCAGCCGGCGGATCATCCTCCTCTTGCAGGGGCCCCGGATGCGCTAGAACAACGCCAAACGCTGGAGAACATCATGACCCTGAGCCCGATTGCGATTGCCACCTTCCTGGGCCTGGCCGGATTGCTGCCGTTTCTGGCGCTGTCGCTGCTCACGGTGGTCGCCTGGTCGTATCAGGCACAGGCGCTGGCTGCCCTGATCGCCTATGGCGCCTGCATCCTGTCCTTTCTGGGGGCCGTGCATTGGGGGTTTCTGCTCGGCAGCGACGCGGACTCTCCGCGCCGCCCGGCGCTGCGTCTGACCTTGGGCGTGTTGCCGTCGCTGATCGGTTTTCTGGCGCTGGTGATCACCCAGGCCGGCGCGCCGATGGCCGGTCTCACGCTGATCTGGCTGGGTGTGCTGCTCACCTGGGGCACCGAACATCGTTTTGCCGCCTGCGGCTGGCTGCCGCATGGCTATCTGCGGCTGCGCACGGTGCTGAGCGCCACCGTGGTGCTGCTGCTGATGACGGTGGAGCTGATGCATCTTTTGGGCATTGGTTTCCAGTCCGTGAATTTTTTGGGCTGACACCGCATCAAAATTCTCATACTGTCTCAATTAATGAGACAGTATGAGGCGTTTTATCATGTCTGATGAGCCATTGCCGCTGCATTCGGCGGAGATCATCCCCTTTCCCCGCAGCGCACCCGCCATCGCGGCACAGGCGGAGGAGGCGTTGCCCACGGCCTCAGCCGATGACCTGCCAGAGGATCCCGCCGCGCGATTGCGCCGCGCACTCGCGATCCTGGCGGCCGCCCGGGCGGAGCAGCGTGACGCTGTGCACCGATTCCAGGGGGTCGTTGGAGAGTTGCATCGCAGCATGACCGATCTGGGTCGCAGCCTGCGCACCGCCCAGCAGCGGCTGGACACCAAACCCACGCCCTGAGTTGCCTGCCGGGGGGGCAGCCCCCCGGTTCCGTCACGCGGGGCCGCATGACATAGTGAAGGCACCGAAGGGATTTCCAGAATGTCCGACCCAGCTTCGCCCTCCGCTGTCGCCACCACCATCGCAGCCCTGCGCAAGGCCCGCGTCGTGCCGGTGGTGCGCACCCACACCGCCGCCAATGCCGCCACGGTGGTTGGCTGGTTGCGCGATTGCGGGATCACCATCTTCGAATTGACCATGACCATCCCGGATGCGCCGGCGCTGATCCGCGACCTGGCCTCCGACCCGTCCTTGCTGATCGGCGCCGGCACCGTGCCGGATGCCGCCATGGCGCAGACCTGCCTGGAGGCCGGCGCGAAATTCATTGTCGCCCCCTGGGTTGACGCCACGCTCGCAGCACCTTGCCGGGCGGCCGGTGCCGCCCTGCTGCTGGGCGCGATGACCCCCACCGAGGTGCGCGCCGCACTTTCCGCCGGTGCCGATGCGGTGAAGATCTTCCCCGCCTCCAGCGCGGGCGGGCCCAGCCATATCAAGGCGCTGGCCAGCGTGTTTCCGCATGTCACCTTCTGTCCCACCGGTGGCATCAGCCCCGGCGACATCGCGGCCTATCTCGCGGCGGGTGCCGGCTTTGTCGGCATGGGCGGCGCTTTGGTCGACGAGGCGCGCATCATCGCCGGCGATCGCGCAGGCATCGAGGCCGCCGCCCGGCAGATCATGGCATGAGCCCCCCTGAGTTGGTCTGCCTCGGCGAGCCGATGCTGGAGTTCAACCAGCAGGCGCCGGATGAAGAGGGCCGGGTTCTCTATCTGGAAGGCTTCGGCGGCGACACTTGCAACGCCGCCATCGCCGCCGCCCGCGCCGGCTGCCGCGTGGCCTATGTCACCGCCATCGGCGACGACCCGGCCGGCCGCCGCTTCGAAACCCTCTGGGCGCAGGAGGGCGTGGATGCCTCCGCGGTGATCCGCTCCGCCACCCACCCCACGGCGGTGTATTTCGTCACCCATGGCCCGGCCGGACACGAGTTTCTGTATTACCGCGCAGGCTCCGCCGCGAGTGCGATCACCCCGCGTGACGTACCGGAGGCAATGATCCGAGGGGCGCGCGCGCTGTTCGTCTCGGGCATCAGCCAGGCGATCTCCGCCAGCGCCGCCGATGCGGTGTTCCACGCCATCGCCATCGCCCGGCAGGCCGGCTGCCTGGTGGCCTACGACACCAATTACCGCGCCCGCCTGTGGCCTGCCGCCCGTGCCGCCGCGGTGATGCATGCGGCCGTCGCCCAGTCCGACATCGCCCTGCCCAGCCTGGAGGACGCCCAGATGCTGACCGAGCTGCAGGCCCCGGCCGATATCGTCAATTTCTATCTCGGTCTTGGCCCGCGCATCGTGGTGCTGAAGTTGGGCGCCCAGGGCGCGCTGCTCGGCACGCCGGATGGGCACACGCCGATCGCCCCCTTCCCATGCCGCCCGGTGGACGGCACCGGGGCTGGCGACACGTTCTGCGGCAATTTCCTGGCACGCCTGCTCGCCGGCGACACGCCGGTCGAGGCCGCGCGTTATGCCGGTGCCGCCGCCGCGATGAAGACCGAGGGCTATGGCGCCATCGCCCCGATGCCGCACGCGCCCCGCGTGCTGCAGGCGCTGGGCCGGTTGCGGTGACCGGACGGTGATACTGCGCACCGAGCGGCTGATCATCCGCCCCTGGCAGGATGATGATCTGCCATTGGTTGCCGACATCACCGCCGACCCCAGCGTGATGCGCTTCTTCCACCTCACCCGCAGCCGGGCGCAATCGGATGCCTGGGTGGCGCGGGTGCGCGCGCATTACGACCAGCACGGCTTCGGCATCATGGCGGTGGAAGCGCCAGGCGTTGCGCCGTTGATCGGCTTCGTGGGCCTGTCCCGCGTGCCGGACGAACTGCCCTGCGCGCCCGCGATCGAGGCGGTCTGGACCTTCGGATCGTCCTGGTGGCGGCGTGGCTACTGCACGGAGGCTGCGCGCGCAGTGCTGCGGGATGGTTTCGACCGGCTCGGCCTGGACGAGATCGTGGCCTTCACCGCAGCGCTCAATGAACCTTCGCAGGCAGTGATGCGAAGGCTCGGAATGACACGTGACATCTCCGGCGATTTCGGCCATCCACGGGTCCCGAAAGATCATGCAATGCACGATCACGTGATCTATCGGTTAAAGCGGTCGGATGGAGTTGTGGTGTGAGGGTTTTCTGGGATCCGGTTCAACTGCGCCACGCGCCGCAATTCTTCCTGCAGCGCGGCCAGATCCGCCGGAATCTCGAACAGCCGGCCCGCGCCGAATCGCTGCTGGCGGCCTGCCAGGAGATGAATCTGGAGATCATCCGCCCCTCCCAGGCCGATCGCGCGGCACTTGAGGCGGTGCACAGCCCGGCCTATCTCGATTTCCTGCGCGATGTGCCCGCCGCCTGGGCGGCCCAGCCGGATCACGGGCCGGAGGCGGTGGCCAATATCCACCCAGCCCCTGAAATGTTCGGCAATGGCGCCAGGCTGCCCAAATCCATCGTGGGACAGCTTGGCTGGTACACTGCCGACACGTCCTGCCCGATCACCTCCGCCACCTGGCCCGCGGCACTTGCCGCTGCCTCCTGTGCCGTGGCCGCCGCCGATGAGGTGATGGCCGGCCGCAACGCCTATGCGCTCTGCCGCCCGCCCGGCCATCACGCCTATCCCGCCCGCGCCGGCGGGCATTGCTACCTCAACAACGCCGCCATCGCCGCCCAAAGGCTGCGCGACCAAGGGGCTCCGCGCGTGGCTGTGCTTGACCTGGACAGCCATCACGGCAATGGCACGCAGGGCATCTTCTGGGGCCGGGCCGATGTGCTGTTCGTCTCCATCCATGGCGATCCCAACGGCTATTACCCGTTCTATGTCGGCCACGAGCATGAGCGTGGCGGCGGGCGGGGCTTTGGCTGCAACCTGAACCTGCCGATGAAACGCGGCACCGACGATGCCGACTGGCTGGACGCGCTGGACCACGCGATGAGCGCCATTCACGCCTTTGGCGCCGATGCGCTGGTGCTGAGCCTGGGCTTCGACGCCTCGGTGCATGAGCCGCTGCAATATCTGGCGGTGACGGCGGATGGCTTCGCCAAGGCCGCCCAGCTGATCGCGCGCAGCCGCCTCAAGGTCGCGATCATCCAGGAAGGCGGCTACAATGTCAGCGAGATCGGGCCTTTGCTGAAGCGCTTCCTCGGCGCGTTTTAGCCGCTGGTTGCAAGATTTGCCGACGGTTTGATGGGCGTGTCACCGCCCATCGCGGGCAATGCCCCAGCGTGGCGCCATGACCCGCGCCCCCGCCTTCCTTGATCTCCTCCTGTCCCGGCTGCGCGGCGTGCAGCACGAGACCGACACCTACGTTCAACCACCCCACCAACCCCGCGCCTTCGCGGAGGCCCCGGGCACCGCCCCGCTCGCCAAATCGCGCAAGCCTTCCTCGGCGGCCCCGGCCTATGGCACCGATCCGGGCGAACTGCCCTTCGCCAGCCTCGGCCCGAAAGGCCATCGCGCCCGGATGCGCACCCGCGTGCTGCGCCATGGCTGCGGCACGCTCGCCGACTACGAATTGCTTGAGATGCTGCTCTACCTCGCCTTCAAACAGGGCGACACCAAGCCGCTTGCCAAATCGCTGATCAACCGCTTCGGAAGCTTGGCCCGCTTGCTCAGCGCCCCCACCGACACATTGCTGGAAACCCAGGGCCTCGGCCCGCACGCCGTGGTGGCGATCAAGCTGGTGCAGGACGCAGCCCACCGCCTCGCCCGCGCCGAGGTGATGGACCAGCCGGTGCTCAACAACTGGGACCGGCTGATGGACTATCTCTCCACCGTGCTGGCCCGCGAAAGCGTGGAGCAGTTCCGCATCCTGTTCCTCGACCCGCGCAACCGCCTGATCGCCGATGAGGCGCAGTCCCGCGGCACGGTCAACCACACGCCGGTCTACCCGCGCGAGGTGGTCAAACGCGCGCTCGAACTGCACGCAACCGCCCTCATCCTGGTGCACAACCACCCAAGCGGCGACCCCACCCCCTCACGCGCCGATCTGGAGGTGACGGCCGAGATCGCCGAGGCCGCCCGCGTGCTGGGCGTGGTGCTGCACGACCACATCATCATCGGCAACGGCGCCTGGCTCAGCTTCCGGCGCGAAGGCCTGCTCGGATGACCAGCCTCGCCCGGGTGACCACGTTCAGCTTCGCCGGCATCGAGGCGCAGAAGGTGGAGGTGCA
The DNA here is from genome assembly GCA_903924855.1 of uncultured Rhodospirillales bacterium. Taxonomy (GTDB): domain Bacteria; phylum Pseudomonadota; class Alphaproteobacteria; order Acetobacterales; family Acetobacteraceae; genus CAIQQQ01. The sequence goes on along the minus strand of CAIYCW010000083.1, from coordinate 13,231 downwards.
GGTGCAGATCGCCTCCGGCCTGCCGGCCTTTCTGGTGGTGGGCCTGCCGGACAAGGCGGTGGGCGAGGCGCGCGAGCGGGTGCGCGCGGCCCTCACCTCCATGGGCCTGTCGCTGCCGCCCAAGCGCATCCTGATCAATCTGGCGCCGGCCGATCTGCTGAAGGAGGGCTCGCATTTCGACCTGCCGATCGCCATCGGCGTGCTGGTGGCGATGGAGGTGATCCCGCTGGAGGATGCCAGCGAATTCGCCGCCATCGGCGAATTGTCCCTCGATGGCAGGCTCAACCCGGTGGCCGGCGTGCTGCCGGCGGCGATCGCGGCCTCGTCCATGGATCTCGGCCTGATCTGCCCCGAATCGCAAGGCGGAGAGGCCGCCTGGGCCGGCCGGATCGAGGTACTGGCGCCGCATGATCTGCTGGCCCTGATCAACCATTTCCGGGGCCTGCAGGTGATGAGCCCGCCCAGCACGGCAGGTGTGGCAAAACCCGCCAACGTGCCGGATCTGGCCCAGGTGCGCGGCATGGCCAGTGCGCGGCGCGCGCTTGAGGTTGCCGCCGCCGGTGCCCACAACCTCCTGCTGATCGGCCCGCCCGGAGCCGGCAAATCCATGCTGGCCGCCAGATTGCCCGGCCTGCTGCCAGACCTCTCCCCGCGTGAGGCGCTGGAGGTTTCGATGGTGCATTCGGTGGCCGGCATGCTCGATGGCGGCCGGCTGGTGCAGCGCCCGCCGTTTCGTGAACCGCACCATTCGGCAAGCCAGGCGGCCTTGGCCGGCGGTGGCAACCGCGCCCGGCCGGGTGAGGTGTCACTCGCCCATCGCGGTGTGCTGTTCCTGGACGAACTGCCCGAATTCCCCCGCGCGGCCCTCGAATCACTGCGCCAGCCGATGGAAAGCGGCCACACCACCGTCTCACGTGCCGCCGCCCACATCACCTACCCGGCCCGCTTCCAACTGATCGCCGCGATGAACCCGTGCCGTTGCGGCCATCTGGCCGACGCCGCCCGCGCGTGCGGCTCCGCCCCACGCTGTGGGGAGCAATATCAAAGCCGGATCAGCGGCCCGCTGCTCGATCGCATCGACATCGTGGTGGAGGTGCAGCCCATCCCCCCCGCCGAACTCTCCCGCGCCCCGATCGGCGAGACCAGCGAGATCGTCGCCGCCCGCGTGCTGGCAGCCCGCCGGATGCAGCAGTCGCGCGCCCGGCCGGTGGTCAATGCCGAGGCCGATCCCCACGCCATGGATGTCAGCCCCGAGGCACGCGCCCTGCTGGAACAGGCGGCCGAGCGCCTCGGCCTCTCCGCCCGCGGCTTCACCCGGACACTGCGCGTGGCGCGCAGCATTGCCGATCTGGCCGGGCTTTCGCAGACCGCCCGTGTGCACGTGGCAGAGGCGCTCAGCTACCGCCTGCGCAACCACGCACGCCCATCCGATTTTTCCCGTGCATCCAGGAGTGATTCATAACATCTTACACTCGTCTTACCATCGAGAGCCCCGCGATGCTGTCCGAACCGCCAACCACCGTGCTGTCCACCAAGGGCCAACTCATCCTGCCCAAGCCGATCCGCGACCGACTGGGCTGGGATGCCGGCACCAGGCTGGTCGTGGAAAACACCGCGGACGGTGTCTCGCTGCGGGCAGCCCCCGCCTTCACACGCATCGAGATCGGCCAGGTCTTCGCCTGCCTGAAGACAACGGGCCCGGCCCGGAGCATCGCCGAGATGGAGGCCGGCATCGAAGCCGAGATGGCCCGGCTGCATGCGCGCGATTGACACCAATGTGCTGGTCCGCTTCCTCACCGGAGACGATCCGGACCAGGCAGCCCGCGCCCGCGCCGCCATCATGCAAGGCCCGGTCTATGTCTCCAGCACCGTCCTGCTGGAAACCGCCTGGGTTCTGCGCAGCGTCTACGCCATAGCACCGCACGACATCGCAGCCGCACTGCGCCGCTTCGGCGGCCTGGCCAACGCGGTGCTGGAAGAGCCCGCCCGCATCGCCCAGGCACTGGACTGGGTGGAGCAGGGGATGGACGTGGCGGACGCGCTGCATCTCGCCAAAGCCAGCCCGTGCGAGGCGATGCTCACCTTTGACGAGCGGTTCATCCGCGCGGCTGAGGGCGTTTCATCGATACCGGTTTGCGCAGTTTGATCAGTTTAAGCGGCTTCTTTTTGTGAACAAAAAGAAGCAAAAAAACTTTTTTCCACGGATGCGTGGTGCCGCTCAGTGGCAGCTCAATGCATCGAGCCGAAACAAATTTCTGTTCGGCTCAAAGCTCTCTCTCAGGTCACGAAATCGCTGGCCTTATACCCCTGCGCGAACAGCAGCGCGCGCAGATTGCCGTAATCCACCCGCGCCTTCGCCTCAGCCGCCACGATCGGCTTGGCATGGAAGGCAACCCCCAGCCCCGCCTCGCGCAGCATGTCCAGATCATTGGCGCCGTCCCCCACCGCAAGCGTCGCCGTCATCTGCAGGCCGCGCGCCGCCGCCAGCTCACGCAGGATGGTGAGCTTGGAGGAGCGATCCAGAATCGGCTCACCCACCGCCCCGGTCAGCGCAACCCCATCCTCCAGCAGCGTGTTGGCGTGATGCACGTCAAACCCGATCTGCGCCGCCACCCTCCCGGTGAAGAAGGTGAAGCCACCCGACACCAGCGCGGTCGTGGCGTTGTGCGCCCGCATGGTCGCAACCAGCTCGCGCGCCCCCGGCGTCAGCTCGGTGGCAGCCCAGGTCTGCTCCAGCGCATCCAGCCGCAACCCGCGCAACATCCCCACACGCTCGCGCAAGGCGGTGGCGAAATCGATCTCACCGTTCATGCTGCGCTTTGTGATCGCCGCAATCTGCTCGCCCAGCCCCGCATAGGCGGCCAACTCGTCCAGAGTCTCGGAGGTCACGATCGTGCTGTCCATATCCGCCACCAGCAGCCCCTTCCGGCGGCCACGGCTGCGGGTGACGATCGCATCCACCCGCTCCCCCTCCAGCGCCTGCTCGATCACCGCCCGCTCAGGGGCCGTGCCACAGGACATGTCGACGGCCTCACCGTCTGAGAGCACAATGGGCGCCTGTCCCTGCACGGCACCGCGAACGCGGTCGATCAGGGCGGGGCGGAGCGTGGTGGCAGAGAGATCAGCCACGAGCGTCAGAATATAAGCCATGGCACGCATCTACGGGCCGCGCGCAGCAGGGACAATATGCGTAAGGCCTTGATTCTCGCAGGTCCGACTTGCAGCGGCAAATCCGCCCTGGCCCTTGGTTTGGCCAAATTGCTTGGCGGCACCGTCATCAATGCCGATTCGATGCAGGTCTATCGCGAGCTGCGCATCCTCACCGCACGGCCCTCGCCGGAGGAGGAAACCCTCGTCCCACACCGTCTCTACGGCGTGCGCCCGGCCGCCGAGCCCGGCAACGCCGCCTGGTGGCGCGCAACCGCCCTGGCCGAGATGGAAGCCTGCCCCGGCCTGCCCATCATCTGCGGCGGCACCGGCCTCTATCTGTCCAGCCTCACCGCGGGCATCGCCGGCATCCCCGAACCCGATCCCGCCTGCCGGGCCGAGGCACGCGCGCTGCTGGCCGAACTCGGCGCACCCGCGTTGCACGCAAGACTGGCCGAGCATGATCCCAAAACCGCCTTCGCCCTGCGCCCAAGCGACGGCCAGCGCATCGCGCGCGCCTGGGAGGTCTGGCGCAGCACCGGGCAGGGGCTCTCTGTCTGGCAGACCATGCCGGCCCCGGACTCGGGCTGGCGGTTTCGCGCCATCCTGCTGGACCCGCCGCGCGACGCGCTGCGCCAGTCCATCGCCACCCGCTTCACCGCCATGCTGGAGCAGGGCGCGATCGCGGAAGTCCAATCCCTTCTGGCCCTTGGCCTCGACCCCGCACTGCCCGCCATGCGCGCGCACGGCGTGCCGGAGCTGTCCGCCTATCTGCGCGGCGAGATCCTGCTGTCCGAGGCGCAGCGCCGTGCCTGCCTCGCCACCGGGCAGTACACCAAGCGCCAGGCCACCTGGTTCCACAACCGGCCCTGGATTGATAAAACCGCCCTGCATACGATCCATGCGCGTGTCGCGGGTCTAGAGCAATTTTCAGAAAGCGAAACAGGGGTTTTGCTGAATTTTATTCAAGATCGCGGTTGACGCCGCACTGCAGCACGGGCTACCCAAGGCCCATGACCCAGACCGACACGCTCTCCCCGTCCGACATCGCCCAGACCCAATCGGGTGCTGAGATCCTCCTGCGCGCCCTCAAGGAGCAGGAGGTCGAAGTGATCTTCGGCTATCCGGGCGGCGCGGTCTTGCCGATCTACGACGCCATCTTCCAGCAGAACGCCATCCGCCACATCCTGGTGCGCCACGAACAGGCCGCCGTGCACGCCGCTGAAGGCTATGCGCGCAGCACCGGCAAGGTGGGCGTCGTCCTCGTCACCTCCGGCCCCGGCGCCACCAACGCCGTCACCGGCCTCGTCGATGCGCTGATGGACAGCATCCCCGTCGTCTGTCTCACCGGCCAGGTCCCAACCCATCTGATCGGCAACGACGCCTTCCAGGAAGCCGACACCACCGGCATCACGCGCCCGGCCACCAAGCACAACTACCTGGTCAAGAAATCCGCCGACCTCGCCCGCGTCGTGCACGAGGCCTTCTACGTCGCCCGCTCCGGCCGCCCCGGCCCGGTGGTGATCGACCTGCCGAAGGACATCCTGATCAACCCGGCACCCTACACCGCCAAGCCCGCGGCCGCGCACCGCTCCTACCGCCCGCAGACCGCTCCGGACGGAGCACAGATCGCAAAGGCGATCTCCCTGCTGAAGAACGCCAAGCGCCCGGTGATCTACTCGGGCGGCGGCGTCATCAATTCCGGCCCCCAGGCAAGCGACGCTTTGGTCCGCTTCGCCAAGCTCACCGGCATTCCCGTCACCTCCACCCTGATGGGCCTTGGCGCCTATCCCTCCAACGACAGCCAGTTCCTTGGCATGCTCGGCATGCACGGCACCTACGAGGCCAACCTCGTCATGCATGGCAGCGACGTCATGCTCAACATGGGTGCCCGGTTTGACGACCGTGTCACCGGCCGGCTCAACGCCTTCGCGCCGAACAGCCGCAAGATCCATGTCGATATCGACCCTTCCAGCATCAACAAGAACGTCGCTGTCGAAGTGCCCGTCATCGCCGATGCCGGCCTCGCGCTGGAGGCGATGATCGAGGCCTGGCACGCCGACCCCGCCACCCAGAACACCGCAGCGCTGGCCGAATGGTGGGCGCAGATCGAGGCCTGGCGCGCCGTCAACTGCCTGAAATTCCGCCAGACCACCGAAAAGGGCGGCATCATCAAGCCGCAGCACGCCATCCAGCGCCTCTACGAGCTCACCCGTGAGCACGAGGCCAAGACCGGCAAGCCCACCTTCATCTCCACCGAGGTGGGCCAGCACCAGATGTGGGCGGCGCAGTATTTCCGCTTCGACAAGCCCAATCGCTGGATGACCTCGGGCGGCCTCGGCACCATGGGCTACGGCCTGCCGGCCGCGATGGGCGTGCAGATCGCCCATCCGGATGCACTCTGCATCGACATCGCGGGCGAAGCCTCCATCCTGATGAACATCCAGGAGATGGCGACGCTGGCCCAGTACCGCCTGCCGGTGAAGGTGTTCATCCTCAACAACCAATATATGGGCATGGTGCGCCAGTGGCAGGAGCTGCTGCACGGCAGCCGCTACTCCGAAAGCTACTCGGAGGCGCTGCCCGATTTCGTCAGGCTCGCCGATGCGTTCCACGGCGTCGGCATGCGCGCCACCAGCATCGATGAGCTGGACGACGTCATCCGCGCCATGCTCGCCGAGCCGCGCGCGGTGATCGCCGATATCTGTGTCGATCAGACCGAGAACTGCTTCCCGATGATCCCGTCGGGCGCCGCCCACAATGAAATGATCCTGGGCCCCGAACACGGCACCGGCCTCAACAAGGGCAATGCCGCGGGCCTCACCGATGAAGGGCTGGTTCTGGTCTGAGACCGGAGCCAGAGACGCACCATGAGCAATCTGCAGGACACGGCCATCCGCTCGGCCACCATCTCCGTGCTCGTTGAAAACGAGTCTGGCGTGCTCGCGCGCGTCATCGGCCTGTTCTCCGGCCGCGGCTACAACATCGACAGCCTCACCGTGGCCCCCGTCGAGACCGATCGCGCGCGCAGCCGCATCAACGTCGTCACCTCCGGCACCCCGATGGTGATCGAGCAGATCAAGGCGCAGCTCGACCGCCTGGTGCCCGTCCATCGCGTGGCCGACCTCACCCAGGACGGCCCGCACATCGCCCGCGAGATGGCGCTGATCAAGGTCGTGGCCCAGGCCGGCCACGCCCGCACCGAGGCGCTGCGCCTGGCGGACGCCTTCCGCGCCCGCGTGGTGGACGCGACCACCGAGAGCTTCGTCTTCGAGATGACCGGCCAGACCGACAAGCTCGATGCGTTTGTCGACCTGATGCGCCCCTTGGGCCTGGCCGAAGTCTCCCGCACAGGGGTGGCCGCCATTGCGCGCGGCACCCGCGTGATCTAACCCAGCAAATCGTTTCAAGACAAAAGGACCGAGTGAATGCGCGTTTACTACGACCGCGATGCGGACGTGAACCTGATCCTCTCCAAGAAGGTCGCCATCGTGGGCTTCGGCAGCCAGGGCCACGCCCATGCGCTGAACCTGAAGGACAGCGGCGCCACCGAGCTGGTGGTGGCCCTGCGTCCCGGCTCGGCCGGCGTGGCCAAGGCGGAAGCCGCCGGCCTCAAGGTGATGGACCCCGCTTCCGCCGCCAAATGGGCGGATGTGGTCATGGTGCTCACGCCCGATGAAGGCCAGGGCGATCTCTATCGTGAGAGCCTGCACGCCAACATGAAGCCGGGCGCCGCCCTTGCCTTCGCGCATGGCCTCAACGTGCATTTCAACCTGCTCGACCCGCGCACCGATATCGACGTGTTCATGATCGCGCCCAAGGGCCCCGGCCACACCGTGCGCGGCGAATACCAGAAGGGCGGTGGTGTTCCCTGCCTCGTGGCCGTGCATCAGAACCCGTCCGGCAACGCGCTTGAGATCGCACTGTCCTATGCGTCCGCCATCGGCGGCGGCCGCGCCGGCATCATCGAGACCACCTTCAAGGAAGAATGCGAAACCGACCTGTTCGGCGAGCAGGTCGTCCTCTGCGGCGGCCTCGTGGAGCTCATCCGTGCCGGCTTCGAGACGCTGGTGGAAGCCGGCTACGCCCCCGAGATGGCCTATTTCGAGTGCCTGCACGAGGTGAAGCTGATCGTCGACCTCATCTATGAGGGCGGCATCGCCAACATGAACTACTCGATCTCCAACACCGCCGAATACGGCGAATACGTCACTGGCCCGCGCATCATCACGCCTGAGACCAAGGCGGAGATGAAGCGCGTGCTGGAAGACATCCAAAGCGGCCGCTTCGCCCGCGACTGGATGCTGGAGAACAAGGTGAACCAGGCCAGCTTCAAGGCCACACGCCGCCGCGCTGCCGAACACCCGATCGAACAGGTCGGCGAGACGCTGCGCGCCATGATGCCCTGGATCAGCAAGAACAAGCTGGTCGACAAGGCCCGCAACTAACAGCGTATCGATGGGGCGCAGCAATGCGCCCCATCGTGTCGTCTTGCAAACAACGACGTACTGGCGCAATTGCGACCGATGAGCATGTTGCGCCGCCATTGCATCCCCCATATCGCGCCGATGCTTGCGGCGGTGTTGCTGGTGCTCGGTCTTGGCGGACCCGCGCAATGCCTGGCCATGCTGACAGCGCCGGATGCTGGCGCCATCTGCTACGCATCGCAGCCGGATCAGCCCACGCATCAGGGCACGCCGGATAAAGACCTGCCGCAGCGTGGCGATCACGCCTGCCCGATGTGTCAGGCACTGGGCGATGCCGTCTCACCCCCCGCCCCGGCCCAGCCGGCGCATCCTGTCCTCTGGGTCCGGGTCACACCCGAAGCGCCGCCCGCGCCGTCAATCCGTCCCAGTCTTCGCCTCGGCAGCCAACAGCCGCGCGCACCGCCCCTCAGGGCCTGAGCACGCATTCCACCCAGCTGTTGTTTCTGTTCTGAGGAGAGGCTCATGCCTTCATCTTGCTCTGCCCGGCGCGCTGCGCTGGCTGTTTCCTGCCTTCTGTCCGCGACCAGCTTTTCGGCGATGGCGCATGGCATCGCCGGCGATCGCATCTTCCCGGCAACTCTGACCGTCGACGACCCGGCGGTGGCCGACGAGTTGGCACTGCCCACCGTCACCTATACGCGATCGGGGGTGGACGCCAATGGCGTGGGCCCCACCAGCCAGATCGATGTCAACGCCAGCTACGCCAAGCGCATCACCGACAGATTAGGCGTCTCGGTGCAGCTCGGCCAGAGCTTCTACGACGTCGCCAACGCCAAAGGCCGCAACGGCTGGCAGGACATCACGGTCGGCGCGAAATACCAGGCCTATGTCAACGCTCCGCACGAGGTCCTGGTCTCGCTGGGTGTGACGCGGGAACTGCCGCACACAGGCAGCGCCCAGACCGGTGCGGACACGGTCGGCAACACCAAGCCCACGCTGTATTTCGGCAAGGGCATGGGCGATCTGCCGGTCCAGGCGCTGCGGCCATTCGCCATCACCGGCACCGTCGGGTATCAGGTCTCCGACAAAAAACCATCCAGCGTCGATACCACCAATGGCGGGTACGAAAACCGCATCGTGGGCGGACTGACACTGCAATACAGCATCCCCTATCTGCAATCCCAGGTGCATCACTATGACCTGCCGGGCTGGGCTGAGAAACTGACACCGATCGTCGAGCTGTCGTACTCCTCGCCGGTCACCCGGCCGTCGACAGTGCCGATGCAACTGATGATCGCACCCGGCGTCGTCTACAGCGAAGACAGCTGGCAGTTTGCGGTCGAGGCGCTGATCCCCGCCAACCGGAACACCGGCACCAATGTCGGGGTGATCGCAGAGTTGCACTTCTTCCTGGACGACATCTTCCCGAAATCGCTGGGGCGGCCGGTGGTCGACTGGTTCAGGTAAGCTCAGGACGGGCGGGTCGCCGGAAGGCGGCCCGTCCTACCCGCGCAGCAGCGTGGTCTTCGCCATGCCGGATGCCAGAATGGCGCGCGACTGGTCGGAGAGCTGGCCCACCGGGAACCAGCCAGGCCCCACCGGCTCCACCGCCACATAGCTGCGCCCGCCCAGTTGGAACGCCGGATCGCCCGGCAGCACCGGCAGGGCCACGCCCGGGAAGGCGTGCTGATCATCATAGATCAGCACGGTGGACAGCCCTGGATCGATCACTGCCAACAGCGTGGCCAGGGTTATGCTCTTGGCATCGCAATCCCCCCTGCCATCGGCCAGCACCCCCGCCGGTGTGCGCATCGCCTGCTGCCCGCGGCTGTGCAGCACCTGATAGGTGAGCGACTGCAGAAAGCTCAGCAGAAACTGCACCCGTCCGCGCGCATCCAGCCCCGTCATCTGGCGGCCAATCTCCCGCGCGGTGTCGTCCAGCAGCGCGCTCTGTCCGGCGGTGATGCGCGCATAATCCGGCTGCACCACATTCTCGGCGATGAAGCGGAACCCCGCATCGATCACCGCCTGGTTGTTGGCCTGGCGATAGGCCGCCATCACCGTGTTCATCAGCGCGGTCAGATCGTAGCCCGGTGGCGCGGTGCCGTGCAGGTCAAGCCCGAACGGCTTGGGTCGCAACTCCAGTTGCACGCCCGCTGGTGCATGATCAGCCACAGCCTGTGCGGCCGCCATCGCCTGGTGCTGCACCTGCTCCGGCCGAGGTGGTGCCACCTGGCGCGCCGCCTCGGTAAGGGCCTCCGGCGGCAGGGTGAACGACAGATGCCGCACCGTGCCGTCCGGCTCGGACCATTGGCTGCCGATGCGCATGCCGCCCCCAATTCTGCTGCGGTCATACGCCACAAGTGTCGGCGCCAGCGTGCGGGCTTGGGACGCGCAAGCCGTGAGCCCCGCCATCCCCCCCAGCACCAGGCGCCGCCCGATCATGAATTGCGCCCCAGAACCTCCGGGTTCACCGTGTAGCCCGGATCGATCACCCCATCGATCGAATCGAGCAGATTGCGCACCGCGCGCAGCGACATCTTGCGATAGCACTCCAGCGGTGCTGCCGCGTTATGCGGTGACAGCACCACATTGTCCAAGGCGAACAGCGGATGGTCGGGCATCGGCGGCTCCTGCACCATCACCTCGATGCCGGCCGCCTCGATGCGCCGCGCCCGCAGCGCCTCCACCAGCGCATCCTCATCCACCAGCCCGCCGCGGGCGGTGTTGATCAGCCAGGCATCGGATTTCATCTTCGAAAGGAAGCCCGCATCCACCATCCGATGCGTCGCATCGGACAGCGGGCAGTGCAGCGTGATCACATCGGCCAGAGGCACCGCCTCCATCAGATGCTGCACCGGCTCATGCCCATCCGCCGCCAGCCGCGGCGTGGTGAAGGCGGGGTCATGCACCATCGTGTGCATGCCAAACGCCTGGCACAGCTTCGCCACCCGTGTGCCGATCCGGCCATAGCCCACGATCAGCACCCGCCGGCCGGCCAGCTCGCGCATGCGCCGGCCTTCCAGCATCATCCAGGTGCCACGCCGCACCGAGGCATCCATCTCGATCGTGCGCCGCGCCACCGCCAGCATCAGCATCATCGTGTGCTCGGCCACCGACAGATCATTGGCGCCGTTCACCACCGCCAGCACCACGCGCTGCTTCGTGCAGGCCGGCACATCGATCGCGTCATACCCCACGCCAAACCGGCTGATCACCCGCAGATTGCGCGCCGTGCCCAGCAGCCCCGCATCCAGCTTTTCCAGCCCCACCACCACGCCATCGGCATCAACGATCTCGGCCGCCAGCTCCTTTTGCATCGGCGGCCCGCGAAACGCGGTTGTCAGCACGCGGACATCGAGATCGGTGCGGTCTTTCAACAGATCCATGGCATCCGCGTGCAACGCACGGCAGAAGACGAGCTTGTGCATGGTGTTTCCCCGGTTCTTTGTGCCGCAATGCTTGCATCGTTTTTGGGGCGCCGCTAGCGTCCAACCATGCTGATCCGTGCACCCCTCGCATGCTGTATCGCGCGCAAACCCGCGCGGCATGCCCTGCGGACCGCCGCCACCATCGTGGCGGCCAAGGGGGCCGTGCGCGTGGTACGCACCACGCTGCGCACCGGCGCCCAGCTCGCAACCCTCGGCCTTCTCCTTCGACTTACCCGCCCCTGGGCATAGCGCCGGACACTTGATGTCGGCCATTGCGTGGGGGATACCGGACCAAAGCCGCATGAGAACGCGCCCGTGAAGATAAAATCCGGGGCAAATCCGAGGTCACAATGAGCATCAATCATCCCAATTTCGGCAAGCTGGCCGAAGACCGCGTCATCATCTTCGACACCACGCTGCGTGACGGCGAACAATCGCCCGGCTTCTCGATGAACCTGGCCGAGAAGCTGCGCATGGCCGAAGCCCTCGCCGAACTCGGCGTGGACGTGATCGAGGCCGGCTTCCCAATCGCCTCGCCGGGCGATTTCGAAAGCGTGCAATCCATCGCACGCGCCATCAAAGGCCCCGTCATCGCAGGCCTCGCCCGCTGCGCCCAGGGCGACATCCTGCGCGCGGCCGAAGCGGTGCGCGACGCCGAACGCCGCCGCATCCACATCTTCCTCTCCACCTCGCCGCTGCACATGAAATACAAGCTGCGCATGGAGCCGGACGCCGTGCTGCAACAGGTGATCGACTCCGTCACCCTCGCCCGCCAGCACACGGACGACGTGGAATGGTCCGCCGAAGACGGCAGCCGCACCGACCCCGATTTCCTCTGCCGCTGCGTCGAAGCCGCCATCAAGGCCGGTGCGACCACCATCAACATCCCCGACACCGTGGGCTACGCGCTGCCGGAAGACATGCACCGCATCTTCACCATGGTCCGCGAACGCGTGCCGGGGGCTGAGCGCGCCATCTTCTCCACCCACAACCACAACGATCTCGGCCTCGCCGTCGCCAACACCATCGCAGCCGTCGCGGCCGGTGCGCGGCAGATCGAATGCACCATCAACGGCATCGGCGAACGCGCCGGCAACGCCGCCCTCGAAGAGGTGGTGATGGCCATCCGCACCCGACCGGACGCGGTGCCCTGCAAACCGGCCATCGTCACCGAACGCATCATGGCCACCTCAAAACTGCTCTCGACCATCACCGGCTTCGACGTGCAGCCCAACAAGGCCATCGTCGGTCGCAACGCCTTCGCCCATGAAAGCGGCATTCATCAGGACGGCGTGCTGAAAAACGCCGCCACCTACGAGATCATGACCCCGGAATCGGTGGGCCTGACCAAGAACTCCCTCGTCATGGGCAAGCATTCCGGCAGAGCCGCCTTCCGCGACAAGCTGCGCGCCCTCGGCTACGGCGAACTCGGCGACAACCACGTCAACGACGCCTTCCGCCGCTTCAAGGACCTCGCCGACCGCAAGAAGATCGTCTACGACGAAGACATCGTGGCTCTGGTGGATGACGAGATCGTCCGCGATCACGACCGCATCCGCTTCGTCTCGCTCGACGTCCATGCCGGCTCCCGCGGCCCGGCCCGCGCCGAACTCGAACTCGAGATCGACGGCACCACCCAATCCGCCACCGCCAGCGGCGACGGCCCGGTGGACGCCACCTTCAGCGCCATCCAACAGATCTTCCCACACCAGGCCCGCCTCGTGCTGTTCAGCATCGGCGCCGTCACCGAAGGCACCGACGCCCAGGCCCGCACCACCGTCCGCCTCGAAGAAGGCGGCAAAATGGTGGACGGGCAGGGGGCGGACACCGACACAATCGTCGCCGCCACCCGCGCCTACGTCCACGCCCTCAACAAACTCCTGGTCAAACGCGCCCGCACCGAGCCGGAAGCCCTCTCGGCCTGAGGGGGGCGCGCTGTCCGGCCTTGCGGCCGGATGGCCTTCGGCCCGACCCGGGCTCCGCCCGGGACCCGCAAGGGCCTGGGGCCCTTGACCCATGTGTTTTGATCCCTGGTGTCTGAGGGGGTTGCGACCGGACCAGTCCGGTCGCACCCCCCTCAGACACCAGGGATAAACTGATGCAGGTCCAGGACGGCAGTCCTGGTGGGTGCAGCGACTGTCTTGGCAGTCAAGCGTGTTTCCACGTCGTCCTGCTTTTCATCATGGCGTTGAGGACAGTGAGCAGCTTATGCATACAGGCGACGAT
>CAIYCW010000082.1 GCA_903924855.1 uncultured Rhodospirillales bacterium | reverse complement strand
GCTCGCCGCGTTCTATAAAAGGCTGGTTGCAAACGGAAAAAAACCTATCGTCGCACTGACAGCTCTCATGCGTAAGATCATCGTCATCGCAAACGCAAAAATCCGAGATCAACGCACTCAACTGAGTTGATGACGAAAAAAAATGCTCGGAGTGACGGAAAAAGGCGCTCGCACAGCAATGACGGGTTGGGGTGGGGGGTGCGTTTGCTTCGCGAACGCACCCTACGCATTGGACGGGGCTTGTGGCGGAGGCGCTTTGCGCTTCCGCCCTACACCGTGAAATACTTGGCGGATTTGTTCAGGACGACGATGGCGCTGGTGGATTGCTCGGGGTGGAGTTGGTACTCGTCTGACAGATCCACGCCGATGCGGTTGGCGCCGAGGAGGTTGAGGATCATCGCCTGGTCTTCCAGCTTCGGGCAGGCGGGGTAGCCGAAGGAGTAGCGGCTGCCGCGATAGCCCTGGGCGAGCATCTTCTCCATGTCCCGGTCGTCCTCGCCGGCGAAGCCGAGCTCGGCACGGATGCGTTTGTGGGTCATCTCGGCCATCGCCTCGGCCATCTCGACCGACAGGCCGTGCAGATAGAGATAATCCTGGTAGCGGTTGTCCTCGAACCAGATGCGCGCGGTGTCCGACGCCTTCTGGCCGACGGTGACGACCTGCAGGCCGATCACATCGCGCTCGGCATCGTCCACGTCGCGGAAGAAATCGGCGATGCATTCGCCGTCCTCGCGCGGCTGGCGGGGCAGCGGGAAGCGGGCGAGCTCGGTCTGGCCGTCCTCGGCAAACACGATCAGGTCGTTGCCCTGGCCGGCCGCCTTCCAATAGCCGTAGATGGCCTGGGGTTTGAGGATGTCCTGCTCCTCGCAGATGCCGAGCATGCGGCGCATCACCGGGCGGAGCTCCTGGCGGGCCCAGCCGAGGAAGTCATCGAGGTTGCGGCCCTGTTTCCGAAAGCCCCATTGGAACTGATACAGGCTGCGCTCGTTGATGAACGGGATGAGCGCCTTGGGGTCGGCCTCGACCAGGCGGGGGCCCCAGAAGGGCGGGGTGATGACGGGCTCGTCCGCGGTGAGGCGGCGGCGGCGGGTCTGGGCGGCCTTGACGTCCACCGGGCGGAAGGCCTGGGCGTCCGCCACGCCGAGGCGGCGCTGGGTGTTGCGCACCGAGCCGGAGCGCTTGGTCTGGATGGCGGCGAGGTAGTCGTCAAACCCGTTGCCGGTGACGCGGTCCATCAGATGCAGCCCGTCGAACGCGTCGCGCGCATAGGCGACGCGGCCGCAGGCATAGGCGGCGACGCAGTCATCCTCGACATAGTTGCGGGTCAGCGCCGCACCGCCGAGCAGGACGGGGACATCGACGCCCTGGCGGGACATCTCCTCGAGGTTCTCGCGCATGACGACGGTGGATTTGACCAGCAGGCCGCTCATGCCGATGGCATGGGCGTTGTGCTGTTTGACGGCGGCGACCATGTCCGCCAGCGGGACCTTGATGCCGAGATTGACCACGCGATAGCCGTTGTTGGTGAGGATGATGTCGACCAGGTTCTTGCCGATGTCGTGCACATCGCCCTTCACGGTGGCGAGCACGATGGTGCCCTTCTCCTGGCCTTCGACGCGCTCCATCATCGGTTCCAGGTAGGCGACGGCGGCCTTCATGGTTTCGGCCGATTGCAGCACGAAGGGCAGCTGCATCTTGCCGGCGCCGAACAGCTCGCCCACCACCTTCATGCCGTCGAGCAGGATGGTGTTGATGATGTCGAGCGGCTTGTGGATCTTGAGCGCCTCGTCCAGTTCGTCCGTCAGGCCTTTGCGGTCGCCATCGATGATGCGGTCCTTGAGGCGGCCTTCGACGGTGTCGGAGCGCACCTTCTTGGTGGCGTCCGCCAGTTTGCGGTCGGCGAAGATCTCGAGCAGCTTCTGCAGCGGGTCGTAGCCCTCGGCACGGCGGTCGAAGATGAGGTCTTCGCAGACCTGGACCTCCTCAGGGGCGATCTGGTGCAGCGGGCGGATCTTGGAGACGTGGACGATGGCGCCGCTCATGCCGGCGCGGACGGCGTGATCGAGGAAGACCGAGTTGAGCACGGCGCGGGCGGCGGCGTTGAGGCCGAAGGAGATGTTGGACAGGCCCAATATGATCTGAATGTCCGGGAAGCGGTCGCGGATCATCTTAATGCCCTCCAGCGTCCACTGGCCGAGCTTGCGGTCGTCCTCGTTGCCGGTGGCGATGGTGAAGGTGAGCGGGTCGATCATGAGGTCGCATTCGCGCAGGCCGTGGCGGTCGCGGGCGAATTCCACCAGGCGGGTGGCGATGCGCAGCTTGTCCTCCGCGGTCTTGGCCATGCCGACTTCGTCGATGGTGAGGGCTATGACGGCGGCGCCGAATTTCTTGGCGAGGATGAGCCGGTCATGGGCGGCCTGCTCGCCATCCTCGAAATTGATCGAGTTGATGATGGGCTTGCCGCCATGCAGCTTCAGCGCCGCCTCGATGACGGGGGTTTCGGTGCTGTCGATGACCAGCGGGGCGTTGACCGAGGAGGTGAAGCGGGTGATGACCTCGTTCATCTCGGCCATCTCGTCGCGGCCGACGAAGGCGGTGCAGACATCGAGGCTGTTGGAGCCTTCGCCGATCTGCTCGCGGCCCATGGCGACGCAGCCATCCCAATCGGCCTTCTCCTGCAGCTCGCGCCATTTCTTGGAGCCGTTGGCGTTGCAGCGCTCGCCGATGGAGAAATAGGAATTCTCCTGGCGCAGGGCGACCTGGGAGTAGAGCGAGGCGACGGAGGGCATCCAAAACACCTTGCGTTCGACCGGGCGGGGGCGAAAGCTGGAGCGGCTGCGCAACATCTGATCGAGGGCTGCGATATGGTCGACATTGGTGCCGCAGCAGCCGCCGATCATGTTCACGCCGTCTTCGGCGACGAAGCGTTCCACCCAGCTTGCCATCTCGGCAGCACCCAGCGGGTAATGGGTTTTGCCGTCCACCAGCTCCGGCAGGCCGGCATTGGGCAGGACCGAGATCAGGCCGGGCCAGTTGGTGGCGAGCCAGCGCACATGCTCGGCCATCTCCTGCGGGCCGGTGGCGCAGTTCAGCCCCATCAGCGGCACGTCGAGTGCCTCGATGACGGTGGCGGCGGCGGCGATGTCGGGGCCGACGAGGAGGGTGCCGGTGGTCTCGACGGTGACCTGGACGAAGATCGGGGTTGCGGTGTTGGCCTCACGCCGGGCCAGCTTGGCGGCGTTGACGGCGGCCTTGATCTGCAGCGTGTCCTGGCAGGTCTCGATCAGGATGGCATCCACCCCGCCTGCGATGAGGCCGCGCGCCTGGATGGCGAGGCCTGCCTCCAGATCGTCGTATCTGATGTTGCCAAGGCTGGGCAGCTTGGTGCCGGGGCCGACGGAGCCCAGCACGTAGCGGGTGCGGCCATCGGCAAAGCCCTCGGCGGCCTCGCGCGCCAGCTCGGCCGAGAGTTTGTTGATCTCAAACGCGCGGTCCTGCAGGCCGAATTCGGCCAGGGTGATGCTGGAGCCGCCGAAGCTGTTGGTCTCGACCATGTCGGCGCCGGCTGCGAAATAGCCGCGATGGATGTCGCGCACCAGGTCGGGGCGGGAGAGGTTGAGGATCTCGGTGCAGTTCTCCTGGCCCCAGTAATCCCGCTCCAGCTCCAGCGGCAGCGACTGCACGATGCTGCCCATGCCGCCATCGCACAGCAGCACATGGTCGCGAAGGGCGTCGAGAAGCGGCGTGCGGGTCATGCGGATTCTTTCGTGGTGGCGAAGACGGGGGCTGGAATCGGGCGGCGGGCGGACCAGATCCGCACATCGAGCGGACCGGGCACCGAGATGGCAGTGGGGGTGGCGACGGATTGGCCGAGCATCGAGGCGATAGAGTCGTCACTGAAGCCGGGCCAGCGATGGGCGAGGCGCTGCATCGCCTCGGGCGAGGCGTGGGGGGCGAGGTCAATGATGATGAGCAGGCCGCCGGGGCGCAGCACGCGCACGGCCTCACGCAATGCGGCTTCGGGGTCTTCGGCGTAATGCAGCACCATCTGCAGCACCACGTGATCGAAGCCGGCATCGGGCAGCGGCAGGCGATACATGTCCGCCAGGCGCACCAGGCAGTGGTCGAGGCCGGGCTTGGACAGACGGGCGCGGGCGAGCGCCAGCATGCCGCGGCTGGCATCGACGCCGATGCCGGCCGAGATGCGCGGGGCCAGCAACTCCAGCAGGCGGCCGGTGCCGGTGCCGATATCGAGCAGCCGGCCCATCTCGGCCGGCAGCAGGGTTTGCAGCGCCTGTTCGACCTCCTTGGCCGGCAGGTCGAGCGCGTTCATCTCGTCCCAGTCGGCACCGCGCCTCTGGAAGGCTTCGGTGGCGATGCGGGCGCGTTCGGCCAGCACGCGGGCGGCCTGGCGCCGATCGGCGGCCAGCACCGGGTCCTCCTCCGGCAGGCGTGCCAGCACGGCGCGGGCCAGGGTGCCGGCCGGGGTTTCGGCATCCGGCAGGGAGAACCACACATTGGCCCCTTCGCGCGTGCGCTCCAGCAGGCCGGCCTCGCCGAGCAGGCGCAGATGGCGCGACAGGCGCGGCTGGGACTGGCCCAGAATCTCGGTAAACTCCATCACGCAGAACATGCCGCGCGCCACCAGCGCCAGAATGCGCAGGCGGGTCGGTTCGGCACAGGCACGCAGACCGTTGAGAAGTTCGTCCATCGCCTCCATATCGTATAAAGATATCCTTATGTCCAGGGGATGAACATGTTCATCGATGTCGCATGTTTATAGATGCACGCGTGCCCGTGGTGTTCGGGCGGATCGAGGAGGCCGGGCCGGATGACGCGCTGCTCATCGACGGCACCGCGGAGGCGCCTTCGGATCGTGTGGTGGTGCGTCTGCAGGAGGTGCCGACCCATGCCGGCGGCTGCGTGTGCTGCGTGCCGCGCTCGGCGGCGGGCTCGGCGCTGGCCGGCCTGTTCCTGGCACGCGGGCGCGGCAGCGTGACCTATTTCAGGCGCGTGGTGGCGGTGACGTCCGACCCGGATGCGGTGATGCAGGCGATCGAGAACGACATTCTGGCGTCAGGCTGGTTCCGGAAGGGGTGACCTCAATCGCCCCTGCTTGCGTCATTGCGAGGAGCGCAGCGACGAAGCAATCCACCGAAATTCGGGCACAGGTCTCGATGGATTGCTTCGCTGCGCTCGCAATGACGAGATCAGAATACGGATTCCACCTGAATTGCCGGAACACCCCGTCCGCGCATCTCTGTCCGCATGAAACAGCCGGCCATCTACATCATAGCAAGCACGCGCAACGGCACGCTTTATGTCGGCGTCACATCCAACCTGATCCAACGGGTGGCCCAGCATCGATCGGGGGAAATCAAGGGCTTTACCCAGACACATGGCTGCAAGCGTCTGGTGCACTACGAGTTCATGGATACGATGGAAGCCGCGATCATCAGAGAGAAGACGATCAAGGGCGGGTCCAGAGCCCGCAAGATCGCGATGATCGAAGCCGAAAACCCGCTTTGGTTTGATCTGTGGTGGAAGATACTAGAATGAGCCCTGCCCCGTCATTGATCTGACGGCCAGACTTCATCGCGGCCCCTGGCATGACCGATCGCGTGTGTCAGCCGCCTGCTAAGCAGGAACGTCGCTGTCCCCGTTGCCCAGGGCGCGTTGCATATACACCGTGTCCAGCCAGCGGCCGAATTTCAGGCCGGTCGCGTGCAGCACGCCCACCTTGCGAAAGCCCAGGCTGGTGTGCACGCCGATCGAGCCGATGTTTTCGGAATCGCCGATCACCGCGATCATCTGGCGAAACCCGGCCGCCGTGGCCCGCTGGATCAGCTCCACCACCAGCGCCTTGCCGACACCCTGGCCGCGCACATCCTCGCGCACATAGATGCTGTCCTCCGCCGTGCAGCGATAGGCGGAGCGGTCGCGGATCTGCTGGTAGTAGCCATAGCCGGTCACGCCCGTGGCATCGGTCGCCACCAGCCAGGCCCAGCCGCGCCCGGTCACGGCGGCAAAGCGCGTCTGCATCTCCTCCACCGAGGGCGGCACCTCCTCGAACGTGCCGGTGCCGTGCAGCACGTGATGGGCGTAGATCGCCTGGATTTCGGCAATATCGGTCTCGGTCGCGGGGCGGATGAGCATGGATCGTCTCGAAAGGGTGCGTCAGATGGTGCCGCCGTCACGCGCAGTTGTGAAGGGCGGCCGTTGCGTAGAACACCTTAACTATTGCGAATGCGGCGACAGGCGACAATACGGGGGCCAATCGCTATGATATCACCCGCGGCAGGCGGCCCCCGGGACCGATCGCGGCCGATGAGGACAGATGATGGATTCCGTCGACAACCAGTTCCAGGACAAGATGGACGCCCCCGCCGCCTACGCGCAGGACGGTGCGGCGCCCCGCACGCCGCTTGAAATCCGCATCATGGCCATCCTCGCCGCCGCCCGGTTCTACGGCTACGAGCTCGACCGCGCCGATATGCGCATCCCGCCCAACGAGGTCCCGCCCCCCGCCGCCTATGTGCGCTGGCTGCAGAATGCCGGGCTCTGGGCGCGCGCGAGCCAGCTGAAATGGCGCCAGCTTGTCGCGATGTCCGATGCGCGCCCGGTGGTGCTGCTGCTCGATGACGGCTCGGCGGCGCTGATGGTGCGCACCGATCCGGCCCGCAACGTGGTGTGGCTGAAAGACCCCGCCGCCGCGTTCGAGACCGATCCTGTCCCGGTTGATGAATTGCGCCTCGCCCAGGCCTGGTCCGGCCTGGTGCTGCTGCTGCGCCCCGAGCGGGGCCTGGCGCCGGATGATCAGCCGTTCAGCGTGCAATGGATCGTGGGCCTGGTGCTGCGCGAGAAGAAGCTGCTGCGCGACATTCTGGTGGGCTCGGTCACGCTGGCCATTCTCACCATCTTCCCGCCGCTGATCATCATGACCGTGGTCGACCGGGTGGTGACGCATCACAGCTGGTCCACCCTCACGCTGGTGGCGCTGCTGCTGGGCGTTGCCTCGCTGTATGAGGCGATCATCGGCTGGTGCCGGCGCCAGCAGATCCTGTTCGTGGCCACCAGGCTGGATGCCAAGCTCGGGCTTTACATCTTCCGCCGCCTGCTCGGCCTGCCGATCGATTTCTTCGAGCGCAAGCCGGCCGGCGAGATCATGCATGCGCTGCACGAGACCGGGAAGATCAAGCAGTTCCTCACCGGGCGCATGCTGGCCACAGCGCTCGATTTCATCACGCTGGTGGTGATCATCCCGGTGCTGCTGATCCTCAACCCGATCCTGACCGCGCTGATCATGGCCTGCGCGCTGTGCATCCTGGGCATCATCGTGGCCTTTCTCGGGCCGTATCGCCGGCTCTACGCCAAATACATCCAGGCCGAGATCGCCAAGGGTGTCACCATGGTGGAGACCATCCACGGCATCCGCACCGTGAAGTCCCTCGCCATGGAGCCGGTGCAGAAAGACGAGTGGGACAAGCGCACGGCCGCCGCCGGTGAGGCCAACCTCGCCGCCCAGAAGCTCGCAAACTGGCCGGCCACCCTGGTGCAGCCCTTCGAATCGATCATGACGCGCTTTGTCATCCTGATCGGGGCCGCGATGATCCTGCAGGACGGCACCGGCTCGGTCGGCGGCCTGTTCGCCTTCATGATGCTGTCCGGCCGTGTGGCGCAGCCGCTGGTCTCGCTGTCCAAGCTGATCGAGGATGCGGAGGAGCAGCGCACCGCGGTGGCCTATGCCTCCTCCATCCTCAACTCCCGCCCTGAGAGCACCAACCCGAGTGCCGGCGTGCGCCCGCGCTTCGAGGGCGCGGTGAGCTTCAACAAGGTCGAGTTCACCTATCCCGGCAGCAAGACCAAGGCGCTCGATGGCGTCACCTTCGATATCGCACCCGGCACCATGCTGGGTCTGGTCGGCCGCTCCGGCTCCGGCAAATCCACCATCACGCGGCTGCTGCAGGGCATCAACCGCGAATACGAAGGCTTCGTGAAGATCGACGGGATGGATCTGCGCGAGATCAACCTCGCCCATCTGCGCCGCAGCTTCGGCGTGGTGCTGCAGGACAATTTCCTGTTCCGCGGCACCATCCGCGAGAACATCCTGGCCGGACGGCCGGGCCTCACCCTCACCGATGCGGTGCGCGCCGCCCGGCTCGCCGGGGCGGAGGAGTTCATCGAGCGCATGCCGCTCGGCTATGAAACCTTCGTGGAGGAAGGCTCGCCCAATCTCTCCGGCGGGCAGCGCCAGCGCCTGGCCATCGCGCGCGCGCTGATCCACGACCCGCGAATCCTCATCCTCGATGAGGCGACCTCAGCGCTCGACCCTGAGAGCGAGGCGCTGGTCAACGCCAACATCAAGCGCATCGCCCATGGCCGCACCATGGTGATCGTCTCGCACCGCCTGTCCTCGATCATGGATTGCCATCAGATCATGGTGATGGACCGCGGCCGCGTGATCGACATGGGCACGCATGATCAGCTGGTGGAACGCTGTGCCATCTACCGCCATCTGTGGTCGCAGCAGAACCGCCATATCGACGCGGCCGCCGAACGCGCCGCCCTGATCCAGGGGAGCTGAGCGATGACCCAGGAACTGGCCCGCATCCTGCCCGGCAAGCTGCCGGCCTTGCATGACGAGGCGCTGGCGGATCGAGCCATCCTCGAATTCCAGTCCCCCACCAGCGCGCTGGTGGCCAAGCCGGTGCCGCCGGCCGCCCATTACGCCACCTATGTGCTGGCCAGCATGCTGGTGCTGTTCCTGGTGGTGGCCGGCACGGTGCCGATCGACCGTGTGGTGACCGCAACCGGCAAGGTGGAGGCGGTGGGCTCCAACCTGCTGATCCAGCCGCTGGAGACCGCGATAGTGCGCAAGATCAACGTGCAGGTCGGCGCCCATGTCCATGCCGGGGATCTGCTGGCACAGCTCGATCCCACCTTCACCACCGCCGATGCCGCCTCTCTGCAACAGCAGACCGACAGCCTGCAGGCGGAGGTGGACCGGCTGACCGCCGAGGCCAACGGGCGCGAGTATTCCGGCCCCGCCACCGCCCCGGGCCAGCTGCAGACCGCGATCTTCCACCAGCGCCAGGCCGAGCGCTTCTTCAAGCTGGAGAATTACCGCCAGAAGATCAGCTCGCTGGCCTCCGCCATCGACAAGGCGAAAAGCGACATTGTCGGCTACACCGACCAGCTGCGCATCGCCAGCGACATGCTGGCCGCCCGCCAGCGGCTGGAGCGCGAGGGGGTGGGCAGCAAGTTCAACACCCAGCAGGCGCTGTCCACCGTGACGGATCAGCGCCGCGCGCTTGCCGCCGCCCAGGCCACCGCCGTGTCCGCGAGGCGGGACATGGACGCGCTGACCGCCGAGCGCGACGGCTATGAGCAACAGTACCGCGCCGATATCTCGCAGCAGATCACCGATGCCAGCCGCAAGCTGGCCGATGCCTCCGAACAGCTGAACAAGGCCGCCCGCCGGCGCGAGCTGGTCGATATCCGCGCCACCCAGGATGCAACCGTGCTGGCGATCGCCAAGGTCTCCGTGGGCTCGGTGCTCAACGCCGCCGAACCCTTCCTCACCCTGGTGCCGGACAACGCGCCGATGGAGGTGGACGCAGCCATCCCCGCCACCGATGTGGGCTTCGTGCGGGAAGGCGATCCGGTGGTGATCAAGTTCGACGCCTACAGCCTGTTCGAGCATGGCTATGCCGAAGGCCATGTGCGCGCCCTGGCACCGGACAGCCAGGTAACGCCGACCGATGGGCCGGACAAGCCCAAGATCGACAGCGTGCCGCTCGGCCAGTCGCTGTATCGGGTCAAGATCGCCGTTGATTCGATGAAGCTGACCAATCTGCCGCCGGATTTCCATCTGCAGCCCGGTCTTGGGGTGAATGCGGACATCAAGGTCGGCAAGCGGACCATGCTGAACTACATGCTGGGCCGTTTCATCCCCGTGCTCAAAGAGGGCATGCGCGAGCCGTGAGCCTGCTGGAAAACCTGTTCGCCTCGCCACGCGCCGATCTGCGCGCGGCCCTTGCATTGATCGAGCAGGGGCGCAGGGCGGAGGCGTTCCGCAGGCTCACCCGCGCCGCCAAGGCAGGGCTTGCCGAGGCGCAGTTCCAGATCGCGCGCTCCTATCTCGAAGGTGCCGGCGTGCCGGCCAGCCCCATCGAGGGGCGACGCTGGCTGGAGCTTGCGGCCGAGCAGAATCACGTGCCGGCGCAATCCCTGCTCGCGGCGTTCTACGTGCAGGGCGTGCCGATCGAGGCGGCCGACGCCGCCCCCGGCCTGCTGGCCGGCACCACCTCGGCCCGGCTGTTCGGCAGGGCCGCCAGCCAGGCCAAGCCGGATTTCCACCAGGCCGCGCATTGGGCCGGCCGCGCCGCGGAGGGCGGCTCGGCGGAGGCGCAGGCGCTGCTCGCCTATCTGAAGCTGAACGGGCCGGAGGAGCTGCGCGACAAGGAGGGGGCAGCGAAACTCTACGAGCAATCCGCCTCCCAGGGCTGTCCGCAGGGTCAGCTCGGCTTCGGGCTTGCTTTGCTGCAGGGCGCCAAATCGGCCGATCAATATGAGCGTGCCGCAGCCCAGCTGCAGCCCGCCGCCCAGGCCGGGCTTGGCACCGCGCAATATCTGCTGGGCCTGCTGCACGAACAGGGCAATGGCGTGCCCGCCGATCCGGCGCAGGCCTGCGCGCTGTTTCGCAAATCCGCCGAACAGGGGACCCGCGCCGCCCAGCTGCGCTACGGCCTGGCTCTGCTGCACGGCAAGGGGGTCGAGGCCGATCCGGTGATGGCGGAATCCTGGCTGCGCCGCGCCGCCTTGCAGGGCGATGCCGAGGCCGCCGCCGCCGTGGGGCAGCTCTACGCGCGCGGCGGCGCCTTGCCGCCCAACCTCACCGAGGCCGCGATCTGGCTGCGCCGCGCCGCCGAAGCCGGGCATCTTGTGGCCGCCCGCGCGCTGGGCGCCATGTACATGACCGGCGAGGGCGTGCGCCGGGACGTGGCTGAAGCCTCCGCCTGGTTCCGCCGCGCCGCTGAAGGCGGGCTGGTGCAGGCGCGCTACGACCTCGCCGCCCTGGTGCTGCAGGGCAAGGCGCTGCCGGAGGATGCCGCCGCCACCGCCGCCTGGTTTCACACCCAGGCCGAGACCGGCGATGCGATCGCCGCCTTCAACTACGGCGTCTGCCTGGCCGAGGGCCATGGGGTTGAGAAGAACGAGACCGAGGCGCTGCGCTATCTGCGTCAATCGGCCGAGACGGTGGCCAACGCGCAATACTGGTATGGCCGCATGCTGGCATTGGGCCGGGGGGCGCCGGCCAATCCGGTGGAAGCGCGGATCTGGCTCGCCAAGGCCGCCGAAGCCGGTGTGGCGGATGCCCAGGTGGCGCTGGCGGAGATGCTGGTGCATGGCGCAGGCGGGCCACGCGACGACGAGGCGGCGGTGCTGTGGTTTCACCGTGCCGCCAATCTGGAGCATGTCGGCGCCATGTATGCGCTGGGCGCGCTGTACGGCGGCGGCCACCAGATCATGTGGGACCGCGCCAAGGCGCAGCACTGGTTCCAGGCCGCGGCCCAGCGCGGCCACGCCCATGCCAGCCTGTTGCTGGGGCGCTATCTGGTGCGCGGTCTCGGCGGCACGCGCGATCGCGCGGCGGCCCGGCTGTGGTTCACCCGCGCCCTGGATGCCGGCCTCACCGAGGCGCAGGCCGATCTCGATCTGCTGCCGGAGCCTGACGCGGAACCCGCGCCGGTGCCCGCAGCACCGCCTGTGTGAGCAGCCAGGCCACACAGCTGGAACGCCAGGCCCAGGCCGCTGCAGAGGCCCTGGCGCGCGGCCAGGCTGCCATCGAACAAGGCGACCACGCCACCGCACGGGACTGGCTGGAACGCGCGCACCGCCTGGCCCCGGGCGATCCGTCCGTGGCGCTCATCCTCGCCAGCCTTTACCTGCACAGCGATCCGCCCCGCGCGCTGCCGTTGCTGGAGATTGCCGCAAGGCGCGCCGATGCCAGCCAGATCTGGCTTGGCCTTGCCGCCCTGCGCCAGGGCGCACCGCGGCTCGACGCCTTGGTTCATCTGCTGCGCCATTTCGTCCTCACCACCGATCTCGCCCAGCTCGGCACGCTGGCGCAGGATCGCCCCTGGGCCGGTGTCATCAGCACATCGGAGGATGGTCTGATCTGGCAGGGCTCCGAGCCTGGCTGCACCGCCTGGCTCGATGGCCAACCCTGGCACAGCCCCGCGCTGCCGATGCACGGCCAGGTGTTTGAAATCCGGCTCGGCAAAACCCAGGCGCTGGGCAGCCCGTTCCGCCTGGAGCGCTTCCGTCGCCCGCAGGGCTGCGTGGCGCTGGACCACGGCACCCTGTCCGGCTGGGCCTGGCTGCCCGCGCATCCGGAGGAAGCGGTTCGGCTGGTGATCAGCGGCAGCGAGGGTGGCGCACATCACCTCACCGCTGAGGACTTGCTTCCGCATCCGCCGCCCCTCACCCGCCCGCGCCGCTTTCAGGTGGCGCTGGCGCAGCTGCGCCCGCTCGGCCGCGTGTTGCATGTGCGCGACGCCGCGGGCTTCGACCTGCCGGGCAGCCCGCTCGATCTGGACGCTGCCCATCGCAGACCGCCGGCGCGCGCAACCAGCGTGAAGGTGCGGCCCAACCCGGCACGGCCCGTGGCCATCGTGGTGCCGGCCTATCGCAACCGCGCCCTCACCATGGCCTGCCTCACCTCGGTGTTCCGCTCCGCCCCGGATGCCTGGGTGATCGTGGTGGATGACGCAAGCCCGGAGCCTGATCTGGCCCACGCCCTGGACCTTCTGGCCGCGCAGGGGCGCATCCGGCTGATCCGCCATGAACGCAACCAGGGGTTTCCCACCGCCGCCAACACCGGCCTGCGCGCGGCCCTGGCGTTGCTGCCGCGCCACGACATCGTGCTGCTCAACGCCGATGCCGAGCTGCCGGTGCGCCCGGGGCCTTCGTGGCTCGACCGGCTGCGCGGCATCGTGCACGCAACCACGGATATCGGCACCGCCACCCCGCTGTCCAACGATGCCAGCCTGCTGAGCTACCCCGACCGCGACCGCAGCAACGCGCGCCCGTCCCCGCGCGCACTGGCGCAGCTGGACCGGATTGCCGCAAAGGCCAATGCGGATGCGGCGATCGACATTCCAACCGGTGTCGGCTTCTGCCTCTATATCCGCGCCGAATGCGCGCTGGAGACCGGCCTGCTGCGGGAGGATCTGTTCGCCCAGGGCTATGGCGAGGAGAATGATTTCTGCCTGCGCGCCACCCAGCGCGGCTGGCGCCATGTGGCGGCCCCCGGCGTATTCGTGGCGCATGACGGTGCGGCCTCCTTCGGGGCGGCCCGCGCGGCCCTGATGGCGCGCAATCTGCGCCTGCTGGAACACACCTATCCCGGCTATACCGACCATATCCGCCACTGGGCGCAGGCCCTGCCGGCGCAGGACCGCTTGGCCTCGGCCAGGCGCGGCATCGATGCCGAACGCTGGCGGGCGCAGGCCCGGCCGCACGCCGTGCTGTTCATCACCCATGCCGGGGAGGGCGGCGTGGCACGGGTGGTGGCCGATCGCGCCCGCGCCATCCAGGCCCAGGGCGGCCGCGCCATCCTGCTGCGCCCGGTGCGCGACCCCAGCGCCACAGCCGGCACCTGCCTGGAGGGTCTGTGCCAGCTGATCGACGCGGCCGAGCCAGAGGCGTTCCCCAATCTGATCTTCGATCTGCGCCACGAGCTGGAGGCACTCACCACCCTGCTGCGGCGCGACCGCCTCACCCATGCCGAGCTGCATCACCGCCTCGGCCATCCCCCATCCGTGCTCGACCTGCCGCAGCTTCTTGGCATCAGCCTCGACATCCACGCCCATGATGCCGGTGCCTATTGCCCGCGCCTGACCCTGCTCGGCGAGGGCGATCGCTATTGCGGCGAACCGGCAAGCCTTGCCGCCTGCGAGGCCTGCATCGCCAGGCTCGGCGATCGCAGCGATGAAGGGATCAGCCCTGCTGCTCTGCGCGCCCGCTCCGCCCGGGACTTCGCCCGCGCCCGGCGTGTGGTGGTGCCGTCAGAGGAGCTGGCCCGCCGCCTGCGCCGGCATTTCCCCACCTTGCAGCCGGAGATCGAGGCGCCGGAGGACGACACCACCCTGCCCCGCCCACGCTCCCCCCGCCCGCATGGCCCTCGGACCATCGCGGTGATCGGCGGCATCGGGCCGGACAAGGGGATCGACATCCTGCGGCTCTGCGCCGAGGACGCGGCCCTGCGAAATCTGCCGCTGCGGTTTCGCCTCGTGGGCCACAGCAGCGACGACGCGGCCCTGCTGGCCACCGGGCGGGTCTTCATCACCGGCGCCTATGCCGAGGACGAGGCGCTTGAGCTGATCCGCGCGCAGCACGCCGATCTGGCGTTCCTGCCCAGCGTGGTGCCGGAAAGCTGGGGCTTCACGCTGGGCCTGGCCTGGCGTGCCGGCCTGCCCGCCCTGGTGTTCGATCTGGGCCAGATGGCCGCGCGAATCCGCAGGCAGGGCCCCGGTTTCGGCCGCATCCTGCCCCTTGGCCTGCCGCCTGGCATGATCAACGACCAGCTGTTGCATGCGGCAATCCCCTGACTTGATATACCCCAGGCAAGCGAGGATGTTCGCAGCCCATAGCCGCGTCGGAACCGAAACATGACCGAGATGTCGAAGAAGATCGCAAACCAGGACACCACCCAGGCCAGCCCGCAAGGCCCCGAGCAGCGCGTGAGCGAGCTGCGCGCCACCGCCAGCCTGATGCGGCTGGAAGCCGGGCTCTACTGCGTCATCGTCGCCGCCTCCAGCGCCGCCAATGCCCGCACCGGATTGCCAGGCGTGCGCATCACCCAGGCCCCCGGCCCAGCCTTCCGGCCGGATGCGGTGCAGATTCGCACCATCGGCGCCGATGGCTGGATGACCGGCTTCGGCGATGCCGCCCTGGTCCGCGTGACGGACGGCGTGGCCCATGTGATGGTGACGATCTATCAGGACCCCAACACCGGCGCCGAATCCGCCCCGCATATCCAGGTGCTGCCGCTGATCGCGGACAAGCCGGCCACGCCCACCGCCGCCCTGGCCAAACCCGCACCGCCGCTGCCCGCCCCCACCATGCGCCCGGCCCCGGTGCCGGCCGATCTGCTCGCCCATATCGCAACCCGCGGCGATGTCGGCGCCAGCTTCGGCGAATGGCTGGGTGAGGCCGGCAGCGGCCATTGGATCGAGGGCTTCGCCATCACCCCGCAGGCCGGCATCGCCGCCTCTGACATCGAATACCAGGTGGTGCTCGGCCGTGGCTGGGTGTCCCCTTGGGTGGAGGGCGGCCAGTTCGCCGGCAGCCGGGGGATGAACCTGCCGGTGCTCGGCCTGCGCGCGCGCCTGCTGGGCGAGGCGGCCACGTCGCACGAGCTGCGCATCGAGGCGCGCAGCATCACCGGCCAGGAGATCGGCCCGGTTGGCGATGGCGAGGCCTGCGAGACGGCCGAGCTTTCGCCGCTTGAGGCGCTGCGCATCACTTTGCTGCCGCGCGGGGCCGCGGCTGCCGCCCGCAGCTCCCGCCGTCGCGGCAAGGCCGGGTGACCGGCCAGGCAGTGGCCAGGCCCGGCTGATGCGCTTCCTTTTCGTCCACCAGAACGGGCCGGGCCAGTATCTGCACGTGGTGCGGCATCTGGCCCGTGACCCGTCGCATGAGCTGGTGTTCATCACCGAGGCGAATGACCGCATCATCCCGGGCGTGCGCCACATCACCTACAGGCTGGGGCGCAAGCACCGCGCCGATCTGCACCCGCATCTGCGCGAGTTGGAGCTGGCCACCCATCGCGCCGAGAAGGTGGCGGGCCTGGCCCGCACCCTGCGCGGCCTGGGGTTTCGGCCGGACATCATCGTGGGCCATCACGGCTGGGGGGAGATGCTGCATCTGGCCGATCTCTGGCCGGATGTGCCGATGCTCGGCTATTTCGAGTTCTACTATCATACGCGCGGCTTTGACGTGAATTTCGACCCGGAATTCCCGATGGCGGTGGATTTCGAGCCGGGCGTGCGGGCGATGAACGCGATCAACCACGCGGCCCTGGCGCTGGGCCAGCACGGCCAGACCCCCACGCAGTTCCAGCGCAGCGCCTATCCGGACTGGGCGCGCCGGCAGATCACCCTGTTGCCGGAAGGGGTCGATCTCGACATCTGTCGCCCCAACCCCGCCTTGCGCAAACTGCCCTTGGTGATCGATGGCATGACCATCCTGCCCAGCGACCGGCTGATCACCTATGTGGCGCGCAATCTGGAGCCGTATCGCGGCTATCACGTGATGATGCGCGCGCTGCCGCGCCTGCTCTCAGCAC
Organism: uncultured Rhodospirillales bacterium; assembly: GCA_903924855.1. GTDB lineage: Bacteria > Pseudomonadota > Alphaproteobacteria > Acetobacterales > Acetobacteraceae > CAIQQQ01. Next base: position 7,075 of record CAIYCW010000082.1, on the reverse strand, counting down.
GCGCGGATGTGAAGGTGGTGATGCTGGGCGGCGGCGATGTCAGCTACGGGGCGCGCCGCGCGGGTGAAAGCTGGCGGGATCATTTCCTGCGCCGGATGCGCGGCAAGTACGACGAAAGCCGGGTGCGCCTGCCCGGCCAATGCCCTTACGACACGCATCTGGCGCTGCTGCAGCGCTCGGACGTGCATGTCTATCTGACCTACCCGTTCGTCGCCTCCTGGTCACTGCGCGAGGCGCTGGCCTGCGGCTGCGCCGTGGTGGGGGCCGATGTGGAGCCGGTGCGCGAGTTCATCGCCGATGACCGCACCGGCGTGCTGACGCCGGCGCTTGATCCGGCCGCTCTTGCGGAGAACATCCTGTCCCTGCTGGAGGACGCGCCGCGCGCGGCGCGCCTGCGCCGGACAGCAAGGCGATATGCCGAGCGGCATCTGGATGCCGCCCGGCATGTCGATCAATTCACCGATCTGGTCACAAAGCTCACAAGCGCTTCTTTGTGAAAAAGAAGGCCTTCCTTGCTCCCAGACCCGGCTGACTGTCTCAGCCCTTCTTGGCAGCCTCGATGCCGGCCAGGATCAGGGCCTCGGCGCGCGCCTTGTCGGCCCAGCCTTCGACCTTCACCCACTTGCCCTTTTCCAGATCCTTGTAGCGGGTGAAGAAATGCTCGATCTGCTTGACCAGCAGCTCGGGCAGGTCCTCGACCTTCTCGACCTTGGAATACATCGTGCTGATCTTGTCATGCGGCACGCAGACCAGCTTCTCGTCCTGCCCGGCCTCGTCGCTCATCAGCAGCACGCCGATCGGCCGCGCGCGGATCACGGCGCCCGGCACCACGGCGGCCGGCGTCAGCACCATGGCGTCCACCGGGTCGCCGTCATCGGCGATGGTGCCGGGGATGAAGCCATAGGCGGCCGGATAGGCCATCGGCGTGAACAGGAAGCGATCGACCATCACGGCCCCGCTGTCCTTGTCGACCTCGTATTTGACGTTCGAGCCCTGCGGGATCTCGATGACCACATAGATGTCGGAAGGGGCGTCTTTGCCGGTGGAAAGCTTGGTCACGTCCATGATGCTGTCTCCGCGAGGGATCGGTTGCGCGCGCGGTATAGCGAAGGCAAAGCGAAATGCCCAGACACGGCGCGGGTTGCGAACCGGGCGTCGCTCATGCTTGATCGGCGATGCGTGTGCGCCTGTAGCTCAACTGGTTAGAGCGGGCCGCTCATAACGGCTTGGTTGCGGGTTCAAGTCCTGCCGGGCGCAGACGCATCAGACATGGTGTTGCGCGCAATTTTGGGGGATTCGATCAGATGAAACCAAAAGAGAACAACATCGGCTTTCTCAGGCTTATCTTGGCCAGCTTTGTCATTATCGGCCACGCCCCTGAAATGCTCGACGGAGACCGATCCCGTGAGCCATTGACTGTCATCTTTCACACAGTTTCGCTGGGTGAGCTTGCTGTCGATGGCTTTCTCGTTTTGAGTGGCTACCTCATCACCCAAAGTTTCACACGAAGCCCAACCATTCTTGATTATGCCATCAAGCGGTTTGCACGGATTTTTCCTGGCTATATTGTCGCCTATGCAGCGAGCGTGTTTGTGCTCGGCCCCCTCGTCGGCGCTCGACCACAGGATCATCTTGTGCCGACACTCATCAACGCAATCTTCTTGCAGCCACCAATACCCTATGATGGACAGTTTCCAGGGATGTCGAGTTATCCCTTTTTGAATGGCTCGCTTTGGACGATTGCATATGAAGCCCGGTTTTATGTTTTGATCGGCATTCTAGGATCATGCAACTTACTGACAAAAAAATTCGTGCTGGGGCTGACCGCGCTGTCTTTGATTGTGGGCATCGCAAACGCCAACGTCGCGGTTCAACACTTTTTGAATCACCCTCCATTGCTGTGGCGCTTCGCAGGCATCTACGAACTTTGTTTCGGATACAATTCGCAAACCGCGCGGCTGTTGCCCAGTTTTTTATGTGGAGCCACTGCCTTTCTCTGGCGTGATGAATTGTTCCGCCGGTTGAACCGGATGAGTGCTGGACTGTGCAGCCTTATCGCGGTTGGGTTGATGTATCGAAATCCCTATCTCGCCATGCCCGGCTTGGTCACCTTTGGTGGGGCCGCGTTGCTCTGGCTCGCATGGCAGGCCAATCTTGGAGCCCTGGGGAGGATCAACCGGAATTGGGATATCAGCTACGGATGCTATCTCTATGGTTGGCCGATCGGGACTTACATCAGGTGGCAATTTCCTGACATCACGCCCGCTATTTTGATTGTCATGTCTCTGCCACTGTCCTTTTTCTTCGGCGCTGTCAGTTGGTGGCTGGTCGAACAGCCGGCGAGACGCCGGATATTCGGGCGACTGATGAAGACTCAACAGCCGCACATGGCACTTTAGAGTGCCACCCGATCGAGTGGATACAATTGAGCGGATGCGCGCGTTCTCGATAAATATTTGGAACAACTTCTTCCAACCTGAATGGCCAGATATCTTTTATTTTTCAACTTGTGGCAGCAGGCAACCCGCTTTGAACAGGGACCGGTTTCGGTCTGCATCCGAATGCCATCGGACCTTTGCCACAGCAAGGATGGCATCTTGCTCCTCCAGCGTTTCACCCACACGATGCGGCGCTGCGGCAGGGGATCGACATGCAGGATGCCATCGGCGCTATTGGAACCTGGCCGTGCTGGAACACGCCGCAGGACGGCGGCTGGTCGGCCGACCGGCTCGATGCCGCCAGGGCCTATGCCGCAGACATCGGCAGTGCCGCCGTCATGCTCGTCTCGGGCGGGCGCGTGGTGTCCGCCTGGGGGGAGGTCACCACCCGCTACAACACCCATTCCATCCGCAAAAGCCTGCTCTCCGCCCTAATCGGCATCCATGAGGCCGAAGGGCGCATCGATCTGGAGGCAACGCTCGCCGCTCTCGGCATCGATGACCGCGAGGGCCTCACCGAGCGGGAAAGGCGCGCCACCGTGCACGAGCTGCTCGCCGCGCGCTCCGGTGTGTATCACCCGAGCGGCTATGAGACGGACAGCATGATCGCCGCGAAACCTGCCCGCCACACGGCAGGCCCGGGCACGCATTGGTGCTACAACAACTGGGATTTCAACGCGCTCGGCACCATCTTCCGCCAATGCACCGGGGCGGACATCCATCAGGATTTCGCCACCCGCATCGGCCTGCCCTGCGGCCTGGAGGATTTCCGCCCAGAGACCGATGGCCAGATGATCGCACTCGACGCCTCGATCCATCCGGCCTACCCGTTTCGCATGACGGCGCGCGACCTGGCGCGCATCGGTGAGCTCTATCTCCGCCAAGGCCGCGCCCAGGGCCGGCAGATCGTGCCGGCGGACTGGGTGGCAACCAGCGTGCTGCCCTATTCGGATGCCGGGCTGTCCGGCGCCTATGGCTATATGTGGTGGGTGGAACGCGCCGGCATCCTGTTCCCCAACGTCATCCTGCCCGCCGGATCCTACGCCGCCAAAGGGGCCGGCGGCCATGTGGTGCTGGTGATCCCGGCCCTCGATGCGGTGATCGTGCACCGGGTCAACACCGACATCAAAGGCAACGCCGTCTCCAAAGGGCGGATCGGACGGCTGTTTGCGATGATGCTCCGGGCGCGTGTGTGAGGAAGCGATTCTTCTTTTTGTGAACAAAAAGAAGCAAAAAAACTTTCTTCGTCCGCCGGTGGCACGGCATGGGGTGCTCCGGGAGAGGCTGGGCCGACATTGAGGGCAAAAGAAAGAAAGTTTTTGCTTCTTTTTTCAAAAAGAAGCGCTTGCTTCCCTACCTTGGCCGCCACTCCTCGATCCAGCCGGTGAAATAGCCGATCCGCCCGGGGCGGTTGATGTTCTGCAGCCATTTCGGCGTGATCACCGCGGTCGCCGCGAAATACAGCGGAATGTCCGGCTGATCCTGCACATACAGCTCCAGCACGCGCCGCCATTTCAGCTTGCGCGCCACCGGGTCCAGCTCGGCGCGCACAGCAAGCAGGGCTGCATCCATCTGCGGATTGCGATAGGCGCCATAGTTGCGCCCGATGAAGCCGTTGGCGGCGGTCGGCACATAGGCGGTGCTGAACATGGTGATCGGCGGCGTGTCGATGCCATCGCCGCCATCGAACTGCACCAGGCCGGTGAAGCTGTGCTTGCGCAACGTCTCGCCGAACATCACCCGCGCCGGCTCGTTCTTGATCAGCAGCTCGATGCCCACCGCCTTCAGCTGCGTCTGCAACACCTGCTCCACCAGCTCGCGCGTGCGGTTGCCGGCCGTGCTGACCAGGTCGATTGAGAACCGGCGCCCGGCGCCATCCACCAGAATCCCATCCGGCCCCGGCCTGAAGCCAAGCTCCGCCAGCAGCGCCCTGGCCGCCTTCGGATCATAGGACCAGCCCTTCACCGAGGCATCGAACCCCGCCTCATCCGGGTGGATGAACAGCGTCGTCGCCTTGAAGCGGTTGTCGAACAGCCTTGCCACGATGGTGTCACGGTCGATCGCCATCGAGATCGCCTGCCGCGCCCGCCGGTCCGCCAGCAACGGATTGTCGTGATTGACCGTCAGATGCTCGGTGCTGCCGATCGAAGGGCGGAAATCAAACTCGAACCGGGCGGATTGGGATTTCGCCAAAGCCAGGGTCTGGTCCAGCGTGAGGCCCATATTGGCCGTCATCACCGTGTCCACATCACCCGACAGCAGATTGGCCTGAAGCGAGGCGGTGTTCTCGATCAGCCGCATCACCACGCGGCGGAAATACGGCTTCTGCCCGCGCCAATACGGGTTGGGCTCCAGCACGATCTGATTGTTCGGCTCAAAGCTCTGCACCACATAGGGGCCGAACCACAGCCCCCTCTCCTCCGGCCTGCGGCTGAAGACGGATTTGGCGCCATAGTCCAACGGGTCATGGGCGGCATCGAAAATCGGCCCCTCGATATGCTCCGGCAGCACGAACACGCTGGCGATGCGCTGGAAATCAAACACCGGGCTGCGCAGCGTCACCTCCAGATGCTGATCATCCAGCGCCCGCGCGCTCTCGATGAACTGCGGCGGGTTGAAGACGAAGCTCACCTTCAGGGAGAACGCGATGTCGCGCGCGGTCAGCGCCGCACCATCGCCCCACACCAGATCCGACCTTATGGGGAACGTCACCACCATGCCCGGGCTGCCATCCGGCCGCGTCACCAGCCGGGCCAGACCGTTCTCCAGGCTCGGCAGTTCGGTGCACAGGGCGCAGATCGGGCTGCCATCGGTGGCGGTGACGGTCATCGGCCGGTTCATCGCCAGCAGCACCACGTTGCGCACCGAGGTGGAGGTGATGAACGGATGCATGTCCGGCGGAAACTGGCTCATGCCGATGGTGATGGTGTCGCGCGGCTGGGCGCTTGCCTGCGGGATCAAAGCGGCAAGGCAGAGCAGGATCACGGCGATCAGACGGGGCATGGCGGCTCCTGTCGCGGCTGCGGGAGATCGGTTGTGGCGAGTATGAGAGGCAACCGCCGTGCCACGCACCCCCTGATTGCGCACAAGCCCAGCCGCCCCTAGAACAGCCAACCATTCGACCCTTGCCAGCACGGAGCCAGCCCATGGCCGCCTATCAGTATGTCTATGTCATGAAAGACCTCACCAAGGCCTTTCCGGGCGGGCGCGAGGTGTTCAAGGGCATCACGCTCTCCTTCCTGCCCGGCGTGAAGATCGGCCTGCTCGGCGTCAACGGCGCCGGCAAATCCACGCTGATGAAGATCATGGCAGGCGTTGAGACCGAATATGGCGGCGAGGCCTGGGCGGCCGAGGGCGTGCGCGTCGGCTACCTGGAGCAGGAGCCGCATCTCGACCCCGACCTGACCGTGGCCGAGAACGTCACGCTTGCCTTCGGCCCGCTCAAGGCCGCGATCGACCGGTTCAACGAGATCTCCAACCTCTTCGCCGAGCCGATGGAGGAGGAGGAGATGAACACCCTCCTCGCCGAACAGTCCGAGCTGCAGGAGATCATCGACAGCCAGGATGGCTGGGAGCTGGATCGCCGCATCGAAATCGCACTCGACGCGCTGCGCTGCCCGCCGCCCGACAGCCGGATCGACAAGCTCTCCGGCGGTGAGCGCCGCCGTGTGGCACTGTGCCGCCTGCTGCTGGAAAAGCCCGACCTGCTGCTGCTCGACGAGCCGACCAACCATCTGGACGCCGAATCCGTGGCCTGGCTGGAAAAGACCCTGCGGGACTTCGCTGGCACCGTGATCGTCGTCACCCATGACCGCTACTTCCTCGAGAACGTCACCAACTGGATCCTCGAACTCGAACGCGGCCGCGGCTATCCGTTCGAGGGCAACTACTCCTCCTGGCTCGACCAGAAGCGCAAGCGCCTGCAGCAGGAGGAGAAAGAGGAAACCTCGCGCATGCGGGCCCTGGCCGCCGAGCAGGAATGGATCCAGTCCAGCCCGAAGGCGCGCCAGACCAAGAGCAAGGCCCGTATCCAGAAATACGAGGAGATGCTGCAGAAATCGAACGAGCAGCAGGGCGGTGTCGCCGAGATCGTCATCCCGCCCGGCCCGCGCCTGGGCGGCACCGTCATCACCGCGGAAGGGCTGCGCAAAAGCTTCGGCAACCGGCTGCTGATCGACGATCTGAACTTCAAACTGCCGCCCGGCGGCATCGTGGGCGTGATCGGGCCGAACGGCGCCGGCAAATCCACGCTGTTTCGCATGATCGTGGGCCAGGAAACGCCGGATGGCGGCAAGCTCACCATCGGTGAGACGGTCAAGCTCGGCTATGTCGACCAGAGCCGCGACAGCCTCGATCCGAACAAGAGCGTGTGGGAGGAGATCTCCGGCGGCACCGACGTGATCCATCTCGGCAAGCGCACGGTGGCCAGCCGCGCCTATGTCGGCGCCTTCAACTTCAAGGGCTCGGACCAGCAGAAGAAGGTGGGCATCCTCTCCGGCGGTGAGCGCAACCGCGTGCATCTGGCCAAGATGCTGAAATCGGAAGCCAACGTCATCCTGCTCGACGAGCCGACCAACGATCTGGACGTCGACACGCTGCGCGCGCTGGAAGACGCACTCGCCGAATATGCCGGCTGT